>UQHJ01000003.1 GCA_900540885.1 uncultured Prevotella sp.
AACTTGGGGGTCGATACCCCAAGTTGGCAATACTTCTATTAGTGATACTTATGTATTTGCTTGTCAAGGCATCGAGCCTTGACAAGCAAATGCCGACGCGGGGACGCGTCGCCCCCAGGTGAGGGTGCGTCGCTCCATAAAATGTTCGTTGTACCTCTTACGTATTCTTTTATTCTCCGCATAATCTGCGGAGAATATGTGCGTTATACTCCGCAAATTAGGTTGAAAAGTGTACATTTGCAGTATTTAAGTAGTATAATAAGAAAGATACGTGTATGGTAAAATACATTTGGCAACAAACGCAATGGCCTCACTTTACATGGAATGGTGAGCAATTTGGTAGCCTTTTAGCAGAAGTAAATGTGCTAAGAGGTAAACTTTTGGGGCGTATTGCTCTCTTTGGATTTGAGGATCAACATCTTTCGATGCTCGACTCACTGACACAAGAAATCGTTCATTCAGCCCAAATAGAAGGTGAAAATTTGAATCGTGATAGTGTACGTTCATCAATCGCCATACAGTTAGGTTTACCGCACGAAGGACTTCCTATTCCCGACCACTACACTGAGGGCGTGGTGCAGGTGATGGTAGACGCTGTACAACACTATCGTTCACCGATAACGGCTGAACGCTTATTTTCCTGGCATGGAGCCCTCTTTCCAACAGGGCGAAGTGGCCTCTATAAAATAACCGTAGCCAATTGGCGGCAAGGGGAGGAACCCATGCAAGTGGTTTCTGGCCCTATGGGACGACAGAAAGTGCATTACGAAGCACCTCGCAGTCAAGATGTGGCAGACATGATGAACGAACTCTTCCAGTGGATAGAAAATGAGAATCATGTAGATGCGGTAGTAAAAGCTGCTGTGGTACACCTTTGGTTTGTAACGATTCACCCCTTTGATGATGGTAATGGACGCCTCTGCCGTACATTAACTGAACTCATGCTTTCGCGTGCTGACAATACGTCGCAACGTTTTTATAGTCTATCGTCTGAAATATTAAATCATCGCAAAGCCTATTACGAGCAGTTGGAGCAGGCTCAGAAAGGGGAACTTGATATTACGCCGTGGATAGAATGGTTCTTACACACTTTAAAGTCAGCTATAGAAGAGGCCTTGGCTAAGACCGAACGTGTAGTGCGAAAAATGAGATTTTGGAATCAGCATAGTACTTTATCGTTGAATGATCGCCAGCGCAAAGTGCTCAATCTTCTTCTTGACGGATTTGAGGGAAAGCTCAACTCCTCCAAATGGTATAAAATCAATCATTGTTCGCAAGATACAGCTAATCGCGACATCAACGACCTTATAGCCAAGCACCTACTCCGTTCCACTCAAAAGGGCGGTAGAAGCACCAATTACGAATTGGTGGAGAAGTAATAAACACACAAAAAAATCCCCTTTGTCCCACGTGAGTGGGGCAAAGGGGATTTTTTTAGTTATATGCGTTTATCAATGCTTATTTCTGCAAGCGCTTCTTACCATTCTGAATAACGGGGCCGCGCTCGGTGCGGTCGGTGCGGATACCCTTCAGGTTGTAAATAGGCGCCTTGTCAGCGGAAGCGTCGATGGTCACATCGTTAATGCCAGTCGTCATGACACGAACAACGTTAGAGCCAACTTCGCCATAGTCGGGATAGATAGCCTTCACTTGATATTCGTAGTAACGACCCGCATGTGTCTCAGCATCGAGGTAAGTCGTAGCATCTGTGCCGAGCGGTGTAGCGTTGATGCGTTCACCATTGCAGTAGATGTTGTAACCAGCAAAGAAGCTGGCAGGTTGAGCTGCGTCGAGGGCAACCCCCTTCAATGTCTCAGCCTTGGCAGCTGCGGGTTGTGCTGCTGCATAGCGTTCAGCCGTAGCGTTGAGGTGAGCTGTAGGAGCTGCCTTCACGTTGTCAGCATAAGGCTGGAGCATAATAGAGATGTTCCAGTTGCCCTCAATGTCGTTGTCGCTCAAGGTAGTCCAAGTCGTGCCGTCGGTAGAGTAGAGGTTACCCTTACCGCCTTTGGCAGGACCAGCATCGTAGCCTAAGGGTACGGTGATGCTGTTGTGTTCAACGTAAACGACTGCACGCAACTTCTTGCTTGCGTCCACTTTGAAAGGCTTGTCAAGACGCACGGTGTTGAAGGCGTACTGACGGAGGTCGGTAGCATACTTCTCAAACACGAGGTCTTTGTCCTCATAGAGTTGAACGTAGAGTACGTCAGGCACTTGGTTGATGTAGAACTTCACTTCAGAGACGCTTAATGCGTCGTAGCCCTTGAGGTCGTCCGTGCCAAACTCAACGCCAGCGTAGTACTGACCACCACTGGGCAGACCTGCAGCATTGTCGCAAACGCCGTTGTGCCAACGCAATTCTGTAGCGTCGCCTAAGGCGGGAACACTCCAAGTGAGTTCGTTGCCCTTGTCGCTTTGTACGACAGAGAGTGTACCTGGTTGTTGATAGCCATTGGTGTAGTTAACGTTTGCAATGGCTGGTTCGCTTAGTTCGCTGATAGCCGAACTGTTGTAGTAAGCCACAACTTGATACTTATACGTACCTGGCAAGAGGTTGTGGTCCGTATAGTTAGGCCCAGCTACAGGTTCATCGTTCAACTTCGTGCCGTCGCGATAGATGTCGTAGCCATAGATGTCGCCCAACTTGTCGGTATGAATGCTAATGGCATCGATATACTGAGCGGCGTGGCTCGTGTTGACGCGCAATATCACGTACTTGCTCTCAGCAGGCAGCGTGAGCGCGAACTGTTGCCAAGCCTCAGTCGTCGAGAAGCGGCCACGGTTGATGAAGTCAGCCGCCTCCGTGCCGTCGTTAGAGGAGAGCACTTGTATCTCGCCATTGCCTTCGCTCGTCAAACCATTGCGTGCCATAAAGCTGAAGGCAAATGGAGCAGCGTATTTCTTACCCACGGGGATAATCAATTCAGCCTTGTCCTCAGCAGCAGCGCAGAGCGCCTTGTCACCTTGAACGGCATCGTCGGTCGTCACCTTAAAGAGACCGCCCTTGTTCGTCCAACCCATTTGTGAGAAGGCCTCGCCAACGGTTTGTTCTTCAAAGCTCTCATACGTATCGGCCACCAGCGTGGTGGGGTCGATCATCGTAACGTTCACGTCGTAGCCGTAAGAGGCTGCGCGCGCTTTCACGTCAGAGGCAACGGCGCCCTGACCTGTTTCAGTAATCGTTACGCTAACGGGCGCTGTGCGCTCAGAGACCGTACCATCGATGTAGACCGTCTCAATCTCGTAAGTGTATGTGCCCGGAGTGTTCTCAAGGTCAGCGTAAGCACGTTGAGCCAAAGGAGCATCGTTCAGTTTCGTACCATTGCGGTAGATGTTGTAGCCGCTGAGGCCCTTCACCGAACCGAGGTCGAAGTAGAAGTAACGCGTACCTGTACCCTCTTGCAAAGCAGCCACTAAGAGCGTGTAACCCTCTTGGGTATGGATAACCGACATACCACCGGCTGAGGCTGACTCACTGGGTTTGATAGGCGCATAGTTGCCCAAGCTGGTGTGCCAGAGTTGCGTGCCAGAGGTGAAGTCGTAAGCACAGAGTTCGTACTTGTTGTTATAACCCTGTTCGAAGGTGTAGATAACGCCATTGTAGTAAGCCGAACCCGCAGCGCCCCTCAGCATAGGACCCGTGCCGAGTTTCGCACCGCGCAATGAAGTGTAGATACTGGTTTCCCAGTCGCCCACCTCAAAGCCACCACGACCATTATCGAGGTTGGGAATGTAAGCAATGTGACGGCCAATCTCAGAGATAGAGATTTCGTCCGTTATCTCTTGCTTATCCATGTCGATGACATAGAGCGTAGAACCGTTGGCCGTAGCATAGAAGTTCGTACCGTCGTAGGTGAGGTTGCGGAAACCCGTGGTCAAGTTAGAAGGCACGGCCAAGGTGAAGCTGGTGTCGAAAGTACCGTCCATGGTGTAACGGTTGATGATACCCGTTGACGAATACTTCGTTGTATAGATGTACTTGCCGTCAGAAGCAATACCCATTTCGCCAGTGTAAGCCGCCTTAAACTGACCCACGTATTCGGGACAACCCTCAGGCGTGATGTTAGCCTGTGGTGTGAGGTCGGTGGGAAGCGTGCAAGCTTTGGCTACAGGAATGCTCCAACGGAGGTCGACGCGGTGGTTGCGTACGACGTTGGCATTGACCGTAGTAGGTGCCATTGCAGCGTCGAGGCTGATGCGTTCTACCTTTGCAGCATTGCTAACGTTTGATTCCGTACCGCCTTCGTAGGCAGAAGCTATGGTGTAGCTGTACGTGCCAGCCTCGGTGACGTCTTCTGTATAAGAAGTAGTCGTAGAAGTACCCACCTTCTGTCCATTGCGATAAACGACGTAGCCAGTAGGTTGCGTTTCGTTGTAGTCAGCAACGGGAGCGAAGTGAGCAGCCACATTGAAGTTGGTGCTTTCGAAACCAACATACGATGCGGGGAACCACTCGCGGCCGTCGAGCGACATGAGGTTGCTCTTGCCGTCGATAGGCGTAGCAGCGTGCGTACCCATCGGCTTGAGGTTGGCATCGTGAGCTATGAGCAACGTGATGTAGTAAGTGCAGCCACGTTCGATCGTGACGGGCTTGTTCAACTTAAAGTTAGAGAACTCACCATACTTAATTAAGTCGTCGCTAATACGCGTAGACTGTACGCGCTTGCCGTCCTTGTAGATGTTGACAGAGAGTGCTGTAACGTGTTCCTTAATAAATGCTTGTACAGAGTCAATCTGCATACCACGATAAGGAGCGAGGTCGTCAGCGTCAAGGGCGATACCAGCGTAGAAGAATCCACCTTCGGTCACGCCTACAGCGTCGTCGCTCTTGCCCTCGTCGAAGCGAATCATCTTGCTCTTCGTGAGCAATGAAGAGGGGTCTTCCCACTTTAGCGTCACGTGTTTGTTGAGCGTAATGTTGGCCGTAAGGTTGTTAGGCGCAAAGTAAGGTTCGCCCACCTTCACTTGTACGTTTGCTGTATCGCTGAGCGTAGAGGCATTGTCGCCGTAGAGTGCCTGAACGGCGTAGGCGTAAGTGCCACGCACCAACTTCGTGTCAGTAAAGGTCGTGTTAGCAGTTTCGCCCACCTTCACGTCGTTGCGATAGATAGCGTAGCCCGTAGGTTGTGCACCAGCCGCAGCTTGCCATGCGAGCGTAGCGCTTGACTCGCCCTCAGCTGTAGCTGTGAGCTGTACGGGACGTGGGTAAGCAGAAGCCTCAGTAGCGGTGAGGTTGAGGCTGATGTCGTGATTGCCGGCCAGTGTAGGAATAGAGTTGAAAGTCAACGTTGTGCTATTCTGCTCATTCAACTGCACGCTGCGTGCGTCAAAGTCGAGTGTGATCGTTTGCTTCTCGCCCGCTTTGAGTGTACCAACCAGCGGAGAGGCCTTTACCCATGGATCGATGTCGGCCAAGGTGTAGGCAAAGATGCGAGAAGGAGATTGTTGCAAAATACCGACCAAAGAGAGTTTGCCGTTGACCAAAGCCGTGGTGCAGTCAATACCGACGAGGTTGTTTTCACCCGTAGAGAGTGACCCCGTCTTGTACCCCGGAATGTCGATAGCAGAGTGTTCTTCCGCTACGACACGACGATTGTTCAGGTCGTATTGTTTGATTGTTACCTTATCGACCGTGTTAAGGCCCGACGTAACGAGGTCGCTCATCCAGAGGTAAGGCCCACCAGGAGTAACATTGTCGAAGGCTGTACCGAATACGTCCATGCTCACGAGGTTGTTCAACTTATAGAAATCAAGCGTTACCTCGCCCTTGCGGTTAACACGACCTAAGGTGTTGTAATCACCTACCCAGAACTCGTCGGTGCGGGGGTCGTGAGCGATATGTGTTACGCAGAGGTCAGGCTCAGAAGGAATGTCGATCGTGCTAACGAGGCGCTTGTTGCGCAAGTCAAGCTCGAAGATGCGGTTCTTGCGGTCAGAGCCGTAGAAGTACTTACCGTCGAAAGTAAGGTCATTTACAGCATAGTACATGCCCGGTACAGAGAACTCTTCAAGGAAGTGGCCCTCGCGGTCGTACTTAAAGAACTTGCCCAAGAAGAAGTTTGACGAAGTGTAGAAGTTTTCACCGTCAAAGGTCACGCTGCTCTGCATATCGCCCGAAGCATCGAAAGCCTGCGTCACGTCCCAACGATGTTCGGTCGTTCCGCTTTGCGGCTTTGGCGTGGGGATGAAGTTGTACTGCAAGTCGCCGTCGCCCGTATTCTCAATTGTAATGGTCTTCTGCGTCAAAGCCTCCAATGCGCTCTGTTGGTTAATGGTCTGTTCAGAGATGTTGAGCACAGGGCGTGTGAGGTTAGCCGTGAAGGTGGTACCACTGTTGGCGTCCAACTTCCATTCCGTAGTCAAGAAGTTATAACCTGCAGCTTCGGCCGTAACGGTATAAGTGCCTTCTTCCATGCGAGGCAGGCTGATATTGCCGTTGGCGTCAGATGTCTCGGTGTAAGAAGCGCCATTGTCGGCCGTCATCTTCACCACGCAGTTGGCTACGGGTTGGCCCGCATTGAGCGTCTTAATCGTAGCAGCGTGCGTAGTGGGGTTCCATATCTTCACGTCGTCAACGAACCAGTAGTTGACGTAGCGTGCATCGTTACCCCAAGCGCGGAAACGAATCTTAAACAAGTGGTTGTTGGCCAGATACTTGTTCAAGGGGAACTCGTAAGTGCGCCAGCTGAACGAACCTATGTCGTTCTTAATGCTGTCCACCTGCGTCCAAGTGTTGCCGCCGTCGGTCGAAATCTCGGTGGCGAGCACACTATACAGTCCGCTTACGGCATACTTTAAGTTGTAGTCAAGGCGAACTTCGTAGCGTATCCACGTATTGTCGGGGTTGGGCGTATTGAGTTCGCGTGTGACAAGACTCTGTGAGTAGTCAGCCATGCTTGAGTAAGGATAGCAAGCAGAGAAGTCTACCAAGCCGTAAGCATAGTAGTCGCTCTTCCACTTATTCTCCTCGCCCGCCTTAGTGGTGGGGCGGCTCCAACGTGTAGAGTCAATGGTGTTGTCGTCAAAGTCGTCGAAGAAGGGGAGCAAGCGCACATCGGGCACTTCAACGCTGAGGGCCTCAGACATATCGCCTACCGTATTGTCCGTCATGACGGGTTGCACGGTGTAACTATAAGTGCGATAGTCGGGCACGTTGTCGGTAGCGTAAACGGCCTTGATTAACTCCGTGTTCACCTTCTCGCCGTCACGATAGAGGTTGAAACCTGCTAAGCGAGCGTCGGTAGAGGTAGCGCGAGCGGCTACTCTCGGACGCACTTGGTTCGTGCCGATGAAGATGTCGTCGAGCATAAACATAAACGCGTCGTTCGAAACGCAGTTGATGCAGACGTATTTGGCTTCTTTCGGAATGCGGTATTCAAACAGCGTCCAGTCGAGAGGAGCCTCTGTATAGTCGCCCTCCTGTACGAAGGTGAAGTCAGAAGGACGTGTGCCCGTAGTAGAGTAACCTACCTTGAAGCGTTCCAGCCCCCAAGTGTCCTTATAACTCTTGGCGCGGAAACTGATTTGGAAGTCGCTCTTGAAGT
The DNA here is from genome assembly GCA_900540885.1 of uncultured Prevotella sp. Taxonomy (GTDB): domain Bacteria; phylum Bacteroidota; class Bacteroidia; order Bacteroidales; family Bacteroidaceae; genus Alloprevotella. The sequence goes on from UQHJ01000003.1 coordinate 7,545, forward strand.
TGAGTGCGGGCGAAATGATAAAGTCATTGTTGCCGCCGTCAACGGTAAAGTCTACCAACATCTTTTTGCCCGAGAAGGGTTGAACGGCAGGGTAAGTGCCAGTAGAAGGCGATGTCTTTGACGGATTAAACACGATGTAAGCCATCTTTTGTCCCTGATTGGGGAAAGAGGCCGCCGTCCACGTGTACGTTTTGGCATTATCGGCGTCGATGTAAGTCCAACCCGTCGTACCTGGCGAGTTGATGACAAAGTCGCTATGGCCTTCAAAGTCCTCGAATATACCGTCAGTGGCTTCAGGACTATTCCAGCGCAGCGTGACCGCCTTATTGTTAATGCTCGAAAGTTGGGGCACTACCTTGTCGAGTGCCTGCGCTTTCGCAGCATTAGCTGTAGCTGTTATCGCATACTTTTGTGCCGATGGGGGGGCAGTGGGCTGTTGAGGCTTCACCTTGCCCACCTGCTGTGCCAACACGGGAGTGGCCAACAGGGCGAGTATGCTGAATAGAAGTTGTTTCATTCTTTTCTTTTATATTGGTTGTTTTTGGGTTGACAAGTTAACGAGTAAACAAGTTGACGGGTAAGTTTGTTTTTTTTGTTGACAGAGGTTAACGAGTAAACAAGTTGACGGGTAAGTTTGTCTTTATTATATAAGGAAACTTACCTGTTAACTCGTCAACTCGTTAACTCGTCAACTTGTTAACTCGTCAACTCGTCAACCCAAGAACTTTATTGTTTAACAATCACCACTCCTTCGTAGCCGTTCAACTTAACGGCTGCATGGGTTGCGGTAGGAACGAAGCGGAGCAACTCACGGCCGTCGGTAGCATAAAGCGTAACAGCCTTGTTGGGAGTTAAGCCAGCTAACGTAACAATGCCTTCTTTGCAGAGTGCACGAACGGGAACGAGTGAGGCCTCACCGTTGGTGGTCACGTCGGTAATGCCCGTAGCTTCTGCGTCGTAAATGGCGGGGACAGAAGATTCGTAGTAGAGCATACCATCGCCTGCGGTGACGATGAAGCGGTAACGACCTGTGTTGAACTCTCCTGGAGTCGTCTCGTTGATAGTGACTTGCGTGTCGCGGCCATTGTTGCCAGCAGCACCCATTGCCAACGTGTCGAGCACAACACCATCGTTGTAGGTCAGACTAAAGTTGGTGATGTTGACCAAGCGGCCTCCAAAGTCGCAGACCATGCGCAAGCGTTTGTAGGTCTTGCCCTTCATGTAAGTACTGAGGTTGACAGCAGTACCGTCGGCATCAACACTATTGATGCGTTGCAACTCACCAATGCGCGTCCACGTCTGGCCATTGTCGTTAGAACCTTCTACGCCAAAGGTAGAAGTGCCGCGCGGGCCGCCCGACTTCAGTACGTACTGAATGTTGGTAATGCCGTCGGGGTAATCAATGGTTTGAACCGTTCCGCTACCCGTGAAGTACATCGTACCTGTGCCGAGTGAAACCTCACCTACAGCGTCGGTCACGTCGCTTTCGGGCAAGAATTTAGCCGTAACGTTCTTCTTGTCTGTTTCCTTATAGAACTCAAGGAAGTAAGTAGAAGCATTCTTTACTTCATTCCATTCTGCGTGTAAGGCATCGCCTTGACGGCCGAAGGTGGTAATGACGGGTTGCTCCAAGCGTTGTGTCATCATAATACCCCATAGCCAGAGAGAACTCTGCATACGTTCAGAGGTGCAAACCAAGGCCACGTAAACGTCCTTGCCAGCAAAGTCGCTGAGGTCAACCTCGTCGACGGCCATGGCACCAAATTGGTCGGCCAATGAGAATTGCTTTACCAAGTGGAAGTCGCTCACCTCGCGTGAACGAGTAGAAACGTACACGTCGAGCTTTTCAACGTATGAGGGGTCCATTACACCGCGCAAGATGTAAAGGCCACCGCGTTCGGGCACGTGCAACTTCTCAGAGATAAGCCAATCGTTACCATTGTTCCAGTAGTCGCCCGTATAAACCATACCCTGTGTGCTCGCGTCATAGTTCCACGTGTTGGCATCGTTGTTTTGGTCGACAATGCGCCAATAACTCAAGTCGCCGTCAACGTCGGTATCGTTGAACGTGAGCGAGAGCGGAGCTTGCAACGGTGTGTGTTCAGTCTTAACCGGTAGGGCAGCGCCATAGACGGTGGTACCGTCGGCCAAGGTCATGTAAGCACGCACGTAGTAGAGCGTAGCGGGTTCCAAGTTGTCAATTGTCAGCTCAGCCGTGTTGGTCGTAGCTACTGCCTTGTGTTCGCTATCAGAAGGGTCGAGGGTAGGTTCTTCGGTAGCGTCGCTCCAGCAGAACCCCATCTCTTTGATGTCTTGTGTAGCCTTACCTACCTTTGCCTTTACGGTAATGGTGGTAGAAGCAATGTCAGCGTAACCTACGGGTTGCGTTTCGATGCTTGATTGCTCCGTAGCGCCGCCCTTCACTTGGAAGAAGACGAGACCGTTCTCTTCGCGAATGTTGGTAATCGGGGTGCGTACCTTGTCGCCCAACCAGTTGTAATAGTCAGTGAAAGAGGTTACGCCCGAAGTGCCAGGATAGGTGTCGCCCTTACGCGTGTTGGTGTCGTCAATGCCGTCGGCCGGTACGATGTACATACAGCGGTGGCGCGCATTGTTGTTAGGCCCGTTCACACTCCAATATTTGTTCACCATACTCTTGGTATAGTCTAAGTGGTAGATTAAGAGGCCGTGATAAGGAATGTAGCTATCCCAACCCGTCTTTTGACGATTTTCGAACACGTACCATTCGTAGCCCTCATCGTCGCTGAGTCCAGGGCGTGCGTCAACGTAAGCAGCCGTGTTGTTGGTCATGATAGGAAGCGTAACGTCTTCAGCTTGGCTGAGTTGGTGAAGGTCCTCCTTCTTGAGCCAGCCCATTTGCAAGCGTTCAAAGGTCATGAGGGCTGCTGGGGTGCGGCTATTGTTGTTGTAGCTACCTGAGGCATAGAGGCTGTAAGCTCCTGGGTCGATACCGATACCGCCATCGTAGTCGTCGGTGTCGTACATATCTTTCAGACCTAAGATATGGCCAAACTCGTGGGTAAACGTACCGATACCGTCCATGTTGATGCCAGAAGCGCCTACCAACTCGGCCGATACAGAGTAGTTGTTGACACGAATGCCGTCGATCTCTATCGAAAGGTCTTCGTCGCTTGTCTTGAGGCGGTAAGAGTGAGGCCACATATCTTTGTCATCGCCTGATGAGGCTTGACTGTAGCCACCGATTACGACGTTGATGTTGTCCATATAGCCATCGCCGTCGTTGTCGAACTTAGAGAAGTCTATCTCAGGGTGGTCGGCTTTGGCCTTCTGTGCAGCCTCAATGACGAGGGCTTGCGGGTTGACGTCGTTACCCGTGCCACCGAGGTCGGCAGCGTAGTAGGTGCGTTCGTGGTCGAGCGTGTAAGGCCCTACTACAGTGAAGTTGGGCACGAACTGTCCCATAGAGTTGTCACGATAGTAGTCTTTGACCGAACCTGTGCCGCCATTCTTGCTATAGCCCTTTTCGTTGAGCCAAGCGTCGAAGTCGCTATCAGCGAAGTGGAACTCGCCGTCGGCATACTTTACCAACACAACGAGGTATTCACTCTCTTTGGCTTCGCCCGTTTGGGCATCGACTTTGCGGCTTCGCACGCTGGCGGGAAGCGTTTGGCCGACGGTCATGGGTTGCACGTTGCCGCGCAATGATTTGAGCCATTCCGCGTCCGCCTCTTTGCGAATGGGGCGCAAGGTGCTGAGAAACTGGTTGTCGGCAGCCGAACGCTTATCAGCATTCAGTGCGCGACGAGCTGTCAGTTTGCGCGTGCCTTGTGAGGCATCGGTCTGCACATACTTGAAGTATCCGTCCTTGTCGCGCTGAATAAGGAAACCGTCGGTGGTGGTGATGTAGTGAAAGTTCTCATCACCATGCACGCGGATGACCAAGGTCGTTCCGTCGGGTTGCTTTACGGTGATGGGCTTCGGACTTGCCTTAATGGCCCATGCCGTACCCGATGAAGCTACCAACAGTCCAGCTGCAAGCAGATACCGAGTGAGGTGTTTGTTCATAAAAAATGAATTTGTTATATATTTTGGTTGACTTTCAACTAAAACTCACATAGGGGGTAAAGCAAACGTAAATTTGCCTTGCCCCCAATGTGTTTCATAGGTTGGATTGATGTTCTGAGTTTTAAGTTTAATGAGTTTATGGAGTTTAATGAGTTTAATTGGTCGCGTGATAGAAAGCACGCGTTACGTAGGGGTAACTCATAAACTTATTAAACTCATAAACTTATTAAACTCATTAAACTTACTTTACAGTTACTTTCACCGTCTTGCCGCTATTGGTGCGAACTACGTAAACGCCCTTAGGCACGTTGACGTTGCCCTTGCCCTTAGCTACTACGCGTCCGGTGATGTCGAACACTTCGATGCCTTCGCCGTTAACGCCTTCAATCTGGCCATTAGCCGTGTTGACAAGACAAGTGTCTTTAGCTACTTGGTCAATGCCCGTAACGTCGGTCTTAAACGCTGCCGTAGCCGTGTAGCCACTGCTGGCTTGTGTTACCTTAATCAAGTAAACGCCTGCTTTGGCTTGTTCACCGTCGACGGTGTAAGTCAACTTGTAGCCAGAACCGTCGTATTGATATTGAGAAGAAGTGAGATAGCTACCAGTAGGCATGCCGTCGCCGTCAGTAGCATAGAGCTCGCCCTGCCAGTAGTTAGACGATGAGATGATCAAGTCGCCTACGCCAGCGTTTACGCTATACCAAATGGGGTCGCTGTAGCTGGCAGTCTTCATTTCGAAATCGCCAGCTTGGAGCTCGATAGGCATAGAAGCATCTTCGCCACGTTCGATGTCGCGCTTGATGATGTTGATGGGCGTTTCGCCATTGGTGGCATATACCTGAATGAGGTAACGGCCCGTTGGGTTGTCTTTGCCATTTACTACGAGTTTGAGTACGGCTTGGCTAATGTTGGTCGTGTAATCGTAGTTAGTCGAAGCACTGGCAATAGTCGAACCCGTTTGGTTGCCCTGGGCATCGGTAGCATAAGCATCGGCACCAATATAGGTGTTGTGAACTTGTCCGTCGTTAGGATCGTAAGTCGGTGTCTCGATGATATAAACCCCCGTCTGCTTGGCATCAATGCTGAGCCAAATGGGAGCGGTGCGTGAAACGTCAGAAGGTAAAGTGTAAGAGTCGAGTTCGGTGAGATCGATAGCAGTGGCAGCCGTTTCGCCCGCTTGTGGGTCGGCCATCTTAAAGTTCAAGTCTATGTTCTTTTGAGCGTCTTTCAGTACAACGTTTACGTACACTTGATCGCCTTCGTTGACAAAGATAGAGCCTTCGAATACGTTAATCGATGCAGAACCCATCGACTTAGAGCTCACGAAGTTTTGCTTTTGACCGTTCTTGCCTACTTGAACGTAAAGCGCGTTCTGACCCAAACCAGCAGACATGTTTGACGAAATGGTCAACTTGCCGCTCTTCGGAGCAGTGTAAACGTACCAATCGTCAATGGCCTTGGTGGGGAGAGCTATAGTTGTGGCATCACCTTCGCTCACTACTTCGATAGGATTGTCAATTGATTCTCCTTTTGTAAAATCTTCCATAGAGAGGATGAAGGTGAAACCTTCTTCGGTCATACCGCTAATCTTGATAATTACGGGTTGACCTGCTTCCACTTTAGCTTTGGTAATAAAGCCCGAATTTACGGCATCGTACTTGCTCTGCCCATAAGTGTCTTTCCAAAACTCGACGTTAATCGTAGGTTCGGTGTCGATGGTCAACCAACCAGCTTTAGTAGGAGTGTAGGTGAAGTAGGTGTCGGAAGTATTTTCAATGGTGTTGTCGCCCTCATTGGCCGTAAGTGGCTTTGAAGCGATGTCACCGTCTTTAACCTCAGATATGCCATAGTTGAAGCTAAAGGCATTCTTACCTTCGTCACACTTCCATGCAATGATATAGGTAGTCTCTTCAGCGTAAGTCTCAACCATTTGACGGAAACCATTGCGGCCGCTCGTTACAGAGTAGTTGCCTTGAGAGTCCTTTGTGTAAAGGTAGACGGCCGTTTGGGTAGCACTCTCGTTCGTCGAAATGCCGCTGGGCGCATTAACCGTGATGAAGTGCTGTCCTTTAGGAACGGTGATACTATAATAATAAGTACCATTGCTTTCGGGTACGGTCTCGGTACCACCGTTAGCATTCAGTGCGATAGGATTGTTGAACGTATCGCCAGCCTTAGCAGCTTCGAGCGTTAAAGAGAACTTGTTATCAGCGTCAGCAGCGTTGGCACGTTCGATACATATATAATAGGTAGTGCCTGCAGTAGCTTCAAAGCGAAGATCGAACTTACCTGTTACGCTGGTGATAGGCTGATCGTAGGTGATTTGGTATGCTTGGTTGTAAACCTTAATCGTACCGCCTGCCAAGTCAGCATCAGACGTGAGGCTGACGAAGCCTGCTTGTGACGGAGTGAAGGTGTACCAAGTCTTGCCTACCTCTTTAGAGAGAACGTTTGCATCGCCTTCTTCAGCCTTAATAGCTACGTCGTAGCTTGAGCCTTGTTTTACAACTACCTCATCGAAGGTAGCAAACAATGGACTATAGTTGGTTACGCGAATGTAGTAAGTCTTGCCTGCTTCAACGTTTACCTTGCCTACGTAAGTGCTTACGCCATTTACGTATTGGCTGTTGATATTGAATGAAGTAGGTGTGCCGTCTTCGCCTTCTTGAATGGTGGCGTTCATTACGTAGCCTTCGAAAGTCATCTGCAGTACGTCGTTGCTCGTAGCAGTATATTTAATGTAGGTAGGCTTGTTGTCGTAGCCACCAGAGCTATTTGCTTCGCGGTTTTGAGGTACAAAGAAACGGTCTTTGCCACCTTCAATGGCCGTAGCAATCGTTGAACCATCAATATTAGCAGCCTTTGAGGTAGCGCTGAAACTAACGTTCTGGTCGCTTGTCATGGCAATGAGATAGATGGTTTGGCCAGCCTTAACGGGCACAATTATGGTATTGCCATTATTCTCGTTGACACAAGAGATGACATTGCTTGATGTGCCGTCAGTAGTGGGCAAGAAGCTACCGTTAAAGTCCTTGTTGATGTAAAGTAACTGGTCAGCATCGGCAGTGTACTTAAAGTAAAGGGTAGCGTAGCTGGCTTCAGCTTGTACGTAGCTGTTGTTGCCTTCTGTTACCTCTTGTGCGGTTTCAACCGTAGTCTGTGCGTTTGCGCAAAGAGCAGCAAGCCCCATAGCGCCAAAGAGTAATGGTCTTTTCATAAGCATATATGATTTTGTGTTCGTTCTTCTGTTTTCTTAGTTAACTTGTCAACTCGTCAACTATTATATCTAACAAATTGACACCGCAAATATACCACGCTTTTGTACGTTTTTACAAATTATAAGGGGGATATAAAGGGGATATCTTATTTTTGTATTTATATGCAGTGTTTGCTGTATTGCACTGATAATCAATGAATAATAAAAGACGTGTAGTGAAATAGGAGGGGATAATGCTATAAAAAGCATCAAATGTAGATCGTTTTATTATGAAATATCATTTTGCAATTTCTGTAAGCCTATTGCGCCAAAGTGTAAATATTATGCAACTTTTCTTTTCATCTCGCAAATAATGCCTACATTTGTCCGTAAATGACTGATTAAAGTCTAAGAAAGCGTAAATATCCCCCAATTCATCGCAAAATCTTCCCCTAATGTATCACTATTTAAGGTTCAACATACAGCAGCTATTCCGTTTCGTAATGTTTAGCAGTTGGTTGGTGCTTTTCCCCCTCACAACGTGGGGTGAGAGCAGCGACACGGCACGCTCGTTGGTGCGGCAAGCCGCCGATGCAGCGGTGAAGAAAGACTACCGCCGTTCGTCCGACCTTCTGCTCCGTGCTCGCACCGAGGCAGAGCGCGTTACTGACTACGAGCAGCTCTTTTGGGTATATACCAACTTAGGCATCAACCAAGCAGAGTTGCTCAATTATGCTGATGCGTTGCAGAACTTTACGCAAGCCTATCAGATTGCTACGCAACACCTCGATAAGCGCAAGGTGCTGAGCATTCGCAATAATATAGCGGGCCTTTACATGATGAATGGCGAAAAAGCCAAGGCTCTCTCTGAATACCAACACATCTATCACGACCTCAAACGCGGAAAAGATAACGTTTTCATCGGAGGTTGTGCCCTTAATATTGCCACTTTGTTGATAGACGACCGACAATGTGAGAAGGCGCTCCCCTTCATCGAAGAGGCCGAACGCTTATTAGGGCGCGATGTGGAGAATAAACCCTCATTAGTAGCCCTCCGCATGGACTACCTGTTACAGATGGGGCGTGCGGAAGTCGCTTATGATTTGGTAAAAGGGGTACAGCAGAAATATCCCGATTTATCCGTTCAGCCCGATCTCTTGCTCTGCCAAGCGCGTACGGCGCAAGCTACGGGACGCGCTGATGAGGCCGTGGCAGCAGCGCAGCGTATCTTGCTGACCAAGGGTGGGGTGGATTTGTCGATGAAAAGGTCGGTTTTTGAACTTTTAGCCTCGGCTTATACGCTATTGAATGACTTCCCGCAGGCTTTGGCTTGTAAAGACTCCGTGGTGAGTACTGCCGACAAACTCTCCAACGTCACGGGGCAGAAACTCTTCGAAGCGCGACAGATTCAGTTCGACATCTGGCAGAAGCAGCAAGAAATCGACTCTTATCGTAGTCAGCACCGCTTGGAGTTGGCCTTGATGTTGGTAGCTGTAGTGGCATGTGCCATTTTGGTGTGGGCCTTGTGGGTGCAGAAGCGTAATAGTCGGCAGCAACGTCGTTTGGCGGCACTTGAATTGGAACGCGAGCAGGAGCGTCGTGAACTTTTGCAACATCGCTTAGCTGACGAGCAGGCTGAGCAACAAGCCAGCCAGCGCACTATTGAGCAGCGCAGTCGTGAACTCATGTCGAAGGCTCTGCAAGCGGCTAACCGCACCGATGCCCTGCGAGATCTCATTCATGCGCTTGAAGCGAATGATGTGTTTAGCAAGACGAATGATGCCGCCCTCAAGCGCACGCTCAGTGCCTTGCGCCACCAGTTAGATGCCTCAGTAGAGTGGAAGGACTTTACCACTTACTTTGAGCAGTCAAATGCCCAGTTCATCGAAACCTTAAAGGCGCGTCACCCCGACCTCTCGCCCAGCGATATACGTTTTCTCTCGCTCCTCTATATCAACCTATCGTCAAAAGAAATCGCCCTTTTACTCAATATTACCCCCGAATATTGCAAGAAGAAGCGCCAGCGCATGGCTCGCAAGTTAGGCCTAACCGACTCTCGTGAGCTATATAAGTATTTGACAGGGTTGTGAGATACCTCTCTCCCCCCCAAAAAAAAATGAAAGCCTCTCCCCCTAACCCACTTCCCAGTTGGGAGTGGTTAGGGGGAGAGGCTTTATAAACTGCAATTCATTACAGAACTACAAGAGTAATCATTCGTAAACGAACTTCAATAGTGTGTGGCTACATGCCCCAAGCACTCTTGTCGCAGGTGCTTTCAACTAACTCTTCGTTTGTGTCGGGTAGGTTGGGGAAGAAGTTGATGCCTGTCAGCTCTTCTAACTTGTTAACCGAAATGGCATTTTTGGCAATTTCGCTCAGCGGAGCCTTGTGTTTATAATCATAGCCATATTCTTTGTGTTCCATCCAGAAGGCAATGGAAGAGTAAACGCCATTTTTTACTTTCAGCAATGCCATGTAGTAATACTTAGGAATGGCCACACGTTTGCCATTTGAGCGTGTTACGTAGTCGATTATCTGGTTGTCCTTAATCGTACCTCCCTTCACCACGTAAAGCGTATCAGAGAAGGTCTTATCGCGGCCCAACGTTTGTACCAAGCCTTCAAGCGTAACCCAGTAGGCTTGGTTGAACGAAGCCAATTGGGGCGACATATTGGTCATATAGAACGTTTGCACGTTGGCCTCTACGTTGTAAAGGCGGTCGGCAGAGGCGCAGAGGTGGCCACGGTTGTAGTCCCAGCCAAAGCCGTTCCTACCAATACGATAGTTGGCGTCAATACTTGGGTCGTCAGCAAAGGGTTCGTCCGAACGGCCTGTTGTTTTGCTGCGTGTGTTGCCGTCAAAGCGAAAGGCTACCCAGCGTGAGTGCAGTTTGTTCTTATCGTATTCTAACTCATAGGTCACAATCTTTTTGCCATTGGTGGTCGTTGTATGATCGATGAGTAGGGTAGAACCGTCGTTCAGTACGCGGGGCGTCTCCATACGGTTGGTAATAGAAGTGTTAGCACTATTGCCACCGTTATTGTTGTTGCCATTGTCTGGCACCCAAGTAGGGTCATCATCGCCACAGGCAGCCAATGTCAAGGCGCAGCAGGCAATGCACAAGTATTTAAGAAGTTTCATTCGTTTCCTTTAATCGTGAAAAAGTCTGACCGTTGTTGCTGAAAGCTTGATGTTTTAGGCAACAACGGTCAGACAAATGTTATAATTTACTACGTACGAGATGTGTATTAATCAGCGTATGTAATCGTGATAGACTTGAAGCGGATTTGGCTTGCAGCTCCCGTAATCGTAGAAGTATTGGTGATGAGTGTACTCAAGTTGTCAATGCCTGTAATTGTAATCACAGCGTCTGCTACGTTTACGCTACCCGGAGTAGCTGCGACGTCACCGCTGGCATTGCAGATAGTGCCGTTGTAAGTATCGCAGTTGAGTACGACCTTTACAATTTTCTTGTTAGTGCTGGTAACAGTGACCGTATTCTTAGGATACATACGCACGTTTGCACCATTTGTGTAATACTTTGGTGCGTTAGAGCCGCCACCTGCGTTAAATGTAAGCGTAGTACCATTAGTCAGCGTGATAGTAGACACTTCAGCATTGTTTTCTACACCGAAGTCAGAAGCCTTCACTGTGATGCTATTGCCGTCAGCAGGTGTATCGGGAGTGCTGGGCTCAGAAGAACCCGGAGCGCCAGCAGCAATGGCGAAGTTCTTCACTTCCCAAGTAGAACCGCTTTCAGCATTGGTATTGTAACGGAAGGCAAGGCGAATCTTCTTGCCCATATACTCAGCAGGGATAGCAACGTCTTCCTTCTCAAAGGTGGCCCAATCAACGCCTTCCTTGTGAGAAGCAACGAGCGGAGTCCAGCCTTCAGTGGGAGTAGCTTCGTTGAAGTTGTCAGTAATGAATACTTGCTGATTTTCGTCACCCTTGTTGTAGCGCAAGATGTATTCGTAAGAAACGTGAGCAGCTGTTTGGCCTTCGAGTGAAATCTCAGGACTTACCAAGTAGTAAGTACCAGCAGTGGTCACCTGAGTCGTACCGTTCCAACCTGTAGCCTTTGCAGTGCTATAGTCGATTGTCCACTCGCCAGCACCGCTTGTGGTGTAGTTCTTAAATCCACCAAATGAAGTGGCAAAGCTCTCACTATAAGGCAGTGTGCGTGTGCTTTGGTCAACTTCGTTGCCAGCAGCTTCGCCTTTGCTTAGCTTAAAGTTCTTGAGTTCCCAAGTAGCAGCCTTAGCGTTGGTCTTGTAATAGAGAGCTACTGTAACGTTCTCTTGACCTATGAAGGCAGCAGGAACATTGACATCAGCCGTTGTCCAAGTGTTCCAATCAGCCACCTGAATGGGGTTGAATGTAACGTCAGTCCAAGTTGCAGTAGCGGGGTCGCCAGCATAGTTGGTGCTGAAGCGAACGAGGTAGTTGGTCTTTAATTCGTTTGAATTGGCATAGCGCAAGATGTAGTCGAAAGTGACGTGTGCCTTTTCTACGTCTTTGAGTGAAACGGTAGGAGCTATCAAGTAGCTCTCAGCAGCGTTGTTTACTTTGCTCTCGCTGTCGTAAGAGGTCACTTTAACGTAGCCATAGCTACCGTCAATGGCAAAGGGATAGTTGCCTACAGTAGTGGGAGCGGTGAACTCACCTACGTTTGAAGTCAAGTTGCTTGAAAGGGGAGCGTCGATGATTACACCCCCTTCAGAAGGAGTGTCAGGAGTATCGGGCTTGTTGTCGTTAATGCCATAAGGAGCAGGCACGTCTTCGCAAGCGGTGAAGCCCAATGAAAGGGCTGCAGCTGCAAGGCAGAAAATATATTTATTCATTTTATTATGATATTATCAGGGAAACAATGTTTGGGTTGACAGGTTAACGAGTTAACGAGCAAGTTTGACTTTGATACTATGGTAACTTTCTCGTCAACTTGTTAACTTGTCAAGCTAAAAAATTAGTTTTCAGAAACGTCGTTGGTGTCGCGCAACTGCAACTGCCAAGTGCTGTAGTAGCTTAGCACACCCGTGTATGAACGTGCGTCTTCGGGCAGTTCGATGAATGAAACGCGGTTCTTCGTTGAAGTACGAATAGCAACCGTTGAGTTGTTGCTGATGAGGTTGAGTGTGCGGTCAACACCATAGCCGTCGTCGTGTAACTCGTAGGGACCAAATATCTTCTTGCCATTGGCTGAAAGACTCTCTTCTTTGTTGAGCACGTCAGAGGTAGTACCCTTATCGAGTGTGTTACGATTTTCGGGCAAAGCCTCTTTAATCATACCGCGAACGGTGGCCAAGATAGGCGTATTCTCGTAAGTCTTGTTAGCCGAAGCGCGCAACCAAGCGTCGCCCGTCTGTCCTGTCTTATCCAATGGAATCAATTCGGGAGCGTCAGCATTAGGCTTACCGATTAATTGTACGTTCGTCTTCAGTGACTCGAAGGGGGCAGGACCGAGGTTGATGTTGCCGCTTGAGGTCTTATAAGGCATACCAATGCGTGGTGTCTTGCTATAGATGCCGGCATAGAGTCCCTTGAGGTTGATCTTGATGCGCTGACCGAGTGCGAAGTAAGGATAGAGCGCTGTACTACGAATCGAAAGAATGATGCTTTGGTCGTGAGCGGGGTCGCCCGCCTTCGTGGGGTCATCGATGTTACGAACGAGCAAAGTCTGATAAAGGTTGCCACTGATATCGTTGGCACAAACTACACCTTCGATAATAATGTCGTCGTTCACCTTGGTGTAGAAGTTAGACGCGTTGCGTGAGTAGTCAGCCTTTGTGGCATCAACGCAGAATTGCTCCTTTACGCTGAGGATAGTAGCGTTCACTTCACCAATGTCGGTGGGGCTAGTCACTACAAAGTCATCAGTGTTGGGCTCGTCATGGTCGTCCATACACGAGGTGGTGAATAATCCCAACGCCGCAACTGCTATGATGGATAAAAATTTTAATTTCATAAATTATGAGATTAATTAGTTTAATGAGTTGAGGAGGTTTAATAAGTTTAATGAGTTGAGGAGGTTTAATAAGTTTAATGAGTTGAGACAGTTTAATAAGTCGCGGCGTGTCTAAGAAGTCTATCGACTAAACTAATTAAACTTACTAAACTTATTAAACTAATTAAACTCTCTAAACTTACTAAACTAATTAAACTCTCTAAACTTATTAAACTCATGTTAGAACTTAAAGCCAATGTTTAAGAAGCCATTGATGGCATTGGCATAATAGTATTTTGAGTTCTTAGAGAAGGCATAGTTACGATTCTGACCGTTTTGATAGTTATCAGAGCGGTTTTGTTCGTAGCCACCTGTTTTGAGGTTGCGATTGTTGGTAATGTTCTGAACAGAGAGGTTGATGCTAATGCTGCGTCCCTTCTTCAAGCGAATGTACTTACCAATAGAGGCGTCGAGCATAAAGCCACCTTTAGCCTTCTCTTGCTTAGCACCATAAGCAGCCACGATATTGCCGTTTTGGTCGTAAAGAATGCCGCCCTTGTCGTCAAGGTCGCTCTTCTTCACGTCGAAAAGTTGGTTGCCGTTTTCGTCAAAGCCCGTACTGCTATAAGTAGGAACGAACTTGCTCAAACGACGGTATTCAGAGAAGTCGATATAAACGCGGTCGTAGTAGTTCAAGTTAGCACTGAAGAACCAACCATTCACGTTGTAGTCGAAGCCGAGGCTTACAACAGCCTGAGGTGAACCACTCTCGCGCATGCCCTTTGCCAGTACGCGCATAGGCATGGTCTTACCATTCTTGGGGTTTGTCCACGTGTTCAAATCCTTCAATGTCGTAGCGTTCGAACCCTCGTAAGCTACTTGAGCCAAGGGATTGTTGACGTACTTAGCCTCGCCATACGTACCAATCAAGTTGACTGAGAAGTTAGACGTGAGTTGGTAAGAGAAGGCAGCTTCTACGCCATAGTGCTCGCGTTCAACACCACTCATTGTGAGGTAAGTGAAGCGTGACTCATCGTCGTTGTAGAAGGCTGTTTGTTCTACGCCACCATTGAAGTGGCTATAGTAACCGCTCACCTTACCTGTCAAGTTGCCAAAGCGGAAGAGGTAAGAGAGGTCGGTGTGGAAGATGTTCTCATTCTGCAAGTGGTCAACGAAGTCGTTTTGCATACGTGGAGCAACGAATGAGTTGCGAGCCAACGGAGCATCGCTTTCAGCACCAAAGTTGAGCGAGAGTAGATGACTACCGCTCGGACGGAAGTTCAGACCAAAGCGGCCACCACCACCGAGGAACTTAGCCTTGCCACTCTTGCCGTAAGAATTGTCTGCTGCACGACCATTGCGCATCAAACCTTCGCGCTGCATCAAGGTGCCTTCGCCCCAAGCTTGGAGGTTGTACTGCCACATGCCTTCTGTGTATTGGTAAAGGCCGTAGGCGCGCATCTTGTCGACGAAGATGTTGTAATTGTAGCCGAACTTATCGTCAACGCCAATCTGGCGGTTGGGATTGTTCAAGTCGTTCTGCGCTTCTTGACTGTTGCGACCATACTCGTTGGCAGCGAACTTGTCAATGTCGGTGTACTTTGTGCCACCAAGGAGGTCGGCCATGGTCTTATAGTGCATACCCTTTGTGCGGTTGTATTGGAAACCGAGGGCATAACGATGATGAGTGTTGATATCGTGATTGAAGAGCGTGTTGAACGTTTCGACCATTTGGTCGTTGTGGCGACGCTCTTGATAGTAAAGTGTCTCGTCGCCTTGGGCGGCAGCACTGCGGTTGACCGCATACATGCGGTCCCAATTTACTTGGCGGTTGGCCTTAGAACTTGTCCAATAGTTGTAAAGTTGGTTCCAGCCTTCCAAAGCCCAAGGATTCTTTTGCAGCCAATCATAACAATTCTGTTCGGGATCGTACACATTGAAGATAGATGAAGGCAAGTTCTTGTAATAATCAGGACGAGGGTCGTAAGCATTGCCGTTCCACCCAAGGGCGGTAGAACTATACATGGCGTACTTAAAACCTGCGGCAGTGGTGAGCTTCATGTTGTCACGCATTTTCCAGTCCCAGGTCAAGATAGCTGTAGGTTCAAAGTCGTTGACAACGCGTGAGTTACGCTTCTCACCGCTTTGGTAACCCCAGTTAGGGTTGTAGTAGTGAGAGTTGGCCAACCAATAAGCCTCTTCGGTGCTGGCACCCTGTTGGGCGCGTTCTGTGGGCGAACCAAAGGTGACGAGCGAGAGAGCGTGCTTCGTGCCAAAACGCTTTTCGGCAGAGAGGAAGTAAGAGAGTGAGTTGTAGAACGTGCCTTCAATCACACCCTCGTTGGCCCAACGATAGCCTACCAAACCAGCGAAAGCCCAGCCTGAGGGTAAGAGACCTGTGGCATGAGTGAACATACCGCGTGCTACGTAGTTGCGGTTACAACCCGAAAGGGTGAGTTTGTTGCCCGCAGCGAATTGGCTGGCGCGAGCGTTGACGCTGGTAGCACCGCCCACACCGGCAATGCCAAATGTGTTGTAGTCGTAAGGAGTAACACCTTCTTGGTTGCGCGTAGCGTCGTTCATACCGCCCACCATGCTATAGCCGAAGCGACCCATTTCGAGGTCGTTGAGCTGAAGGCCATTCATGTAGTAGTTGCTATACATGTTGTCGTAACCGCGTACGCGGAAACGCATCGGGCTGAACAGATAGCCCACTTCAGAGTTGTAAGGATCGCTCTTTGCCCCTATGATAGCCGATACGGCTTGCGACGCATCGTTATCCTCGTCGAGCTGCGACTCGGTAAACGTAAAGTCCGAATTGTCGATGCTCAGGGTGTCGGCGGGTGCTTGTGCCCACGCTCCCGTGGTCAATAGCAAGGCTGCCGCCGTAAGTTTTACACCTTTTGTCATGTAAGTAAGGATTAAATGTGTTAAGCCAACGATGTGATTGCTTGTCGAAATGATAGGGTAGAAACGTACTTATACTCCTTATTATATATATAAGGCGACGTTCTTCGTTAATCATTCCTGTTCGCGTCAGTACACAATGATGGCTTGCAATGATTTTATTTTCGTTGCAAAAGTACAAAAAAATAAAGGTTAATTTTTTACGTTCTTGTTAATATTTCGCTGAACGTTAAATTTTGCATCTCTGCAATTTCCTCTACAGAATGCTCTACAAATGCCTTATGAAGGGGATTTGTTACTACTACTATACTACATTTATCTACTTTCTATTTTATGTTTCATGTTTCATTTTTATAGTTTAATGCGTTGATAATCAATGTACTCGAGAGATGAAACATAGATAGTGCATGTTTCAGTTTTGCTTTCATGTTTCATTCTTCTAAAAAACACAATGGGAGCGATTCAAAAACACTGTGGGAGCGATTTGAAAACACTGTGGGAGCGATTCAAGAACACTGTGGGAGCGATAAATCGCTCTCTTTGTGTTCTTTTTCATAGTTGTAATCTCTAATTCCTTTGCAAAACGATAAAAATGGAAAAGTGAAACTATGAAACTAAAAGTGAAACATATAATCTTTATGTTTCATCTCTTGAAATCATTGATTATCACTTTGTTAAACGAAAAAAATGAAACATGAAACAAAAAAACGTCGGTGGTAAAAATACGTAAGGATTTTTAGTTGTTGTACCGGTATTTTATCTCCCTAATTGGGGGGGCGCGTCCTCACCTGGGGGCGACGCGTCCCCGCGTCGGCATTTGTAAGTCAAGGTTCGAGGCCTTGACTTGCAAATACATGAATATCCATACTTCAAGTATTGCCAACTTGGGGCATCGAGCCTCAAGTTGGCAATGCCGACGCGGGGACGCGTCGCCCCCAGGTGAGGACCCGCCCCCCAATTAGGCAGATAAATTGCAACTTACCTTCCCCCCCTTTCCCCTTGATTTATAAGTATATTTATGTAAAATAGCACATAAAAACGAAAAACGTGCAAAAAATCACATCTTTTTGTACGAAAAGTTTGTTTGGTTACGTAATAAGCATTACTTTTGCACGCGGAATTAAGACCAATAGCAAATATTTCATTAATAACAAATATAAGAAACTATGTCTGATATTGAAGCAAAAGTAAAGGCTATCATCGTTGACAAGCTCAGCGTTGACGAATCTGAAGTAAAGAATGAAGCAAGCTTCGCTAACGATCTCGGTGCTGACTCTCTCGACACTGTAGAACTCATCATGGAGTTTGAGAAGCAATTCGGTATCACTATCCCCGAGGATAAGTCAGAGAAGATCTCTACTGTAGGTGATGCTATCGCTTACATCGAAGAGAACGTTAACAAGTAATTAGCACTTGTCACACGACGATACTTACACATTATGTAATTAACGTTTAACGTTAAGTGTCTGCTTTATTGCCTCAAGGCGATGAGGCATAGAGATACTGCGCGTTAAACGTTAATTACGTATAAGGGTATTAGGTGACAAATATCGCTTGTTCTGAAACAAAAAAAGTTTATTCATTTCTTGCGCTACAAGCCCCTTTTAGCCAGTACGCGTGAGTCGCTAACCACAGCAGTCGAACTTTCTCAAAACGATGTTATTTAGTAGATTAGTAAGTATTGATTAGAATTTGAGGCGTACTAATCTACTAAACGTTTAGAAGTTTGGATAGCGTGTACAAGCGTTGCTCAATGCGTAGAGCAAAAGGCGCGGCACATGATAATAGCAGCGCATTTAACAACCAAACAAATCAAAATGGAACTCAAAAGAGTAGTAGTTACTGGCCTTGGTGCCCTTACCCCCGTTGGTAATACCGTAGAAGAAACTTGGAAGAACATTCAAAATGGTGTGAGCGGTGCTGCACCTATCACTCACTTCGACGCTTCACTGTTTAAAACACAATTTGCTTGCGAGGTAAAGAATTTCAACGTAACCGACTTTATCAATCGTAAGGACGCTCGTAAGATGGACCTCTATGAACAGTATGCACTCGTTGCAGCTATGGAGGCTATCAAAGACTGTGGTTGGGACCTTGAGACAGTTAACAAAGATCGCATTGGCGTAGTGCTTGGTGTAGGTATCGGTGGTATTCACACTTTCGAAGAAGAAGCAGGTAACTATGCCCTCAATAAAGAATCAGGCCCCCGCTTCAATCCCTTCTTTATCCCTAAGATGATCGCCGACATTGCTTCAGGTCAGATCTCTATTCAGTACGGCTTCCATGGCCCTAACTACACGACTACTTCAGCTTGTGCTTCATCTACTAACGCTTTGGCTGATGCCTTCAACCTTATCCGTTTGGGTAAGGCCGACGCTATGGTAACAGGTGGTGCTGAGGCTGCTATTTGGCCCTGTGGTGTAGGTGGCTTCAATGCTATGCACGCCCTCTCAACTCGTAACGACGACCCCGAACACGCTTCACGTCCATTCAGCGCCAGTCGTGATGGTTTCATCATGGGTGAAGGTGCTGGTATCCTGATACTCGAAGAGTTAGAACATGCTAAGGCACGTGGTGCTAAGATTTACTGCGAAGTAGCAGGTGTAGGTATGTCAGCCGATGCTCACCACATCACTGCTTCTCACCCCGAGGGCTTGGGTGCTAACCTCGTAATGAAGGCTGCACTTGAGGACGCTGAAATGCAACCTGAAGACATTGACTACATCAACGTACATGGTACTTCTACCCCTGTGGGCGACATCTCAGAGGTAAAGGCTATCACGAAGCTCTTTGGTGACCATGCGTTCAAACTCAATATCTCTTCAACGAAGAGTATGACAGGTCACTTGCTCGGTGCTGCAGGTGCTGTTGAGGCTTTGATTTGCTGCCTCTCAGTACAGAACGACATCGTACCTCCTACAATCAACCACGAAGAGGACGATCGCGATGAGAATATCGACTACAACCTCAACTTCACCTTCAATAAGGCACAAAAGCGCACCGTACGCGCTGCCCTCAGCAATACTTTCGGCTTCGGTGGCCACAATGCTTGCTGCATCTTGAAGAAGTACGAGGCGTAAGTGTATGCCGTATAATGAGCAAATGCTTAACAATGTGCAAATGTGCAAATGTGAAAATGTGCAGATGAAATGATGCATATCTTTGCATTTGTGCATCTGCACATTTGGCATTTACAATGCTTAACAATGTGCAAATGTGCAAATGTAAAAATGTGCAGATGAAATGATGTATATCTTTGCATTTGTGCATCTGCACATTTGGCATTTACACATTTGCACATTAACCAAGGGCGACCATTTGCACATTTACATATTAACTAAGGGCGACCATTTGCACATTTGCATATTTGCACATTAACTAAGGGCGACCATTCGTACATTACACATTTGCACATTTGCATATTGTCAAAAGTGCACATTTAACTCAGTTTATGTTTAATTTATTTGATCGGATGAAGCTTCCTTTTCGTAAGAATAAGGAGTTTCTTTCGGCACTATACGATATATTAGGCTTCTACCCTCATGATATCGAGATCTACCGCATAGCCTTCTCTCACAAGTCGTTGGCCTATCAAATGGCCAGAGACAGTAAGGGGGGAAAAGCTGGTGCGGCAGGTAAGGATCGTAAAGGGGCAAGTCGCGACCGTCGCGACCGCAAGCCACATAGCGAGAATACGCAAAAGCCACTCAATAACGAACGCTTAGAATACTTAGGAGACGCAGTGCTTGAAACGGTGGTCAGCGATATTTTATTCCGCCACTATCCTAACAAGCGAGAGGGCTTCCTTACTTCAACGCGTTCGAAGATAGTACAACGTGAGGCACTCAATCGCTTAGCCAGTGAGATGGGACTTGAAAAACTCATACTTGCTGCCGAGGGCACACGTATGAGCCATACCAACATTGGTGGTAATGCGTTTGAAGCCTTGATGGGCGCTATCTATCTTGATCGCGGATTTAAGTATTGTCATTGGTTTATAACCAATCGCGTGGTAGGTCAGTACGTCGACCTCGACACAGTGGCCCAAAAAGAGGTGAACTTTAAGAGTAAACTCTTAGAGTGGAGTCAAAAGAATCACATTAACATCAACTTTAAGGATAGCTGTGCGGGCGATGAGAAAGGATTTCGCACGGTTATCACCCTCGAGGGCTTAACCATTGCTCGTGGGGTAGGGCGCTCAAAGAAGGAAAGCCAACAAGAGGCTTCGAAGGAGGCCCTTACGCGTATGCGCCACGAACCTAATACGTATGATAGCATCTTC
This sequence comes from uncultured Prevotella sp., assembly GCA_900540885.1. Lineage (GTDB taxonomy): Bacteria > Bacteroidota > Bacteroidia > Bacteroidales > Bacteroidaceae > Alloprevotella. The sequence goes on from UQHJ01000003.1 coordinate 27,921, forward strand.
CGCGCAAAGGAAAAGCGCACAGCTATGGAGGCTGAAGAGTCCTTTGCACTGCCTAAGATAGACGAGATAGAAGAGTCGCTTACGGTGGTAGACGGTAAGGTGACAAAGAAAGGCAAGAAGAAGGACAAAGCTGCAGCTCCCGTGTTAGAAGAGCGCAAGAGCAATGGAGCAAAGTCTGCCGCTAAGGCTGCTTCTGACGAGGCTTATGATGCCGCCTACGATGCTTCTGCTGCGTATGAGGTGATTGATACGCCACCCGCTGAAGAGGTAGTAACGGAGGCTTTCTGTGAAGAGAAGGGACTTCCTGCTCCCCCACAAGAGGACGAACTGAAAGAGGCTGACGATAAACTTCGTAAGAAGCGTACACGCAACCGTGGTCCTAAGACCTTAGGCGATGCCGTAAAGGGAATTGATAAGGGAACTACTACGGCTGAGGAAAAAGCTGAAAAGCGTGAGGCCGAACGTTTAGCTGAGGTGGAACGCCAACGCGCTAAGGCTGAACGCAAACGCCAAGAGGCTGAGAAGGCTAAAGCGAAGGCGGAAGCGGAACTGCAGCGCAAGCAAGCAGAAGAAGCAAAGGCGGAAGCCGAACGTAAGGCTCGTCAAAAGGCAGAAAGTAAAGCCAAAGCCGAAAAGGCACGTCAGGAGGCTGAACAGTTGGCTCGTGAGCAAGAAGAACTCTTGGCGCAAGCTGAAGCAGCTCTCTTGGAGCAACCTGTGGCTACTGAGTCAGTAGACGAGGCTCAGCCTGAGGAGGCGGAAAAGGTTTCACCCGTGGAGAAACAAAAGCAATCGGTTGCAAGTGAAGTCGCGACCCAATCTGCGGTAACGACAGAAGACACGGACGACGAACCTCTCGAAACGTTGACGGCTGTGCCCGTATTTGCTGACGAGGAGGCGAGCGAAACGAACCTTAAGGTAGAATTGGACTTGCCTGCGGCTTCAGAGGATACATCAGGCGCTCCTGACGTTAACTCGAACATTGAAATAAGTACTTTGATGCAAGCGCTTTCGGTACATGCCCAAGAGGTTGCTCCAGAGTCAAAGGCGGAAGAACAGGTAGCAGAGGAGACAACATCTACCCCTGAAAGGGCAATCGCTGCTCCTAAGACAGAAGAGGAACTGCCCGTTGAAACGCTCACTGCTGCAGAAGAAGACTTGCTAAAGGCTGAAGTAGCCGACGAGATAGTGGCTGAGGCCAACGAAGAGGCCGAATTAGCCGATGAGACTTTAACCGTGATAGCTGAAGAGGCTGCAGCTCAAGACGCTACTGACTTTATTATCAAGGAGGATCTAAAGCCTTTGGAGGAAGAAACGGCAGAACAAACAGAGGCTGCATCAGACCTTCACTCACTTGGTATAGCAGAAACAGAAGCAGTGCATAAAGTAGCTGATGAAGTTACTTCAAAAACGGACGTCACTCCAGAGCGTCCTATCACGTTCGATACCCTTGTGTTTGGTACGGAACATGACAACTTGGGTGTAATGGCCGATGAAGAAGTGGCTCCTTTAGAAGAGACCGCAGCTCCACGTAAGCGCAATAACAATCATCGTCGCCGTCGTGGCAACGGTGGTAATAAGAAGCCTCGTGAGAATGGTCAGTCATCAGCGGTTAGCGAAAAGCCATCTGATGCTGTTCCTAATACAGACGCGTCTCGTCCCAACGAGGCTGCTAAGAAACGCAAAAATAATCATCATCGTCGCCGTGGAGGTAAGAAGGGGAGTAATCCCACTGCTCCTGCAGCCCCTGTGACTGAATAAGTTTGATAAAAAAGAAGACTCATCACAAAATCAATTTGTGGTGAGTCTTCTTTTTTTAGTGAGTGTGGCAAATTGCGATTGCTTATGTAATAAAGAAAGAGGAGAATACTACTGACGTAATATTCTCCTCTCATGTTCAATTATTCGTGACTCCGCAGGGATTCAAACCCTGGACCTTCAGAACCGGAATCTGACGCTCTATTCAGCTAAGCTACGGAGCCTTGTGAAAACAATTTGTTCTAAAATGAACAATGCAAAGGTAAGGATATTTTTTCGTATGACAACAAAAGCAATAGCAATTTTGATAAACTGGAGCCTCTCCCGCTAACCCTTTCCCCGGCTGGGGAGGGGGTAGGGGAGAAGCCCCAGTTTAAGTAGGTGTTCAAAATTAGTTTATATTAATCATGTTTCGAATTAGTCGATATGCCTTGGCGCATTCTTTCGCCCAGAAACATAGGTTTCATCGGTCACGTAGCCCGCTACGCTCCCTCTTCAACCTATGTTTCTGAACCTTTTCGTTAAGCCAGATGAGCAAAAGAAAGCTTGCTTTCATTTTGCCATGGCGAGAAAAGGTGCGCGAAAGCGAACGAAATACTGCACCAATTCATATCAACTAATTTTTAACACCTACTTATCAAAATCTATCAATCTTGACTATCGAGCATGATGAAGGCAGCCCAACAAGAGGGAGAGCTGAATGAAGGGTGCTGACGCAGCTCATTCTGTGCACGACGGAAAGCCTCGTGCTTGGGAAGTCCTTCAGAGAGGTGAGCGTAGAAAGAAGTCATCATCTGTTCCGTAGCGGCATCGTTCACACTCCAAAGGCTCATCACCAAGGTTTTAGCCCCTGCCTTCTTAAAGGCACGCTGCAGACCGAATACGCCATCTTCTTTTACCTCACCCACACCAGTCTTACAAGCTGAAAGCACTACGAGGTCGAGCTGACGGAAGTCAAGCAAAGAGATTTCGCGTGCGGTAAGAATGCCATCTTCGAGTTCGCGAGGGAAGTTGGGCGTTTTGAGTGCTGTCGTAGCTCCCGCAAGCAGCAGACCGGCGTAACTCATACTTTGGTCTTCTCCACCCGACTCTTGAAGTATGGCACGTGCTGTCGACGAATGTTTCATATCGTCAGGCGTAAAATAGAAGCCGTGCGTAGCAATGTGGAGCAACGAAAAGTCTTGTCCACCGAGGGCTTTGAAGGACTCTTCAGTGGCATAGTCATCTGTACGCATAAGCGTGGTCACATTGTTTTGCATAAGTATCTCACCTATCGTTTCGGCCTCCACCTTTGTGCCTGGCAAATAGTGGAACCCCGCACGCGTAAGCATTTGGTCAGCCTCGTCGGTGAGGGCCAAATCAACGTCCTCAACGTCGGTGATATAGTCCATTGCTTGCTGCCACTCATGTGTGTTGTGAAGCGTTTGCAGCGTAGTGAGGTCGGTTTCGTAATTGATACCGCCATAGATAGCAGCCTTGGTGATAGGTCGCGCTTCGTGCGTAAGGCCCGCCGTAGCCGTTGATGATAGACGGTAGCAATTGTAACGGTCGGACACGCAGCAAGAGTCGGTAAGTGGCAGATACTCTATGGCCAATTGATAAAGCAGTCCACAAGGTGAGAAATAAATATTCTTTACGTCTGGGCATGCCCTCAAAATAGGCGCCCACACGAGATTAGTAAGTCGCTTGTCTGCATACACTTGGTTAATGTCGCGCTGTGCACGCATAACAGAGGTAAAGTTACCATGCGTATAATTCAGTGTGTCGAGTTGGCTTTGACTGAAGAGCATCTTCATAAGTGGAACGTCCCACCCCTTGCGCAGAAGTAAGGCTACATAAGTAGTGCCTCGGTTAGCCATTTCGAAATTGACAAACTCAATGGCTACATCTTTATCACCCAACTGGCTGGCCACGGTCTTATAGTCCACTTTCAAATTGCTCATAAAGTCGCCATAAGCCTTACACCCCTTTACGAGTTGTTTCTCCAAAGATTCGGCCTCAGCTTCTGCTGCCTTTACTCGTTCAGCACGCTCTGCCACGGGCAACTGGTAACAGGCGTCAATTTCCTTACGCAAAAGGTCGAGACGATTGTACTTTTCGAGCATCACAGAGTCCTTCACCTGCGCCAGCAGTTTATGAAAGTTCACCTCAGAATTGAGCAATAGTCCCGTCGTAAACAATTTGGCGTTGTAAGCATCGGCTATCAAACGCGGCTCTTGATCGTTGGTGTAAGCAAAACTTGGGGCAACGCGATAGAGGTAGCTCTTGGTGTTCCAGAACTTCTCACGTTCAACGGCTGTTTGGTGGGAGAAGTTTTTACGTATCACATCTGTCTGAAGTTCAAGCGCACGACTGTAATTGTCGCACACATCGGCAGAGTGGCCGCCCTCTAAATTGTAAAAGCTGGCTAAGTTGTAATACAATGAAGCATTGTCGGGGTGTGATTCTCCTAATGCCGCCTGTAACGTTTGCAGCGACTTTTGCGAAAGGCGTACCGCTTGATCGTAATCGTTGCGCAAAGAGCTATAAAGCGCTAAATTGCCCAACGTCTTGGCATAAACCGACGTGGCAGTATCGTTTAATGCCACGTAACAATCAATGGCCTTTGCTCCATAGACGTAAGCACTGTCGTAGTCGTTGGTGTAATAGTAGACGATAGACAATACGTTATAGGCTTGTGCGCGGTAATGACTCATGTCTTTAGACTCAAGAATACGAACCGCCGAGAGAGCATAATTCTTGGCTGTAGCATAGTCCTTCAGACTCGTGGTATAGTAAGCTAATTGGGTAATAGAATTGCCCATCATGAGTGTGTCGCGTCGATTGGTAAAGACTTGCAAGGCACGATTTTCCATTTCAACAGCTCGCTCAAATTTGCCATTCATTGCCAATGTATTGGCTTCTCGGCTCATGGCTTGCGCATAACGAGGGTCAGAGAGGGTAGTAGAGTCGGTGATTTGTTGCGCCAACTGCCCAACTTCTTCAGCTTTTTCATAATTACCCATGCGACTATAGGCTGACGATAGTTCACTGTGGCACCGCACATAGTCGGGGTGGGACTCACCTACTAGCTCGCGCAGCAGGGGTAACTCTTCGTTGAGCAAGGCAAGGCATTCTTCATTCTTCTCGAGTTGGGCATTGAACGAGGCCATATTGCCCAACAAACGTGTATATCCCAACTGGCGTGTAGCATTCATGCGCTGATAGATAGAGCGCGCCAGATTAGCATATTCGAGTGCCTTTTCGTAATTGCGCACATTAGCCAATCGCACGGCCAGATTGCTGAGCATTGCTGCATTATCAAACGATAGCTCACCATAACGCTTCTTGCCTAAGTTGACCGCTTTCTTGCCATACTCATTTGATTTCATATAGCTACCCACCTGTGCGTAATAGACGACTAACGAATTGAGGGCATTGGCATAATTGACACTCCCTTTGGGTATATGTTTGATTGCTTCTTCGCCCAACTTTACAGCTCGTTGAAAGTCTCCTTCGTCACCACGTGATGAAAGGAATGAGGCCATATTGCTCAATGAGACGGCATAGTACTTATTCTTCTCACCATACGACTCGCGCAATATCTTTAATGCCTCGTCAGACTTACGAATGGCTTCATCATAATTGCCCTTATAAGAATAGAAGAGCGAAAGTTCATTGAGGGCTACGGCTATGTGTTGCAGTTCACAGTCAGTAGCTTGTCGACGTAGGTCAACAGCCTTTTGTTCTAACGCAATGGCAGCATCGTAATTTAAGGCCCGTGCGGCACAATGCGCACGAAGGTCTAACATACGTGTATAAGGATAGCTTTTAATTTTGTCAGTAAGTTCGCGTTCACACACTAAGCAATAAAGGTTGGCCAAGCTATCCGCCTCAGCCCAACGCTGTTTGTTAAATGCCTTCTCAGCATCAAAGTAATAGTCGTTGACGTGCTTTACTTCTTGCGCCCATAGAAGTGAGCATGATGACAAGACGAAGGATAATAGGAGGATCAATCGTCGCATGATTTTAGGTTGTTAGTTTGAGGTCAAGAGGTTAGACGATTATAAGGTTACTGAAGTTTCGGATTTAGCAAGGGCGGGCTGAAAGCCCAATGGAGCACATAGCCCAGGGCAAGCGAAGCGACACCCTGGGTGATCCCACAACAAATAATATTGACGCGCCCTGAAAGGGCAAAAGCATTAACCCTTTATATTGTTATTCTTGCTTGATAGCTGATTTAGCAGTTTTAAAGTGGAACGCCGTATGTATATTTTGTTCAATACTTGCGCCATGTCTTAAAGCTTTTGCCCTTACAGGGCGCGACTGCTCCAACACGCGATACCCAGGGTGTCGCTTCGCTTGCCCTGGGCTATGTGCTGTTGCCCTTTCAGGGCGCATCATCGGCTGCGGCTCAGCAATTCAAGCAAGCTTGATTGCATTCGCCTTGCACGATGATTCAGCCCGCCCTTGCTAAATCCGAAACTTCAGTAACCTTATAGTCTTAAAACATAAAACGAAGAAAAAATAGGGGGCGAAACTGCCCCCTATTGCTAACTTTTAACGATTTTCTTCTACAACTATAGTAGAATCAGTGACTGTAGAGTCCATTTCAACATCACGATAAGCACTGGCAGTACGGTCCATATAGCAAGTGCGCGTTTCGATAACGCCCTTGCCCGACATTTGTCCAATCAAATAGCGAAGATATTGCTTTGAGAGGTTCTTCATAGAACAACGGGTGTTGTCGGCTATGAGTTTTGACACAGTGCCACTGTAGGGCTTATTAATGGTAAAGAGTTTGCTATTGCCCTTATCGAGCAAAATGAGTTTGCCCGTAGCTGGTACGATTACATTATCTGAAGCGTGAATGTCCTGACGCAACTTTAAAGGGATAGACTTCTTATTATTCATCATGCGCACATCACCACGCACAGAGAATACGGCATAAGTTTGAGCCTGTGCAGAGAGAGCAAAGGCAAGCGATAGAAATAAAATAGATAAGACGTGTTTCATATTGTATGCTATAGGGTTATAGAATAGAGCGTATTGCCTTTAGGCCTATCTGAATGATAGCTCTATTTATGAGTTGTTAGACGATGGGGTAAGCACATCATTATCGGTCACATTGACATCTGCTACATCAGTCGAACCACTATCAACGCGCAATTCCTCATTATCATGAGAAGCGGTCTTTGCCTCTGGAGCTACATAATATAAGGAACTTTTGAGCCACTTGAAGCGGTCGTGGTGTTTGAGACAGAGCGTCTTAACAAAGGCTGAATAAAGACCACGCGACTCGGCTACCAAAACGACCGGTGCAAATATCCAGGTCATGGCCAAATAGATGTTGCACTTTACGTACAAGATAAAGCCCAACCAAGCTAAAAGACCCAACCAAGAGAAGGTGATAATACGCAGGAAGAGGAAGGAACCTGATAGGAAGATACTCACTGTATCGGTACGGCGTGCTACTAAACGAACAGCTCCATATTGTATAAACTGTGTCAAATAGCAGAAGATGAAAGCTAATATTATGAGCCATACTTCACTCACAACATGAATGTCGCGTTGTGAGAGCAGCGTTTGCAGCGAGAAGGCTTGCACCTCAAGGCCAGGCATCTTACCCAAGGGAGTATAGTGCATGTCTTCTTCCTCATTGACGGTACCCAAGAGAACGATGTGGTCACGTATGAGGTCGGCCTTCTGAGCAATGCTGTCATAGCGCACCACAGGAAAACGCGTTGGCACGTAATTTATCATACGATCTTCTGGCTCTTTCACGCTACTGGGGAGTGTGTCGTTGATAGCTGACATGTAGAGCATGGCGGGCAACGAATAGACTTCCATCTCCTTCGTGCGACGCGATATGCTAAACTGACGCACGCTGCCATTCGTACCATTGCTCAACACATTGGTGTAACCTTCGATTAAAGGTACATCGTTGATGAAGAAAGAGTGGAGCGAAGAGGTAAATGTCTTGGAAGGCGCATTATAGTCAAGAAGCTTAAAAGCTGTAACCGTCTCGGAAGAGCAGTCTGAGAGCGCATTGACCAAACTATCATTGCCTATAGAGTCGTCCTTTAGTCCTTCGAATATAATGTCAAGTCCTAAGGCTTTGGGATGCTGCTTGTTCACCTCTTCGATGGTCTGCGCTATCTGCCCACGCTTGTGGAGGTCGGTGATGTCGACAAGGGTAATAACCTCACTCTTCTCAGGTTCATCGCCTGTCCAAAGGATATGATAATAAAGGTCGGACATCGAAAAGTCCTTAATAGCGCGCGCCACCGGACTTAAGAAGGATATATTCATCGAGACGAAATAGAACAGGCTGAGAATCATCACTGCCAGCACCGAGATGATTAGGTGATCACGATGAAATAAAATTCGTAGAAAATGCTTCACACTGGTGGAGGATAAAGAAGGTTATTGTCGAAACATAGTACCTATATTAAGGGGAGACCTCGACAATAACCTTCAACTTTTATGATACGGATTATTGAGCTACAACAACGACTACGCGGTTGTCATCATTATTAGCGAAAGGCTGAACGGTGTCGCCCTTATAGTCTACTACAAGGTTTTGATCCTTAATGCCATATTCCTGCTTAAGGATAGTAGCCACCGTGTTGGCACGTGACTTTGACACTGCAAGGTTTATCTCTGGAGAGCCAGTACCAGCATCAGCATACCCCGTTACGTGTACTTTGGTATTAGGATATTGCTTTACGTAGTCGGCAATGCCCTTCAGTCGCTTATCCACATTCTTGGCATTGGTCTTACCCAAGTCAAAGAAGATGTTGACGGGCTGACAAACGGCTTGCTTCTCAGCAGCGCGTTTTTCGGCAGCTGCACGCTCTGCAGCAGCGCGCTCTGCAGCAGCACGTTCGGCAGCGGCTTTGGCAGCAGCCTCGCGTTGTGCTTTCTCGCGTGCAGCAGCTTCGGCAGCATTGGCATTCAAGGCGTTTTGCGCATTGTAATAGTCCTGCATAACCGAAGAACTATTGGCGTCAGCCTTGTAATTATTCTTTCCTGTGAAGCAATACTTCACACCGATCATCGTCTGCACTTGCCACTGCTTTGTGGCTTGTGGCACATTGTTACGTTTTACACCCAAGGCTTCGACATAAAAGCCCCATGACTGATTGATGCGTGCTTCAAGTTGGCCACCTGCTCGCACGTTGTAGGGGAAGCTTGTCGTTCGCGACTCTGTAGGCAACGTTCCAAGACCTACACCGCCAATGCCATAAAGGTGGAGCAAATGGGGACGAGCGCCATAGAAGAAATTGGTGATATCAATTAAACCATCAATGTTAGTATATAAGTAAGTTTTCTTGGTCTTCTCACCATCAACGAGCAACTTCTCAGCACCAACGTCGAATGTAGCACGAAGGCCTACATAGGGGCAAAACATGCCACCGATGCCTACCTGGCCTAATGGGATAAATCGGTTGCGGCCTGTAGGCAGTGGATTCTCAATTGTCCACAATCCTCCACCCGCTGCGCTCAGAAAGCCGTAGGGGTAAGTATCCTTTAATCGTTTATCTTGCTGTGCCTGTACTGGCATAGCCATAAAGCATGCCGCTAAAGCGATCATTCCTTTACCTATTAACTTATTAACTTTCATATTTAGCGTGTTTTTATAGTTTACAAACATTTGCGTAATTTATGCTTTAATTTGCAAGATATATAGTTTTTTATTAGGATTCAAGTTTTGTATGACAAAATTAGAGTTCTGCGGCTAATTGTATGGCTTTAAATCATTAAAAATAATTAGGGACCCCCGATTTATCATATAGGGTTGTGTAGAGCAAAAAGCAGCTTTGGAGGATAAACTGCAATTTATCAACAAAAAAGGCTTACACAAGAGTTACCAAGTGTAAGCCTAAAAACAATTGTATAATGGAAATTTGGAATAAATGATTACTTAATCACCTTTTTGCCATTAACGATGTTGATGCCCTTAACCAACTTGTTGAGTTTGCGGCCATCGATGCTGTAGATAGTCTGCTTAGCAGTAGGAGCTACAGTGATATTGTTAATGCCAGTAGTAATACCATTGAGAGAGTAGAGGTAAGCCTTGCCAGCAGCAGTCTCAGCAGTACCGTTGTAGTTCATTAACTTACCACAAATGATAACTTCGTCACCCAACTTGATGTTGGTCTTAGACTCGTCGTCATACTTCTCGTTGCCAAGATAGAGGGCACGGAATACGTAGAATTCGTTTTTAGCAGTACCATCTTCTGAAATATAGAAGGTTGCATTGCCAAATTGTGTGCCATATACATTTTTCGCATCAAGTGTAGAGATGATGCCCTTAACGTAAACGTCCTTTTCTGTCATAGCGCCTGACTTAAGATTAGAAGCTATTTCTAGGGCAGCAATGGCATTGTAAGGGTTAGCTAAAGTACCATCACCTGTTGCTTTGGGTTCGTCAGGAGCGTCAAGTGCTTTGTCGGTAAGTGTTACGACAAGTTTGTTGATTTGAACTTGTGCTGTAGCAGTGTAAGTTACGGCTTGTGTGAAACCAGTCCAAGTAGTACCTAATGTGCTAAATTCACCTTCAGAGGGAGTAAATACGGTATATTTAGAACCTTTGGTAATTTCAACAATACCAACTTTCATACCTTCAGGAGCAGTGATGGTGATAGAATTGCCTGTGTAAACACGCAATTGACCTTTACCGCCTACGTTCCACATACGTGAAGGAGTTGCTTTTTCATCAGTAGAATTGGTGAAAGAGATGGTTACACCGTCTTGTACGATAGGAGCAGAAATGTCACCAGCATCTTTAGAAGGTGAGGTTTTGCCCGAACCTAAGGGAAGATTCCAAGGGTTGGCTGTAAAGTCAAATACAACTTCTTTTGTCTCAGCATTTGCACTAAATGTAACTGCTAACAAAGCGAATAATGAAAGTAAAATCTTCTTCATACGCGTTTTTTAAGTTTTTGGGTTAATTGAATAGAGTTTTTCTATTCTGAGAGCAAAGTTATTGAATTAAAGATTGATTTGCAAAGTTTTCGGCATTAAGTTTTCGTGAAAGCGTAAAAGCTAACAATAAAAGTGGATTTTGTGTTAATGTACGTTTGACACCTCTCGGTAAAAAGGCCAAAATAAAGGGTTTAATTTTGCCTATTCAAAATAAAGGACTACTTTTGCACTTGGAAATAGTTATTAAGGTGAAGTTGAAAGGATTCCGACGCACAAAAAATGGTGCTGGAGTTCTTTCGGTTTTTTTTTGACTTTAATTTAACTAACCTCAACATTGAAAATATAAACAAAAATAATACTATAAGCAATTTTATTATGGCTTACATGACACAAGAGGGCTACGACAAAATGGTAGCCCAACTCCGTCACATGGAATCAATTGAGCGTCCTGCTGCTTCAGCTGCTATCGCTGAGGCTGCTGACAAGGGTGACCTCTCTGAAAATAGTGAATACGATGCTGCGAAAGAGAATCAGTCAAAGCTCGAAGGCCGCATCGCAGCTCTTAAGAAGGCTATTGCAGAGGCTAAAATCATTGACAAATCAAAGATTAAGGCTGACACCGTACAAATTCTTACCACGGTCGAGATGAAGAACGTGAAGAATGGTATGGTGATGAAATACACGATTGTTAGTGAAAGTGAAGCTAACTTGCGTGAAGGAAAGATTTCAAGCACGACTCCTATTGCACAAGGCTTACTTGGTAAGAAGGTGGGCGATGTAGTAGAAGTAAAGATTCCTCAAGGAACAATTCACCTTGAGATCTTAAACATTTCGATTTAAAAAAGTGCGAATGTGCGCCTACGTAACGCGTGCTTTCCAGTACGCGAACGATGATTTTGTTACCGCGTGCTGGAAAGCGCGCGTTATGTTTAGGCGTACATGAGCATATTAACACATTAATACATTGGTACCATGACAATCTTTAGTAAAATTATTGCGGGTGAGATTCCCTCATACAAGTGTGCTGAGAACGATAAGTTCTATGCATTCCTTGATATCAACCCTGTAGCTCAAGGTCACACCTTAGTTGTGCCTAAGCATGAAGTGGACTATATTTTCGACCTCTCTGACGACGAATTGGCCGAAATGATTGTCTTTGCTAAGAAAGTGGCTTTAGCCATTCAGACGGCTAATCCTTGTCGCAAGGTTGGTATGGCTGTGTTGGGATTGGAAGTTAACCACGCTCACATTCACCTTATTCCGTTGCAAAGCGAGGGTGACATGGATTTTCGTAAACCGAAACTCCAACTTTCTGCCGAAACGATGAAGGAAACGGCGGAGAACATTCTTAAGGCTTACGAGAAGTAATAATTTGAAGCTTAACATGAATATTAACGAAAAAAAATTAATGAAATAATTAATGGATAATTGATGATAATTAATGTTTAAAACAACGCGCGAAGTGCGCCTAAACTTTAACGCTAACTATTTATGTTATGCGCTTCGCGCTTTGTTTTGAACATTAATTATCATCAATTATCCATTAATTATTTCATTATTTTTTTTCGTTAATATTCATGTTAAGCTTTCAAATTGTAGCTTATCTGTTAGTTGAAAGCTTTATAAAAGGTTCTATTCAACGTTTAATTCGTCAACGAATACAAAACCAGGGTAGCCCTTGCCTGGGTGCCAGGCGGGAATATGGTGTTCGGATAGCACCATTACCTTAACGTAACGAATAGGAGAAGTCGTGGTGAGCGTGACGGTGTGACGATTGATTTGGTTGGGATCCGTCTCCTTCATTTCGGGAAAGGCTTGTTGGCCGAGCGTGGTGTAATGGATGCCGTCGGCGGACCCTTCAACGAGTATTTGGCGTGCATCAAATAACCAATAGCCTTTTTCTACGCACGTGCTGAGCGAGAGTTGACGAAGTTCTTGGGGAGTTCCTAAGTCGATGACGGCCTCAAGGTCGTTGCCACAGAAACCAATCCAACGGCCAGAGGCATAGTTGGTGTCGCCAGCCGTCAATCCGTCAACTAATAAGGTCGGGCCTCCATACACCTGTTGTGGGTGAGGCTTTTGTAAGAGGCGAATGGGACAGGCCGTAGCCTTATTAAAGTGGAACGTTTCGCTCACCTCGGGCGTTGTGCCCCACGAACGAAAAGCAGCAGCTCGCAGTGTGCAGGGCTGCTTTATTTGTATTGGTTCGCTATAGAGGGGAGATGAAAGGGTGGGCGCTGTTCCGTCAAGCGTATAGTGAATAGGGGCATTGTCTATTGTAGAGAGCGTAGCTACGATACTGCGACTTGTGGTGTCTGTGGCTAACGTTAGCGTTGGGTTGTACACCACGCGAGCGTAATTATAGCCTACTTCATCGTACACTTTGACTAATTGCTGCAAACGCTTGATGAAAGCATTGTAGTCCTTTTGTTCGGGACTGCACCATTGCACTTCGCTCAATGCGGCCATACGAGGCAATTCCATATATTCCACTTGGCGAAAAGACGGAATGTATTCAGTCCATAAGTTGGCCTGCACGCCTATAATATATGGCTGCTCATCGGCCTTGAGTTGGCGCGGCATAGGTTCGTAGCTATACACGTGTTGCAAAGGCAGGTAGCCACCAATGGCTTCAGGTTCGTGCGCTTTGTCGGCACTCTGATAGTAGTCAAAGTAAAGGTAAGTATTGGGCGTCATAATCACCTTGTGATGTTGGCGTGCAGCCTCCATGCCTCCACCTTCGCCTCGCCATGACATGACGGTAGCGTTAGGAGCCAATCCGCCTTCGAGCGTCTCGTCCCAACCAATCATTTGACGGCCTAATTGATTAAGATGTTGCTCGGCATGCTTAATGAAGTAGCTTTGCAGACGCTCTTCGGCAGTGTGGCGTCCGTCAGCCTGTAAGTGTTGTGCTGCAATCAGCGCTTGACACTTGGCACAGCGTTTCCACTCCTTCTTTGGGCATTCGTCACCCCCTACGTGAATGTATTCAGAGGGGAAGAGTCGTACCACTTCATCGAGTACATCGTCGATGAATTGGTAAGTTTTGGGATTTCCAGCACAGAGTACGCTATCCGTTACGCCCCATTCTTGCCACACCTTGTAAGGCCCGCCAGTGCAGCCGAGTTCGGGATAGGCAGCTAAGGCAGCTTGCATGTGGCCGGGCATGTCGATTTCGGGAATGATCGTAATGTAGCGATCAGCAGCGTACTTAATGATGTCTTTAATCTGTTGTTGTGTATAATAACCTCCATAGCGCTTGCCGTCGTAACGGCCTGAATTGTGACCAATGGTCGTTTGTTCGCGCCAACTGCCGATTTTGGTGAGTAAGGGGTACTTCTTTATTTCGATGCGCCAACCTTGATCGTCGGTCAAGTGCCAATGAAAGCGGTTGATATTGTGAAGGGCCAACATATCAATGAAGCGGTAGATAGAGTCGGCCGTAGTGAAGTGGCGCGCTACGTCGAGGTGAGCGCCACGATAACTGAAGCGTGGGTAGTCTTCTACCTCAACGCTGGGCAGGTTGACTTGTTGCACCCTCCCCACGGGCAATGCCTTGCGCAGCGTTTGTATGCCATAGAAGCAACCAGCGTCTGAGGCACCGTCGATGAAAACGCCCATTTTCGTTACCTTTAGCTGATAAGCCTCTGTATGGTTACTTGTTAAATTTTGACGCAGCGTAATGCTATTGTCATTAGCCTTCGTAACGACTTTTAATTGCAGCCCCGTGCTTTGCTGAATATATTGTGCCAAGAGTATAGCATTTTGATGCAACGCTTTATTGCCTTTGGGATAGGCAATTGTGGTTTGACTATTTAAGATAAAGTCACCCGCATTAGCATATTGAATGCTCTTAGGTAGTGGAACTACATTATAATGGGCCGTTTGTGCCCAGCCTATGAATACATTAAAAAGGCTGAATAATGCGATGAAAACGCTCTTTTTTATCATTTTTGTTTAGTAGTGTTTAGGTTATTTCTAATAATAACTAATTTTACGTTTTAAGGTTATAAGATTATAAAGTTACATCACGTTGATAATCTCATAACCTTAAAACAAAAAATCTATCTTACATATCCTTTAGCATTTGCCAGCACTGGAAGAGGCCGCGGGGTACGTGGAAGCAGCCTTTCCACTTACCGCCCTTTAGGGGGAGCAGGACTTCACCTTGGCGATTGAGGTAGCCGTACCATTCGGGATAGTCGGGGTCGGTAAAGTGTGTCCACACGTAGTTGTGTACACGTTCGAACCATTCTAAGCACTTCTTGTTGCCCGTGAGTTTATAGCCTTTGAGCATAGTAATAAGCGTCTCAATATGTACCCACCAGAGCTTTTGATCCCATTCCAATTGTTGACAGGGGTGTCCAAGGCGATCCATAAAGTAGAAAATGCCACCGTACTTTTTATCCCAACCATATTCAGCCTCGTTGAGAGCTATTTGAACGGCTTTCTCTATTAAGTCTTTACGACCTAAGCGTTGTCCTAAGTCCATAATAAACCACATGGCTTCAATAGCGTGACCTGGGTTGAGCTGACGACCTTCAAAGCAGTCGACGAGTTCGCCGTCCGTACTCAGATTTTCAACAATGAGTCCTAATTCAGGACGATAGAATACGTCCATTACTTCGTGAATGCATGTATCAATCGTGCGCTGCATGAAGTCGGCATCGAGTAAAGGCTCAATCTCCAGCGCTACGTTACACAATATCATGGGTAAGGCAAAACTCTTGAGCGAGCGCGCTCCAGGAGCGGCCTTGTTCCACTTGCCTTTGGGATTATCTACCTTAGAGAGTACGACGTCGAAGGTGCGTTTGGCGATGTCGGCATACTCCTTATTGCCTGTGGCAATGCTCAATTGTCCGAAGGCAATCACGGCAAAGGTGTAGGAGAATATGTTATAGGGCTCTACCAAAGGGTGTCCTTCGCGGTCGAGCGAGAAGTACCAGTTCAACTGTCCGTCGTGGCCATACTTCTTTAAGAACTCAGCACCTAGAATGGCGCAATCGAGCCATTCTTGTCGTTTCTCCACTTTATTGTAGAGAGTGGCAAACATCCACACTTCGCGGCCTTGCAGCCAGATAAACTTGTCGGTGTCGTACACCTCGCCTTTGCGGTCGAGGCAGGTAAAGTAGCCCCCGTATGCTGTGTCTTGTGAGTGGTTGAGCCAAAATGGTATTACTTTGTCGAGCAACTCTGTTTTATATTGCTCCGCTAATTGTTTAAAGTCCATAATATGGGAGTTTAATGGGTTTAATGAGTTTAATGGGTTTAATGAGTTTAATGGGGTTAATGAGTTTAATGGGTTTAGTGAGTTTAATGAGTTTAATGAGTTTAGTGAGTTTAATGAGTTTAATGGGTTTAATGGTTTTAATGGGTTTAATGAGTTTAATTAGGTAAACTTATTAAACTCACTAAACTTATTAAACTCACTAAACTTATTAAACTAAATTCTTTCCCTCCAGCAAAGGCCAGCAAGCGATTTGCTTTCGCGAATAAAGCATGAACAGATGAGACCAACGATGATGGAGCTGAACATGCCGATGAAACCGTATAAAAGGAAACTTGTGTCGGTGAGGTAGCGTGTGAGGAACACGGCTGCAACTCCGCATACAAAACCGATGAGGGCAGCTCGACCACCAATGCGCGGACAGAAAATACCCATTAAGAAGAGACCACCTAAACCGCTCGATAGCAATCCTAAGATTTCTTGGAAGAAGTCGAGCAGCGAAAGAATGTCCCATGTGGCCATGAGCAAGGCTATGCCCATACCCAATACACCCGAAATAATACAGGTGCGACGTGCTACAGTGAGTGTGGCCTTATCAGTTGCAGAGGGGCGAAACCGCTTGTAGAAGTCGACACTAAAGGCCGTGGCCACCGAGTTGATGTTGGAAGATATCGTGCTCATCGTTGCTGCAAAGATAGCTGCAATGAGTAGCCCTGCAATGCCTGGGGGTAATTGACTCATCATGAAGAAGGGGAAGATGGTGTCGGCCTTCGCCATGGTAAAGTCCAACTCAGCAGGGTGCGTCTTGAAGAATGTGTACAATCCTGCACCAATGGCAAAGAAGGCAATGCTAACAAACACACTCATTACGCCATTGAGCAGAATGCTACGGCGTGCGCCCGCCTCGTCTTTCGTTGTGAGATAGCGCTGAATGACGGTTTGATCGCTCGTGTAGGATATTAAGTTGTTGGCCATTCCGCCTATGATGATCACCCAGAAGGTGGCCGAACGGTAGTCAAAGCTCCAATTGAAAAGGCGCAGCTTGTTGTCGTCCATGGCAATCTGACAAAAACCTTCAAAGCCACCTTCCGTACCCCAAATGAGGTAGCCCACAGCAAAGAGTGCGCCACCAACAAGAATGAAGCCTTGTACTACATCGCCCCAAACAACGGCTTCGACACCACCCATGGTGCAGTAGACAATGGTGACAAGCGCCATGAGTACAATGCAAATGTAAAGGTCGATGCCCGTAACGGCCGTGAGCGCTAATGAAGGTAAGTAGAGCACTAAGGCCATGCGTGCTACCATGAAGATGATAAATAGAGCCGAGGCCATGAGCCGTGTGGTCGCATTAAAACGCCGTTCTAAGTATTCGTAAGCACTCGTTACGTTCAAGCGGCGGAAGAAGGGCAGATAGTATTTGATGACGGGGAAGGAGACGATGAGAATGGTGACCAACATGGGGTAGTACGTCCAATCCGTAGCATAAGCCTTGGCGGGATAGGCCATGTAGGTAATCGCACTCAGCATCGTAGCATAAATGCTAATACCTGCTGCCCACCAAGGAATGCGGCCACCTCCCTTGAAAAAGTCGTCGGCATCGCCTCCGCGACGCATAAAGTAATAGCCTAACAATACCATACCCACCAAGTAAGCAATGAGTACGGTCCAATTCAACCAACCAAACGTGGGGCGCATGGTCATCTTGATAGCCGTTACGGCCGAAGAACGTATGCCTGGCTTCGTCTCGCCATTTACGACAACCCATTCGTTGCCACACTTCACGATGCCTGTGCCGGCACGTGCCAATAGGGGCGATTGACTTTCAGTCACCCAAGTATTGGTAATGGTATGATAAATAACCAATTTATCGTTAAATTGATACCACTCCTCGGGGTGGAATAGATATGCGGCTTGTTCAGCCTTTAAGCTTTCTAAAGCCTGAATGGCTGCTTGCGTATGATACTTTTTAGCGGTGAATTCGGCCTTTTTGAGCAAAAGAGGCATATTTACCGCCCGTTCAAAGCGTTGTTTGTTCACACCACCTACAAAGACTATATGGGCGCAGCCCGAACTAATGCCGTAGGCGCCAGCCAACGTCATCGCCTCGCTGCGTCCGTGCGGCACGATATCAGCTATTTTTATCCATTGACGTGCGGCAGCGTTGTAATAATATCCGTCGGTATGTGCCACTGCTGGTTGGTCTCCGTCAATCGGAGCAAAGCCACCTACTAAGTAAAAGCACGATGAAGTCGCGTTATTTTGTACCGCTGCAGCAGGTTGTACACGCGCTGCACCCGGGAAGTCGGGCAATCGTTCCCATTCCTTGCCATGTGGATAACGCATACGAAAGGCTGCATTGACGGCCTTGCCATTGGAGAGTCCGCCTGCCACGTAAATGTAACCACCACCATAAGCTCCCGCCATGTTGTCGAGGGCAAGGGGGAGTGAGGGCAGTTCGTCGACCAATAGATGAGATTGTCGGTCGGTATGTAAAAGATAAACCCGTGCCGAACTCGTTTGGCCATCGCCTGTTCCACCCACACACACCATACCATGAGGCACACTCACGCTCACACCATAGGCTAAGGGCTGAGAAAGTTGAGCTATTTTGTGCCACTGTTGCGTGTCGTCGTCAATGTTGGTGAGTTCGTAGATGTCGGCATAGAATTGCTTTTTGCCGCCTTGAGCTGCAGGTGTGGTAGGGAAGTTACAACCACCAGCCACCAACACGCTCTTGCCTATCGTGCCTACAAAAGGGGCAGAAACACCCTGCTCCCCATTTATGCGTAGGGGAGCAATCGAACGATAATTTACCGTATTAAAAGCATTGTCGTTAGGCGGTGAAGCCTTTTGTGCGACCAAGGGTAGCACTATGAAAAAAGAAAGGAGGTATAGAAGGAGGTTTTTCATGGTTATTGTTTGAGGCTGTTAATGAGTTGATAAGTTGACAAGTTAACGAGTTGACATGTTAACAGGTAAGTTTCTATAAAGATAAAAAGCTTACTCGTCAACTTGTTAACTCGTCAACTAAAAACTACTTATTACAATGAGTGAAGAAGTCAATGGCTTCGAGTTCTTTGCGCAGTTGTACTTCTTCTTCGTCGGTAACGTTTTGGAAAGGTGTGCGGTTAGGGCCTAAGTCAAGTCCGATAAGTTTCATGATGCGCTTACCACCTACGATGTTGCCACGGAAGTGACAAATCACATCAATTACGTCTTGCGCATAGTTCTGCAGTTCGCGTGCCTTTTCGAGATCGCCAGCTTGCCATGCCTCCAAAATGCCCGTCAATACGCGGCCGTTGTAGTTGGTTGTACCACCAATGCCACCTTGAGCACCGCCCATAGCCAAGCAGGGAAGAATCGTTTCGTCTTGTCCGTGCAACATATCAAACTTTCCGTCTTTATAGCGGCGGCAACGATTGTATTCGTAAAGGCTCTCAAACGTGTACTTTATGCCGGCAAAGTTGGAAATGCGGCCGTCAACGGCCTTTAAGAAGTCAAGCATTGAGAGGTAAGCGCCATTAAAAGCAGGGATGTGGTAGAAGTAGAAAGGTAAGTTAGGCGCACCGCAAGCGATCTCTTCGCAGTACTTTACCAACTCTTCGATGCGATTGACCTTTGGGAAAGGAGGAGCCATCGCACCAATGCCCCACGCCCCGATCTTCTGTGCGTGCTCGGCCAATCGACGACTGCTCTTTACGCAAGTGCTACCTACGTGTACGATCACTTTAAAGTCCTTGGACACAGCCTTCACCCAAGCCTCAGCCAACAACATGCGCTCTTCCTCGGTAAGCATATAGCCCTCGCCCGAAGAACCATTAATAAATACGCCTTTCAGCCCATTGCGAGCCAAGAGGTCAGCATAAGCCTGAATAGGTTCGTAATTGACTTCTCCATTTGCATAAAAAGGCGTAAAAGGAGCGTCGATTAATCCGTGAATCTTTTCCATGATATTATAGGTTGTGATGTATTGAATACTTACTTGAATAAGTTCTTATTGCAAATATACGTTTGTTTCGTTAATAAACTTCTTCTTTATCTTTATTTATTTTTATCTTTGCTATGTTTGCATTAACTTTGCTCCCAAGAAAAATACAAATCCATTTAACATAATCATTATGCGCAAAACAACTATGACGCTCTTAGCGGCGCTGATGTCTGCTCCAATGTGGGCACAAATCACGCCGTTGGGAGGTTTTTACTATGGACAAATGCCTAACCCTACTGGCTGGGAGTGGCAAAGTCCTGATTCGGTAGCTTATAATAAGCAGCAGCCGCATGCTTGGTTCTTCTCATTTGCCAATGTTGACCAAGCTCGCAAGGTGTTGCCCGAGAATAGCTCGCTTTGGCAGAGTCTTGATGGTCAATGGCTGTTCCACTGGGCCAAGAACCCTGACGAACGTGTCAAGGACTTTTATCGCACAGACTTCGATGCTTCAGGTTGGGATAAGATACAAGTGCCCATGTCATGGAACATGGCAGGTGCACAAAGCGACGGCACATTTAAGTATGGCGAACCGCTCTACTCTAACCAGCGTGTCATCTTCCAACACCAAGTAAAGGTGGGCGATTGGAAAGGCGGTGTGATGCGCACGCCGCAACAAAACTGGATGACTTATAAGAACCGCAACGAAGTAGGTTCGTATCGTCGCACCTTTACCATTCCAGCTGATTGGGACGGTAAGGAAGTGTACGTTAACTTCGACGGTGTTGACTCATTCTTCTACCTCTATATCAACGGCCATTACGTAGGTTTCTCAAAGAACTCACGCAACTTGGCACAGTTCGACATCACTCCTTACCTTAATAAGAAGGGGGAAAACGTCATTGCTGTTGAGGTATATCGCAACTCTGATGCTTCCTTCCTTGAGAGTCAGGATATGTTCCGCTTGCCGGGTATCTTCCGCACCGTAGCCTTGACGGCAAAGCCCAAGGTGCAAGTGCGCGACCTGAAGGCTATTCCCGATTATGATGCGTCATTCACCGATGCCTCACTTCACATCTCAGCCGAGGTGCGCAACTTGACGGCAAAGGCTGCTAAGGGTTACACCATCGCTTATTCACTCTATCAAAACAAGTTGTACAGTGATGAGAATACCCTCGTACCTAACGTTACCGCTACGGCACAAGTAGGCGAGGTAAGCAAGGGAGGCGAACTCACGGCAGAAGTTACGCTCAAGGCTGGGCAAGGCATTAAGCCTTGGAGTGCTGAGGCTCCTTATCGTTACACCTTGGTGGGTGAACTGAAAGATAAGAAGGGCCATGTAGTAGAAACTTTCTCTACTAACGTAGGTTTCCGCAAGATTGAGATCAAAGACACTCCAGCTGAGAAGGACGAGTTTGGCTTGGCAGGTCGTTATTACTTCCTCAATGGTCAGCCCATTAAGTTTAAGGGCGTAAACCGTCACGAGAACAATCCACAGACGGGTCACTACATCACCCGTGAGCAAATGGAAAAGGAAGTGTTCCTCATGAAGCGTGGCAACATCAACCACGTGCGCAACTCTCATTATCCTGATGCTCCCTATTGGTACTACCTCTGCGATAAGTACGGCATCTACTTGGAAGATGAGGCTAACATCGAAAGCCACGAATATTATTATGGTAAGGAGAGCCTCTCACACGTGCCTGAATTCCGCAACGCTCACATTGCACGCAATATGGAAATGGTGCATAGCACCGTCAACCACCCTTCAGTTGTAATATGGAGCCTTGGTAACGAAGCTGGCCCTGGCGACAACTTCAAGGATTGCTATGCTGCAATCAAGAAGTACGACACCAGCCGTCCCGTACAATATGAGCGCAACAACGATATTGTCGACATGGGTTCTAACCAATATCCCTCTATCGCTTGGGTGCAAGGTGCCGTAAAGGGCAACTATAACATGAAGTACCCCTACCACATCTCAGAGTACGCTCACTCAATGGGTAATGCGGTGGGTAACTTAGTAGACTATTGGAATGCCATCGAAAGCACCAACTTCTTTATGGGTGGTGCTATCTGGGACTGGGTAGACCAAGCCATGGAAGGTACTGACCCGAAGACAGGACAAAAGTTCTGGGGGTATGGTGGCGACTTCGGTAAGGACAACAAGCCTAATGACGGTATGTTCTGTATGAATGGTGTGATGCGTCCCGACCTCTCGCCCAAGGCACAATACTTTGAGGTAAAGAAGGTATATCAGAATGTTGGCGTGAAGGCTGTCGACTTGAAGCAAGGCCGTATCGAAATCTTCAATAAGAACTATTTCGAACCCTTGAAGGGCTATCAGATTGTTTGGTCACTCTATAAAGACGGTGTTTGCGTTGAGAGCAATCGTCCGTTGATGGGTGCAAAGAACATTCTCGGTCCGCGTGAACGCCAAGAGTACGTACTCAACTACGATTATAGTAAACTTGACCCCACTAGCGAATATTTCGTTAAGGTGCAGTTCTTGCAAGGCAAGGACATGCCTTGGGCTAAGAAGGGCTACGTACAAATGGAAGAACAATTGCGCGTGAAGGGTGCTGACGTTAAGGCTCCTGCTATAAAGCAAGTAGCTGCTACTAATAAGGCTGCGGTCAAGATGAACAAGACCGCTAAGGCCCTCACCTTTAGCGGTAATGGCTTCAACGTAAGTTTCGACCTCCAATCAGGTGCTATCAACACGCTCGCCTATAATGGCAGTACGATTGTTGAAGCTGGCAATGGTCCTAAGTTGGATGCTTTCCGCGCTCCGACCGACAACGATGCCGGTATTGGCTTCCATAACGAATGGTTCAAGAATGGCCTTTACGACTTGCAGCACAAGGCACTCAATGCTCCTACCGTAGTCAAGAAGGCTGACGGCTCTTACCAAGTAAGTTTCACCGTCGAGAGCCAAGGCCGCGAGGGTTGCCAACAGGTGTACTCTGACCGCGACCGCGACCCCGAAACGATTTACACCTTCGATAAGGGCAAGCATGCGCTCACGGCCGACGACTTCAAGTTTACGACCAACCAGATTTATACCATCTATCCCGACGGCTCTATCGAATTGCAAAGTGCCATTTCGGCCAACCGCTCTAACGTCGTGTTGCCACGCATTGGCTATGCAATGAAGTTGCCCAAGGCATTCAGTCAATTCCAGTACTACGGTCGTGGCCCTGTTAACAACTATGCCGACCGTAAGACAGGTCAGTTCATCGAACTCCACCATGGCGAAGTGGGCAAGCAAGACATCATTCTGCCTAAGCCTCAAGCTATGGGCAACCGCGAAGAGGTGCGTTGGTGCGCCCTCAGCAACAATGCAGGTGCCAGCGTAGCCTTTGTAGCCGATAGTGTAATGTCTGTATCAGCATTGCCTTGGAGCCAGCAGCAGATGACCACCGCAGCCCACATCTATCAGTTGCCTGCAAGCGACGGTACTTACCTCCACCTCGATGCCAAGGTGACAGGTTTGGGTGGTGCAAGTTGTGGTCAAGGCGGTCCGTTCATTGAAGACCAAGCACGTAGCACCAACTACAATTTCGGTTTCGTTATCCGTCCCGTAGCCGCAGGTCAACAACCCGCTGAGGTAGCTAAGGTAACTCTTTCAGGCGAACAACCTATCAGCATTGAACATAGCCGCACAGGCGTCGTTACACTCAGTTCACCTGCTAAGGGTCGCACGATTATGTACGCCTTGAATGGTAGCAAGAAGGCTACGGCTTATACTGCACCTGTTAATATGCGTGCTGGAGGTACGATTACAACGTGGTATAAGGACAATCCTTCGATGAAGACGTCAATGCGCTACGACAAGGTAGAGAGTGTACCCCTTCAGGTAGTCTTCGCTTCGTCTGAAGAACCCAATGGCGGCAGTGCAGCCAATATGGTAGATGGCGACCCTGCAACCATGTGGCACACGATGTATTCTATCACCTTGGCCAAGTATCCTCACTGGGTAGATTTTGATGCTGCTGAGCAGAAGGTTATGAAGGGCTTCACCTTCTTGCCTCGCCAGAGTGGCACGAATGGTTGGGTGAAGGATTACGAAATCTACGTAAGTCAGGACGGCAAGAACTGGGGCGAACCTATTCACAAGGGTACGTTTGCAGCCAATGCCGAACTCAAGCGTGTAATGTTCAGCAAGCCCGTTAAGGCACGTTACATTCGTTTCCGTGCGCTCAACGAGCAAGGTGGTCAGGACTTTGCCTCAGGAGCAGAGTTCTCACTGATTGCTGAGTAAAATTTATAAATCATAAAAAGTTCCCCTATGACTTGAAGACAAGTTGTAGGGGAACTTTTTATGATTGTTTCTTTAATATCAGTTTATTGACAATATATGAAGGAAAAGAGATATATTTGTCTACCTAATTGGGGGGCGGGTTTGTAACCCGCGGCAGCAGCATGCTTTGAACATCTACTTATGGTCGCTTAGCGCGAGAACATAAGCAAATATTTACAACCTGCTGTTGCCGCGGGTTACAAACCCGCCCCCCCAATTAGGCAGACATTATATTTCTTCCTTAGTTATCATATAATTTGCCGTTAATTATTTCATTAATTATTTTTCGTTAATTATTCATTAATTTTTTTCGTACCTTTGTCGCCAAAACGAAATAATAAAAGCGAAACAATGGCTCAGAAACCTAGTATACCTAAAGGCACACGCGATTTCGGTGCAGTCGAAATGGCGCGTCGCAATTACATCTTCAACACCATTCGTGAGGTGTATGCCCTCTATGGCTTCCGTCAGATCGAAACGCCAGCAATGGAAAACCTCTCTACCCTTATGGGTAAGTATGGCGAAGAGGGTGACAAGCTACTATTTAAAGTACTCAATTCAGGCAACTTCCGTGGTGAAGTATCAGCCGAAGAGTATAGCGAGAAGAATGCGGCACAATTGGCAGCTCGCTTCTGCGAGAAAGGATTGCGTTACGACCTCACCGTACCTTTTGCACGTTATGTGGTACAACATCGTGATGAGTTGCAGATGCCCTTCAAGCGTTATCAGATACAACCCGTGTGGCGTGCTGACCGTCCTCAGAAAGGTCGCTATCGTGAGTTCTATCAGTGCGATGCCGATGTAGTAGGTTCCGACTCCTTGCTCAATGAGGTGGAATTAATGCAGATTGTAGACGAAGTGTTCACTCGCTTTGACATTCGCGTTTGCATTAAGATTAATAACCGCAAGATACTGAGCGGTATCGCTGAGATTATTGGTGCTGCTGATAAGATTGTAGACATCACAGTAGCCATTGACAAACTCGATAAGATAGGTCTTGACAAGGTAAACGAAGAACTGCGTGCCGTAGGTCTGAGTGATGAGGCAGTAGAAAAGTTGCAGCCCATTATATCCCTTTCTGGCACCAATGAGCAGAAGCTCGACACGATGCGTCAGGTCTTAGCACAGAGTGAGACGGGTTTGAAGGGCGTAGAAGAAGTAGCTTTCGTACTCGATACGCTCAAGGCAAGCCACTTGCGTAATGAGTTAGAACTTGACCTTACCTTGGCACGTGGCTTGAACTATTATACAGGTTGCATCTTTGAAGTAAAGGCACTTGACGTGCAGATAGGTTCTATCACAGGAGGTGGCCGTTATGACAACTTGACTGGCATCTTTGGTCTGCCAGGATTGAGTGGCGTAGGTATCTCGTTTGGTGCAGACCGCATCTATGACGTACTGACACAACTCGACCTCTATCCAGCCGAGACCAATTCTGGTGCGCGCATTCTCTTCATCAACTTTGGCGCAAAAGAGGCCGCACACTGCTTGCAGTTAGCTGCTGCCATTCGCAAAGCAGGCATCTCAGCCGAAGTCTATCCCGACTCTGTGAAGATGAAGAAGCAAATGAGCTATGCCAATGCTCACCATGTTCCTTTTGTAGCCCTTGTTGGCGAAACAGAAATGG
This sequence comes from uncultured Prevotella sp., assembly GCA_900540885.1. Classification (GTDB taxonomy): domain Bacteria; phylum Bacteroidota; class Bacteroidia; order Bacteroidales; family Bacteroidaceae; genus Alloprevotella. Next base: position 53,674 of record UQHJ01000003.1, read on the forward strand.
CTGAAGGCAAGGTTGCTCTCAAAAATATGGAAACGGGCGAACAACAAAGCCTCACGATTGATGAGGTGATTGAGACGATAAAATAATTTTTTAGTTGGCGAGTTGACGAGTTAACAAGTTGACAAGTTAACAAGTTGACGGGTAAGTTTGTTTTGTAGTTGATGCGTAATAGTAGCTGTCAACAAGCGAACAAACTTACCCGTCAACTTGTTAACTCGTCCACTTGTCAACCAAAAAACGTGTCACCTCAAAAAGATGTCAACCAAAAGAACTTGCAATTTTAAGAAGAATGGAAAGCAACAACATACAACCTATGCAGCAAAGTGCGCATAGCACCTATTTTGAAGAAGTAAATCGCATGTATACCACGCGTGAGGCCATAGAAGAGGCCAAGCGTTGCTTACATTGTAAAGTGCCCCAATGTCGCAAAGGGTGTCCGATTGAAAATAACATACCCGACTTTATACACGAACTCTCTAAGGGTAACATGGGTGAGGCCATGACCATCTTACACGAGAAGACCAACCTACCCGCTATATGTGGCCGTGTGTGTCCACACGAGAAACAATGCGAAGGCCACTGTGTGTTAGGCCGCAAGGGCAATCCCGTGCGTGTAGGTAAACTTGAGAGCTTTATCGCTCAGTTTGATGCCGAAATGAACCTAACGCATGAGCGCATACCCGAAAAGACCCGTGGTAAGGTAGCCGTTATCGGTTCAGGTCCGGCAGGTCTTACCGTCGCAGGCGACTTGGCGCGTCAAGGCTTCAACGTAACCATCTTTGAGGGACAACCCGAGTTGGGGGGCGTATTGATGTATGGCATACCCGAATATCGATTACCCAAAGCTGTCGTACGCAATGAGGTGAAGCGCATAGAAGCCTTAGGCGTACACTTCGTGACCAATTGTTTGGTAGGTTCACCCGAAAGCAAAGTCACCGTTGATAGCCTCTTTGCCCAAGGCTTTGATGCCATATTTATGGGCACAGGTACGGCCTTGCCTCAGAACCTCAATATTCTAGGTGCCAACCTACGCCGCGTAACTCAATCAACCGACTTCCTACACAATGTCAATGCCTACGTAGAAGGAGCAATGCCCTACGAAATGGTGCCCCTTCGCAAAGGCGATCGCGTAGCTGTGATTGGTGGTGGCAATGTGGCCATGGACGCAGCTCGTACTGCTCGTCGATTGGGAGCAGACGTGACCGTTATCTATCGTCGTACGCAAGAAGAGATGCCCGCTATCAAGAGCGAGTACGATGATGCAGTAAAAGAAGGCGTAAAGTTTATGTGGAAGACCAACTCTATTGAGTTCTTGGGCAATGACAAAGGCCGTGTGCGTGCCATTCGCCTTTCTACCCCAGAGGGAGAACACACCGTAGAGTTCGATCGCGTGTTCTTAGCCATTGGTTCGCGTCCTGCCAACCGTATCGTCAGTACCACAACGGGTATAGAGGTAGACGAGAAGGGCTACGTAATCGTAGGTCAACGTCCTATGGGCATGACAACACGTCGTGGCGTCTTTGCGGGTGGCGACGTTGTACACCGTCCGCAAACGGTCGTTCTCGCCATGAAGGCTGCCAAAGAAGTAGCCCTTGGTATCGCTCAATACGTAGATGCCATTAAGCTATTAGAGGACTGCGGAGAGTAATGCAAACTGCAATTTGGCGAACAGAACAAGAATAAAACATTAACGAAACAATTAATGAAATAATTAATGTTCAATTAATGATAATTAATGTTCAAAACAAATCACGAAGCGCATAACATAAATAGTTAACGTTTAAGTTTAGGCGCGCTTCGCGCGTTGTTTTGAATATTAATTATCATTAATTGAACATTAATTATTTCGTTAATTTTTTTGTTAATGTTCATTCATGTTAAGTTTTCAAATTTCAATTTGAAAGTATCTCACCCCTTACAGAGACGATTGAAATCCTCGTCAAACGTGTCGCGCTGCTTGGCGCGGTTCTTTATCGCTGTCTTGTAGTTATAGATAGTTTGGGTAGAGTAGAAGAGTAGGGTAGCAATCTCTTGACTATTCGTCACGCCGAGGCGCATCAAGGCATAGATGCGTAAGTCAGTGGTCAGCGCATGCTCTGAAGGAGGCGTAATCTGCGCATCATCGCGCAGTAAGGCATTGAGTTGACACACGAAGTCGGGGTAGAGCAACGTAAAGGCGCGGTCGAAGCGATTGTAAAAGGAGTTCGCTTCTTCCTCTTGAATGCGTAAACGGCTGATTTTTGACAACAAATCGTCCGTCTTGCCCGCCTTAATGCTGCGCATGACCAGTTTGCGCAAGTTGTCCAACTTACTAATATAGATAGCACTGAGGTCGAGAAAGAGGCGTAGATAGGTTTCTCGTCGTTGGTTTGTTTCATTAAGCTGTTGGTTGAGTTCAGCCAACAGCTTATTTTGTGCATGCAGTTGTAGACGGCGGTGGTTTAACTTCTTGTTTTGTTTGAGTGCAAGCACAATCATGCCTCCAAGTAGTAAAGCCAAAATGCTCACCCCACCTAAGCCCCAATAAAGTAACGTGGTGCGGCGATTTATCTGCGATTGATAGGCCGTTACGATTTTAGGCAATATATGAGAAATCTCAAGCATGCGCAAGCGATTGTTGTAGAACTGCGCGTCCTCCATCGAGCAGTAGATGTACTTCACAGCGCGGCTGGAGTATCGTTCGCCCTTTTCATACAAGTAGAGTGAAAGTTCTTGCAAGGCTAAGTTCTCTTTAAGTGGACATACCTGGTCAGAAATGCCCGCTTCCACCATGTAATGTTCGTATAAGTCCCAACGGTGAAGCATCTTATAGCCGCGCGCCAAGGCATAGGCCGTTGAGGCGTAAAGGCGATTGTTTACCCCTACTTGATGCAGCACGCGGTGGTAGTAGCGCATAGCCAATTCGAGCTGATTTCCGTAGAAAGCCGCTTCGCCATGAAGGTAGTGATACATAGCACTGCCGCGTGGCGTATGTGCTATGGCTTGCAAGAGATACCGCAAGCGCAATGCGTTCATCTGTGGGGCAAACTCACGGTCGTTGCAATAAGCTGACCAAAAGTTGTAGAGCCACGACATGGAGTAGTAATAGTTAAACTTCACCTGATCGGGCAGTGAATCGGGACGTATGCTCTTGAGTATGGCTTCTGCTTGACTGTAATAGCCACTTGTGGCTAAGAGCAGTCCGCGATGAATGCGGAATTTGTCGATGAAAATGCTATTTTTTGTTTTATAAGCCAAGTCTAATCCCCGTTTTACATACACCATAGCCGAATCAAATCGAAAGGTATAGTATTCTTCAAAGATGCAATTGTAAACGTTCAGTCGCTCCTCAGCCGTGATGGGTTGTTGCAATTGCTGCTTGATGCTGTCAATGCGGTGTTGCTTAGCGCTGACGAAGGTAGCGCGCTGCTCAACGTAGTGGTCGAGTCGCGTTAAGTCGTCGAGCGTAGAGGCCTGCAGTGATAGTCCGCAGAGCCATACGAGTAGTAAAACAATGCGATGTAAGGTCATGGTGGTCACTACTTGGAACAAAAAGTTAATACTTATTAATGCTCATTTTCTATTTGATTTTGCAAATGTAGTGATTTACTTTTAATTCAGATATATCTACTTTAAGATTTTTTTTCGTTCGATTTAAAGCATTGATATTCAATGAGATAATAGTGTTGTCCTGCATAAAATAATCTACTTACCATTTACTTACTATGGCGTCTTGATGTGTCGAGCCGTAATTTTGTCGTCGAAAACGCAAATACGGCGTTTTGCAATAAATGGTTTGCAAATGGCCGTTTCGACTGAAAACTCAACCAAACAAAATGTTATCCATGAAATCAGTTACCTTTAAAGCGCTTACCTCCTGTGTGTTGCTCGCCTCAACCTTACAAGCACACGCACAACAAGAGGCAGCAGGCCAAGACGGCAAAGGCGAAGAGCGCAACGTAATGTTAAATGCTGCAGATGCAAACAAGCCACGTGAGATACAGATAGGTTTGCCCAGCGAAGATGTCAATGTATATGAAAATGGCCTACCCGCCGTTTATTCATCGTCTGTTCACAAACTCTCGGCCCATTGGCGCAACGATGCCAGTCTGGGCAGTACAGGCCTACTTTCCCCTTCAGAGTCGGCTATTACAACGGGCAATATCGCTTATGCCGTTACAGGCTTTACCGACTTTGGTCAACAACAGTTCCATGGCAAGCTTAACTACCGCATGAACCACTTCGGTATGCAGAACTTCGACCTCAACTTTAACGGTGGAATCGGCAAAAATTGGCTCTATAATGCAGGAACGTATCAAAACTTCGACCCCGGTTCATTCAAACTCCAATTTACTGATTATGCCGACCGCACGCAGATTTATCATGCAGGTCTTACACGCATATTGGGCGAGGGCAAGGGCTACATCTCATTACAGTATAAGCATGCCAATAGCAAGAACCCAGGCAACTTTGCCAATGCAGCCCCATTCATTTACGTAGGCGATGGATCTATCAAGAAGGTGAATGGCTTCGACCCAGGGCGCGACTCTTACGTGCCACGTAATGGGGCTTATACCTACACCGACATTATGAATGGCCAACAGAAAACGTGGAACTTCAATAAGGGCAGTGAAAACCGCTCACATGAGGTGGCTCTCCTCTCTAACTATCGTTTCGATAACGGACTGCAGTGGAAGTTTGATGCCAAGTTTATGTATGTGCCCGTCGCCAATTACGTCGATTTCGGTGGTAGCACCATTAGTAAAGTAACAGCGGCTGATGGTTATACCATCGATGAAAACGGCCAAAATCCGTATGAAGGACTCATTGAAGGCCGTCGCACGTGGTTACACTTCGGCAAGGTGACAAGTGGTATGTTCACCACCGAACTCAACAAGCAGTTTGGCCGTCATGCCGTTCGTCTCGGCCTTAATGAATGGTATTATCACTTGAATTATCATTCATCGTCATTGCAGTGGACAGGTACAGTTGAACGCTATCCGCAGGTGCTTTATAGTATGGCAACCGACCCAACAGACCCCACACAGACGGCTAAGCGTACACAATTCTATGGCTTTAACGAACTCAGTCCAGAGTACACGGTAGGTTCGGAAAATAAGTTGGCCGTTTACTTGACGGATAATTGGAAGATCAACAAGAAGCTAAACCTCTATTATGGTGGTCGCTTAGAGTACTATCGTATGTCGGCCGACCAAATCGCTCAGTCGCGTTTCTCTGGGTTCCATATTGGCGACTTCAATACTTATAATCGCGATGAAAACGGCCAAATCGTAAGCACAGCACATAGTATCCACCCTGCTAATGTCACAAAGAATAAGTTGAACTATGCAGCTACTGCCCAACTTACTTACGATGTGGTAGGTGGCTTTGGTGTCATGGCCGACGGAACGATCGCAACGCGTTTTCCACGTATCAGCGACTATGCAGGCACTGGTCCAACGGCTGAGCAGTACAAGCGCGTGACGATACCTTTGGTGCGCGGTGGTATCTATTACAAAAACAAATGGTTAGACCTCTCGTCAATGGTCACTTACATTGCGAAGTCGAACAATATCGACCAGCAAAACCTGACCAAACCTGGTACGAGTGAGGGTAAGACCGTATTGCTTATCTACAATATTCAGACTTTAGGTTGGACCACTACGGCCGAGATTAAGCCTTTCAAGAACTTCTCATTGCACGCGCTCTTCACTTATCAGAAGCCAGTGTATAAGAACTACAATGCCAGCGTAACGTTTAGCGACGGTCAACAGATGTCGGTGAATGCGAACAATATGATTGTAAAGGAAATCCCACAGATCCTTATCGAACTCGACCCGAAGTATAACATCACGAAGGACTTGAACGTTTGGCTCTCATTCCGCTACTTTGGTAAGACTTACGCCAACCTCCAAGAGGCGCTCTACTTTAATGGCCACTGGGAAACATTCGGTGGTATCAATTGGAACGTCAACAAGCGTCTCTCACTCGGAGCCAGCGTAGTTAACTTCCTAAACCAAAAGGGAGCGAAGGGTACAATCAGTGGCTCTGAACTCATTAAGAAGGAAGATGCTGGACAATACGCAGGTAAGTATATGAGCGGTAGTTACCTCCGTCCCTTAACCTTTGAGTTTAGCGCAAGCTTTAAGTTTTAGTTCGCTAATTGACGAGTTATTTAGTTAACGAGTTGACAAGTTGACGGGTAAGTTTGCTTTGCTTACCCCTATAAAAGAACAAGAGTAACTTACCTGTTAACTCGTCAACTTGTCAACTTGTCAACAAAAAAATATAAAAAAGCTATGAACATCATACAGCAACTCGGCCGTCCAGCTATCGCATTGATGGCTATGGCTATGGCCACAACGGCCGTTGACGCACAAACAGTGCGCGTAAGTACGAACAATACTGACCTCGTGTTGAAGGTTTCGCCCAAAGGTCGTCTTTATCAAGTATACTTTGGCGATAAACTGAAGAACGCCGCCGATTACGACAACCTCACTTGGAATACCTATGCTGCCTCAGACGGCGCAGTAAGTACGCGCGGCCATGAAGTCTATGCAGGGTCGGGCAACGAAGACTATTTTGAACCCGCTGTGGCTATTACCCATGCTGACGGCAACATGACCACCTACCTTTATTATAAAGGCGTAGAGACAAAGGCCATTGAAGGTGGAACGGAAACGATCATCACCTTGCAGGACAATAAATACCCTGACACCGTAAAGTTACACTATGCCGCTTACGACAAGGAGAACGTGATCAAGGCTTGGACGGAGATAAGCCATAACGAGAAGAATCCTGTAACCTTGTGGCGCTATAGTAGCACGATGCTTTACTTTGACGCTTCCAAGTACTTCTTGACCTCTTACCATAGCGATTGGGCAAGGGAAGGACAACCCGAAACGGTACAACTCACCGCAGGAAAAAAGATAATTGACACGAAGTTGGGCACACGTGCAGCCATGCACACGGAACCCTTCTTTGAACTCGGACTGAACGAGCCCGCCAAGGAGAATGAAGGCAACGTTGTGCTCGGTACGATTGGTTGGACGGGTAACTTCCGCTTCACCTTTGAGGTGGACAACGTAGGCGGATTGCGCGTCATTCCAGCTATCAATCCGTATGCCAGCGACTATAAACTTCGTGCTGGTGAGACATTCACTACCCCAGAGTTTATCTTCACCACCAGCAGTACTGGCGTAGGGCAAGCCAGCCGCAACCTTCACGACTGGGCACGCCGTTACCAAGTCAACATGGGTATGGGCGACCGCTTGAGCTTGCTCAACAACTGGGAGAATACAGGTTTCGACTTCGATCAAAAGAGCCTGGCAGAACTGATGAAAGATGCCAAGGACTTAGGCGTTGACATGTTCTTGCTCGACGATGGTTGGTTCGCGAATAAATATCCTCGTAAGGACGACCATGCCGGCTTAGGCGACTGGGACGTAACGCATAGCAAACTGCCTGAAGGTATTCCCGGTCTCGTACGCGATGCCAAGGCAGCAGGCGTGAAGTTTGGCATTTGGGTAGAACCCGAAATGGTCAATCCCAAGAGCGAACTCTTTGAGAAGCACCCCGACTGGGTCATTCAGCAGCCCAACCGCGAGACGTATTACTATCGCAACCAATTGGTGTTGGACATTTCCAACCCCAAGGTGCAAGACTACGTGTTTGGCGTAGTAGACCGCATCATGACCGAAAATCCCGATGTAGCTTACTTTAAGTGGGACTGCAATAGTCCTATCACCAACATCTACTCGCCCTATCACAAGGCCAACCAAGGCAATACCTACATTGACCACGTGCGCGGTGTCTACAACGTAATGAGTCGTATTAAGGCCAAATATCCTAACTTGCCCATGATGCTCTGCTCGGGTGGTGGCGGCCGTATGGACTACGAAGCGCTGAAGTACTTTACCGAGTTCTGGTGCTCAGACGATACGGATCCCTACGAACGCCTCTATATTCAATGGAGCTTGTCAAAGTTCTTCCCTGCCAAAACGATGGGCTCGCACGTAACGAACTGGAACAAAAAGACTTCTGTAAAGTTCCGTACCGACGTATGCAGTTCTTGCAAGTTGGGCTTCGACATCGACCTCAAGCCTTTGAAGGGAACAGACGATTACACCTTCGTACAACAAGCTGTGAAGAATTGGTCACGCTTGAAACCCGTCATTCTTGACGGTGACCAATATCGCCTCGTTTCGCCTTACGAAACGGACCATAGTGCTTTGAACTACGTGTCGAAGGATAAGAGCCACGCTGTACTCTTTGCCTACAATCTCCACCCTCGCTACAAGGAACCACGCCTCTTGAAGGTGCGCATGCAAGGTCTTGACCCCCAACGTCAATATACGGTAGAGGAGATTAACCTTATGCCCGGCACACAGTCGACTTTCGACTTTAATGGCAAACGCTTTAGTGGCGACTACTTGATGAAGGTAGGATTAGACGTACTTACTCCCGATGAGGGCACAAGCCACGTATTCGAATTGAAATAGTGATTTTAAGGTAACATAGAAAGATTGTCGTGCATTAGGGTAACAAAATATAGACAATCGTGTAAGAAATGAGTGTGAACGATGAATACAAGCATTTTTCTCAAAAATGTACGTATTCATCGTTCTTTTTTAGTTCGTTTCTACAAAAAACTCTATAAGCGAATCAGCGGATTACGCTATAAAACCCTTACGTGTTTTTACCGCCGAAGATTTTTGTTTCATGTTTCATTTTTAGTATCTAAACTATTGATAATCAATGTGTTAATCCGCTGAAACATAGCAGTCCGATGTTTCATTTTTAGTTTCATAGTTTCATTTTTCATTAGGAGGGGAAAATAGCGCATTGACTACAAAGAAAAAACACTGTGGGAGCGATTTAAAAACACTGAGGGAGCGATTCAAAAACACTGTGGGAGCGTGATTGCGCTCCCTCAGTGTTTTTTTATCTGTTCCAGTACGTTGCAAAAGTGAAACATAAGTGAAACATTCAACGTATATGTTTCATATTATCAACACCTTGATATTCAGAATGTTACGAACATAAATGAAACATGAAAGTTAAAATGCCCCTTTTAATTACGTATATATAGAAAAATCGGTATACCGCAATTTAACTCCCTATTTTGTTTGTGGGCAACGCGTCCCATCCTGTGGGCGATGCGTCCTCACTTGGGGGCGACGCGTCCTCGCGTCGGCATACTTGTCGGCCGCCGTCTTTTGAATGTTATTCAGTGCATAGCCCTTAACGCTCGCGTCGAGTCGGTGAAGTCTTGTATCGTCGTCTTTAAGCCATTAATAGTACTAATGGATTGGTTTATATTTGATATTTTATCTGAGAACCGATAAACTGCGCTTTTTGCCTCTTCTATGGTTTTAACGACCTCCTTTGTAGAAGAGCTATAAACCCTAACTGTTCTTTCCCGTCAATAGCGAGCCTTAAGTTGAATTTTATTTCTTTTGAAGCCATATATTTATTGAGTTTTTACTTGGTTAGTAAATTATAAAGTCACACCTTTGCGAAACTAATACCTTTTGCGATATGGAAAGCGAACAAAAGCCGAAAGAGATCAAAATAGAATTTACTTGCGAAGTGAAAGAGAAACCACTCTCTCCAAAGTTGCAAAAGCGAAAGAAGAGAGCAGATGCGGCTGAAACATTTTTTAGCCTCATCGTGGTAATACTTTTAATACTTATCCCTTATTTTGTTGTGTCCACTAACGATTGGACAGACGCACAGTACACGTTATTTTTTACGTTATTGGGCGCGTTATGCTTTTCAATTTGCGCGGTGCGTCTATGCCATTTTATATATAAAAACCCTACGCTTAAGAAGGAAAGAGGAAACGACTTCTTCCCCTCGGATTATTTCTTTTGAAGCCATATATTATTGAGTTATGAAAAGCGAACAGCAATAGCACGTACCATTTGGCTTCCGCCTTATTATTGATCCTTCAACCCCTTCATCAAGCTAACAAGCCGCTCACGCGTCTCGTCTTTACCGACTGGTGGCACGTGGGCGGCTTGCGTTGTGTGTGAAGTGGCTTCGTTATCCCAAGGTAAGGGCAATAGCGTTTTGGGGGATACAACACCAATGATATATCTTATGGGCAATCATTGTATCAAATTCTTTCCAGTTTTGCAAATATTGGAAAGGATTTGATGATTTTTGAATGCTTAGACTTATGCAAACCCATTTCACCAGTATGAAGTGCCAATTTGGCATTTCAAAATGCCTCCAATCACGTCCATCATTCTTTATCACATTGTCCTCTTCTGTTGCATAGCCAAGAGCATTTACAGCGCCATACCATATGATGTCTTTGTCTATGATAGTTGTGCACACGGAAACCTCACGGAATTTTCTGTTTCTTACAAGCTCTCATTGTATAATAATAAATCCAGATATCGTTTCCCAAAGATTTGATGGCGAATCTAATCCTTGCTGCTGGCGGCAGAGGCGGAATCTGTACAAGTGGTGGCGGTTCTACTAGTGAACTTACCAACTGGGACGGCACGAAAAAGCAAACAGGTTGGGGTAATAGTAAATGAAGCCATGATTTCACATTAGGTGAGAGGTTACTCAGACAACCAGATGGTAAAACAGTCTGGTTGTTTTTTCTATGTTCAAAGCCATATACTCATTATTTTATTATGCTTCGTGACTGCTTATTGCAGCCTTTCATCTCACTGCGTGGGAAATGTAGCATTCGATGAGTTTCAGCAATTTTACCTTTCTTTCACTCGAAAAATCATTTGATGAGCGTGATGGTTGAGCAGGTTTAGGCGACATCTGGAATGGTGCAATCTTTATCTATTGATGTTTATACTCAGTGCCACAATCATCACAATGAAAATGGTCATTTGAATTACTCATTAGTTTACCGCATTTGTAACAATAATACTCATGCTTCTCCCAGTGTCCTAAATCGTTTTCAACAAACAGTCGCAATCTGTCTGATATATATCCACCTGTCATATGTAGATGGCTTATTCGCAGTCTAAAGTTTTCTGTTGAACAACAAGCTCCGCATTCGGGACAAATATACTGTCCATTTGGACATTGCTTTGAGTCGCGGCTATCAATAGTCGCATTACACTTTTGCTTATTGAAACAGTGGTTGAGATATACAATAAATCCCTTCTTTTTACAATTGTCATTGGTGCAGGAAAATTCAGTAACAGCCCTTGACGTGAAATTTGTTATACCTGATGGCTTCATCAGTTTACCGCATTCACGACATTTTAGATGCTCGTAAAACTTGGCAAAACTCTTCAAATAGGATGAAAGAATGATGTAATGGCCGAATTTAGTTCGTTTCCCATTTTTATTTATGTAGTCGGGGGATATTCCCAAAATACGCATAAAATCAAGAATCGTGTAATACTCCCATTCATCATCTGTGCGATACCTTACAGGCGGGCGAAAGCAAGGCTTGTTGCCACACCAATAAAAAGCAAGACCGTGATAATTGTCCACTTTGTCTGAAAGACGGCATTCGCAGAATTCTTCTTGATCTTCTTCTTTGGTTTCAAATCCGACAAAATTGTTTAGACCATTATATTTAAAATTGAATGGTCTTGCTATTGCAAAAAGTTCAGCCTCGTAAGCTTCATCAAAATAGTAGGAGACCCCATTGGGCTCACTTACCATTTGGTATTCATCCTCCTTGTATGTTATTTGTATCTGCTGGATGGCGCGGGCATAGTACTTATTATTGTATTCTTTTATATTGCCATATTCATCAACCATCTTCTGAGGAATGAAAACCCTAAGTCTGCTATCTTGTATATTGCTGATGATGCCATTGAAATAGCTATTACGTTTCCAATTGCTTCTATTGTCAGGGAGTTCATTTACCACCCATCTGCCAGAACATTGAGTAACAATACTTCTAATGCCAATCCACTCGTCCGTATCTTTTCTACCTTCAAGCAACTGAAGCATAACATTGTTATCCAAAGTCTTTGTTTGGTCTTTCTCACGCAATTTAAAATATGTAAAAGCAATTTCCAGAGGGAAGCATATCGGCCTCTCTCCATTGGAAATGAGATTATAAAAGGATTCTGCCGTGTGATGGATTTTCCCCTCACTCATAGACTTGAAAAGTTTCTTGACGATCTTTATCTGTAGGTACGGTGGCAGGATTGCAAAGACTTCTGTCAAAGAAGCCGTCGATGTTGTGGTCTTAGAATGAACTGCCCACCATATCACGGCTAGTCTTTGATTAATATTATTTGTTTTTTTGAAGTTCTGTATTTGGCTCGTAAAACTTGTTTCCCAATTTCGCCGTGTATAGTAATCACTATCGCCACCTGGCATGTTGGCTGTCATAAGTTCGGTCAAGAGAACAGCAAGCGCAACATTTTCGTCGGTAATTTCCATTGATTGTAATCTCTGCGCAATCAGCTGGAACAAATTAACCTCAGTCGTTTCCAGGACTTTTGCATGTGTTCTGTTTTTGAGCGACGGTTTATTATACCATCGCTCCTTGTCTGCATACACTCCATTAAGGGAAATTGCGTTGATGATAATCTCTACAATATTCTTTGGTAATGACGTGATAACATCATGCTCAAATAAAATCAGTAAGTCATCAACCGACCTGCTGTTGACGTAGTCGTCCCATTCTGAAGAACACTGACCATCTGGGATCAACTTCTTCAGGTCTTTAAGAAAAGCACTATTTTCCCTTTCAGGATATCGAGAGTAATACCCTTTCTTTCCTTCTTCCAAAGGTGTACCGTCAAAGAATTGACAGAGTTGGATAGTCCCCACCACCTCTTTAGCTCTAGCAATAACAATGTTTGCAAAAACTATGCTGTGGTCAAACAAATCAGGTTCGTCACTAACAAATTCTTTCAATTTTCCATAACCCCATTGCGAAACAATTTGTTTCGACAAGGCTAATGCTTCATCTGTCGTGAGCCAAGTATGAAAACCAGTTGATACCTCAGAAAGCACACCTATGGAGTGGGTTTCTCTCAATATGGGAATGAGTTCTTGTTTAATTTCCTCTATCTCTGCTTTTTCATAGACTGAGCTATAATGCTCATATGCAGAGAAGAAATCAGACTCTATCCTGTAGGGAGAATTTAGGTTGGTGCGCAACAACTCTTTGAGTCTATCCTTTATCAATGGTAGCAATTTCTGCCTGTAAGGGTTAAGGATTTCTTCCCCCATAACCTTAAGTTGCCTAATGTCATCAACCATTTGCCAGTATTTATTCTCTTCAATAGCTTTATCAATAATTGACGAGATTGACAATACCAATTCCTCTTTAAAAGACAAGAAATCCTCAGTAGCCAAGTTGTTGAGATAGGTGAAGAAATCGTTTCTTCCGTAGTCATTATACTGTTTCCCGACAAATGCTGTCAATTCCTTTTTGAAGCGATTCTTTTTCACCGAAGCCAAACATTTGGCTATTTCCTCTTCATACTGCTTGGAAGTTAAGTGGAGATATGACCATAGTTTGCTGACAGCATTTTGTTTGTCGCGGTCAACATACATCCCCGTCCTCCTTCTGTGTTCACTCGAAGCTTTTAATTCATCTTCGGATATATCCGAATGAGTGGACAATTCTTCAAACACCTCGTTAATTTTTCCATCCACCAACATCTCGATGTGCTGTTTCGCATACATCACACATTCGTTAGGGATATACTCAAATGATTTTTCAACCTCTTGCCAGTCAGAGAGCGTACTATTGTCGTTAAGTTTCTGTTCCAGCCATTTCTGTACAAGGTCTGTATCGTCAAAATATCTAACAATGGTTGGATATGTTTTCAATACAGCCAGCCGTTCTTCATCAGTAAAAATAGAGAGAAGTGACAGCCAGATGTGCTTATCTTCTGTTGAGAACTGTCGATCAAAGATATATCGATCTTTGGAGTATTCGTTCTGTTTGTAATGGCCTACAAAGAACTTAAAGTGTTCAGACGTTTTTTCTGGGGAACGCTCTGCATCCTCCTCAATTATGTGTCTCACCTTATCTGCAACCATACCTAAAGGTTTGAAGGTATGCGTATAGAGATTTATTTTTCGATTGTCTTTATACTCAATACACTCATGGTCTCCGTAATAGGACAATGCTAACTGTGCATCCTCATCTGACTTGGTAATGCGCCTGACATTTACAGCTCGTTTTTTGCCGTTGTCCTGCTTGTCCACCTGAAAAACAACAATCAGCCCTTCTTTCTTGGCTTCATCCTCAATGAAACTCGCAGAACAAACATAAAAGTCTTGGTTGTATTTAGGTGACGGCATATTACAGTTGTTAGACGCAATGAAGCCGAAGTCCTTATTTGTATCAAAGAACTTCACCGCACCTATAAAGTATTTATCTGCTCCGTATATCAGTTTCATAATATAAATTTCAAATTTTATTTCATACGCCTAACAGTTTCCTTGAAACCTTCACAATGCTTATATAACAGACCTTCCCGGTAAGTGACATTTGACCCTAAAGTGCAAATGCTCCACACTTCTTTAACAGCATAAAGGATCCTTTCGATGCTTACCTCAGATGGAATTTCATTATTCGCAGTCAGATAGCCACTAAGGTATTTCTCCGACGGGTTGCCTATGCCCAATCGCTCGCATACCAGCCATGATACCGACTCAGCCTCGAACTCTTTGGCCGCATGTGACAGATTTCGAACCTGCCATTTCTCCCATTCATTAGGAGCAATAAGGTGCTGACAGAAAAGGTGACCAAGCTCATGGCAGATACTTGCAAAGCATTCTCCCTTCTGTGCATTCTTATTGATGCTCAACAGATAGTTCGCTCGCCAATTTATATTTTTGTCTTTGCCTACATGTAAGTTGATGGAGTGTGAATGATTTGCCAACAGTTCTATCCTAGCTGCATAATTAGCTCCAGCGACAAACGATGTGTCTATAGCAATACCATGTATAGATAGCCTATCGATAGTTGCATTTAGAACTTCATCAGATACATCTTTTCGCGTCTTGTATGGAGCTGCAATTTCTTCCAGAATCTCATCGTCCGATTTCCAGAATAGATCTGTCTTCAGTGGATAAGTATCGTTGATTTCAAATAAAAAGTCCACAGGACCGAACGGAACCAGCACAATCAGCGGGCGTGCATTTGGCTTAATTCCTCGATCATATTTATTCCGCCACTCTTTTTCAGACAGCACATAACGTGCACCAGGACGTTGCATCTCCACTAACATGGCATTATAAGGAGCGAGATGACGGAAGCGCGAACACGCTTTCATCACTGTCAAAAAGTTTTCACTCGAACGATATGCTTTTACATTTCGCCAAAGTGAATCGAGATTAGTCTCTAAATTACTGCCATTGTTTGTTGTAGCGCCCATATTTACTCCTACTTAATCATTCCTCTTACTTTATAGTCATATAATTCATTGAACCATACTCGCTTGAAAGCAGCATTGGTAGCTTCTTCCGTAAGCTTATTATAGAGTTCCAGCTTCGTGTTGATGAAGTTAAGGAGTTCTGAGTCCACATCCTCATCAAACTTCGAGCGTACATCATCACGAGCATTGTTAGGGTTGAAATAGCTCATCAACTCCTCATTACTTTCAACACGCTCTCTCATTCGCAGTAAATCCACTCGGTCTTCCTCTGTCAGTTCTACATCGTATGTATCGTTAAGCACCTTTATGATATTGCTCAACCAGTCGTAGTCATCTTCTGGAGCTGTGGTTGGCTGTCCGGCACCCATACCTTTCATGAAGGTGTCTCCACTCTGCAACGAAAGATTCTTCATTCCCTGATACTTCACTTTGTAACTGTCAAGTTCACTTTCCTTTAGCACATCATAAGGCAGATTCTCCGAAACGTATGGCAGTTTCTTTGCCAGCGAGAATGAGAAAGCAGAGAGTTTCTCCAACTCAGCATCAGTGAATGTAATGATCTGACTGAGGAACGTGAAGAGTTTGTTAAAGGTCTTGCACAACTTACGGAATTTGTCGCAAGCATCTTTATCAAGCTGTTTAACTGCACGGTTACAAACCTTGTCAAGTACAATATTCACTTTGTCCTTGTCATCGTCTTCGAACCAGTATTTTGCAAACTCGTCAACTTCCTCCTGTGTATAGACATTAAACTCTGCCAGTTTGCTCTTTACATCGTACAAGGTGTTGGGGTCGGTTTCATCCTCTTCCATCATCTTGTTCTTGTTGTAATACTCCTGGAATGCCTTCCTTATAGCATCAGGATCGTTCACAAAGTCAAGCACCATCGTTGTGTCCTTACCTCGCTTGCAGCGATTCAAACGCGAAAGAGTCTGTACGGCATTAGCCCCGCCAAGCAGCTTGTCAACAAACATGGTCTGCAGCAATGGTTCATCGAAGCCTGTCTGAAACTTATTGGCAACAATCAAGATGCGATATTGTGGCATTTTCAATGCTTCAGGAATGGAAAGGTTTCCTTCCAGTCCATTCATTGATTTTTCTGTATATTCTTCGTTGGTTTCGCTATCCTTAACTGTACCAGAGAAAGCCACAAGACAGCGATATGGCAGTCGCATCTCCTGCATGATGCTGTCGAACTTCAATTTATAGCGCACAGCGTGAAGACGTGAACGAGTTACGAGCATGGCACGAGCCTTACCTTCCAACTCATTCTGTGTCTGCGATGCAAAATGCTCAACCATGATGCGAGACTTCTTCTCAATTGCAGCATTCTGCAAGTCCACGTATGAAGTCAGCAGTCGCACGGTCTTCTTCTTGTCATATTCCTTATCTGCAAATTCCTTCTTGCGTACCAACTTATAGTATCGGGAGAACGACATATAACCTTTCAGCACGTCAAGAATAAACTCCTCCTTGATGGCTTCTTCCATGGTATAGCAGTCGAATGGGTCTTTTGATCCATATTCTCTTTCACAGAAAAGTTCTATGGTTTTACCCTTTGGCGTTGCAGTAAATGCAAAGAATGACACATTCTGCTTGTCACCTTTTCGTTTCATCTCTGCCTCAATCTTCTCGTTAAGAGTCATTTCCTCGTCGTTCTCTTTTTCATCCTCGCCATCAAATTTCTCCGCTTCGGCGAGAGAAAGGGCTTTGCGCATTTGTCGAGCATTTTCTCCACTTTGAGAAGAATGTGCCTCGTCAATAATGACGGCATATTTCCTGTTAGGATATGGCGCAATGGCATCCGAAATGAAAGGGAATTTCTGTATAGTTGTAATAATGATACGACGACGTTTCTCAATGGCATCCTGCAAATCCTTACTGGTGTGACCGTCGGCATCGGGTGCGTCACTAATAGTCCACACTTCGCCATCCACCTTGGCAAACTGCTTCACATTACGCTTCATCTGCTCATTGAGTACACGACGGTCTGTGACGACCAACACACAATCAAAGAGTGCGCGGTCGTCAGCGGCGTGCTGGTAGAGGTTGCTTAACCTGAATGCCAGCCATGTGATAGTGTTCGATTTTCCTGAACCAGCCGAATGTTGTATGAGGTAGCGATGTCCTGCCCCTCGCTCTATCACGTTTTTCACCAGTTTATGTACGGCTCGTCGTTGGTGGTAGCGTGGGAATATGAGAGCTTCGCTTACCTTTTCATCAAACTTCCGTTTCTTATCGTCATAGTAACGTTCCTTTTCGACTTGCACAGTAATAAAGTTTTGGAGCAAGTCCATCAGATTATCGCGACGTAGAACATCCTCCCAAATATAGTAAGTGGCGTAACCCAACTTAGCTTGCTTACGTTTTTTCAGTTCCTCTGGGTCGTCAGTGCGATTCTCAAAGCATTGGTTGAATGGGAAGAAGCGTGTATCGTCACCTGCCAAACGTGTTGTCATGAACGCCTGTTCTGAACCTACAGCGAAATGAACCAGACAGCGTTTGAATTGAAGCAGTGTTCCATCCTTGGCTGGGCGGTCAGTCATATACTGCTTGATGGCATTATGATGAGTCTGGTTGGAGAGCGTATTTTTTAACTCAACCGTAACAATGGGGAATCCATTGAGGAAGATAGCGAGGTCAATACGCCACATTTTGTCATCACTAAACACCAATTCCTGCGTGATTGCTAATCGGTTGGCACGATAAAGCACATCGTGTTCAGGTGTCTTGTTGTTGGCTGGTTTGAAGTATGCCAGACTGAACTTCATGCCACGTCCGCAGTCAATAGTTTCTTTGTCGCGCAGTAGCGTGAGTGTACCTTGTGGCGTATTCATGCCATTGAGCACATGATCTTTGGTAGCTTTCTTTAGGGCTGCAGCCATTTCCGATTTGATACGAGTAAGAATGTCTCTCTGCATCGCCGTCTCGTCACCCTCGTATTTTTCGGTAAGCCACTTGCGATAGTTGTCGCCTTGCGATGCTTTTAGGAAAGCAAACAATTCCGACGGCATAAGACAAGAATCCCTGTCATACTCCGTAGGACTGACCTCATGGTATTCCATCTGGTCGGTCACGTTGCCACTCGCATCCACAATAGGTTGTGAACATAGATACTCAACAATGCGCTTTTGCATATATCTCTCGTCTGGAGTTCCTGGCATATCTTTATTAGTTTAAACGTTTTCTTCTTTGGGCTTCCACTCACGCAAATCAATCTTGCCTGTCACGGCTTCCGTGATTAGGGTCGATTTGTAGGATTTGAGCTCGACGATTTGAACAGTTATTTGGTCGATAGTTTCGTCAATCATTGAGGTTTTATCATCTAAATAGTTTGCAATCATGATTTGCTCATTAAGCGATGGCATTGGAGTCACAACATCAAGAACTTTTGTTCCAGTTATAAGAGGCTGTGCGTTGCTACTATTTAATGTATTCAAATCGTAGGCTGTTAGATAATAATAGAGATATTCATAAGTAACGTCTCTTTTAATATTAAGAATAAGAGCATTATCTGTAACCCACTTCTTTGTCTTGATTAAATGCACATTGCCACACAAAGCACCTACCCTTCCAATTATTATGGCTGGGGATTCTGTATTATACTCATCTGCCCTTCCCATACATCCGTTTCCACCATATACTTCGTACAAAGCGTCTTTTTTTATATTGTTGATGGGCAACGCAGAGCCACTTCTAATTGAAGCTATATATTTTAATTTCGATGTATTCCAATTGGATCGAATCATTGGAAATTTATCAATACCGCTATCTCTAATCTCGACATTCCTGTCTAGACCTTTGGTAACAGCTTCGCTAATGATGGCAGAACGGTAGTTTTTGAGGTCCTCCAACAT
Source organism: uncultured Prevotella sp. (assembly GCA_900540885.1). Lineage (GTDB taxonomy): Bacteria > Bacteroidota > Bacteroidia > Bacteroidales > Bacteroidaceae > Alloprevotella. The sequence goes on from UQHJ01000003.1 coordinate 72,854, forward strand.
CTGCTCTTTTTCCGCAATGGTAGCATCTATCTGACTCACCTTGCGGTCAAGGTAGGTGGCAATGTTTTTCTGTTCGATTTTCGGTGGGCATGGCAATACCAAATGAGAAATGAAATTCCAATTTGCTCGTGGCATTTTTGCACCATAGGTAGAACCATCGACCACAGAAATGAAAGGATAAGAAAGAAGAAGATATTTTAGATATTCAGGAGCTTGTTCTTCATTGCCTCGGAAAACATAGATGTCGCCAACAGCCTGTCCTGTAAATTCTGCTTTATATATTTTTGCCAAATAAGGACGCAGTTTTCCGAATAGAATATCATCTTTCTTAAATTCCACACCCTCACCCATAAATTCACTGTCGGTCTCAATGTATTTGCCAGTCCAACTCTCGATATTTTCAAGTGCAATTTTTGGCAAAGAAGAATCTGACACGTTCTCTGTAACCAAAGAGAACATGTGCTTGGCTTTTTTCAAATCCCAATGAGTAGGAATTTCTTCCCACCATTGAATCCCGCTATCCTTATATGTTTCGTATCTCTTCATCTGTTAATCTTCAAAAATAGAATTAACCAGTTTCAAAATAGTTTGTTCCCTATTTTGAATAGCCTCTTTCAGAGCATTCAAGTCTCCTTTTTTCTCGAACTTATAGAAATACTTGGTAAAGTTGATTTCATAGTTCGTACGAGTGCGTGCAAAGTCTATCCACGATTCGGGGTCAATATGTGGCAGTACCTCCTCGGCGAAATATTGCTTCACATTGCAATCGAGAGGCACTTTCTCAGTATCACGTTTCTTGGTGTCTGGCACCTTCTTCCCGGCACGTTTTACAACGTTGCCATCCTCGTTGCGCATAGGCTGCTCAATGGTCAACTCATACTGTCCAAAGTCGCTATTCGACATAATCTTGCAGAACTCATTCTCTTCAAAGTCGAGATAGATTTGCAGGACCTTCTGAATATGCTCCTCCAAAATGTCGTTACGCTTGTTGCCTAGACTCTTTGTACATGGAGTACAAAAGTCAACAGCGTTGATGAGCTGTACCTTACCGATGCGCTCCATCTTCTTCTTGTTGGTGAAGAACCAAATGTATGTGTAGATACCTGTATTGTAGAACAAATCTTTTGGCAGAGCAATGATACACTCCAACCAATCATTCTCAATCATCCATTTGCGAATATTGCTTTCACCAGAACCAGCACCTCCTGAGAAAAGCGGAGAGCCATTTGTTACAACACCAACACGGCTGCCGTCGGCTTCCATCTTCGACAACATGTGCTGCACAAACAGTAACTGACCGTCACTTGTACGCGGAGTACCTGCGGTAAAACGGCCATCAGGATTTAAACTTTCATTGATGATAAACTCCTGGTCTTTCTTCCACGTTACACCGTATGGCGGATTAGCCATGATATAGTGGAAACGCTTGGTGGCAAACTGATCTTGTGTGAACGAGTTGCCTAACTTGATATTGTCAGCATTCTCACCTGATACAAGAGCTTCACTCTTTGCAATGGCATAGGACTGTTCATTCAATTCCTGGCCATAGGTCACGATGGTAGGTTTCTCGCTATCCTTGCAAATCTCTTCAAGAATGTAGCGCTTGCCCACATTGACCATACCACCTGTTCCACACGCTGGGTCATAGATAGAACGGATGATACCACTGTGACGAAGACTGTCTGCGTCAGGAGTGAAAAGTATAGCAGACATCATACGGATTACATCACGTGGCGTGAAGTGTTCACCAGCCTGTTCATTACTTTGGTCGTTGGCAATGCGGATGAGTTCCTCAAAAACATAGCCCATGTCATGGTTGTCAACGGCTTCAAGCGAAAAGTCGAGCTGTGTAATCTCTTGAATCATACGATAAAGGAGATTGTTACGTGTGAGGCGCACCACAACCTTGTCAAACTGGAAGTTCTCAAAGATAGTTGTTACCTCAGAGTTAAATCCCGACATATAGTTGCTGAAGTTCATCGAGATATTCTTGGCATCATCGAGCAATGACATCAGCGTATGACGTGAGATATTGTAGAACTTGTGCCCTGCAATCTTTCGGAGAGCAGGAGCAAGTTTATCCATAGTAATCTTGTCTTTGAGCTGGTTGTACTGATTACGCACCTTCTCATTGACAGGCTCCAAGATGCAGTCGATACGACGGAGCAACACGAAGGGCAAGATTACGTCTCCAATCTCGCTTTTCTTGAAAGTATCGCGGAGCACAATGTCCGTGATATTCCAAACGAAGCCCACATCCGGGCGGTGTAAATTACTATATTGTGCCATATATTTTTGTTTTCGAGTGCAAAGTTATATACTATAGGTTCAATCTAAATGAGTCTATTAGGAAAAGGTGAGAAAATTAGAAAATTTATCTCCAAAAGACTGGACGGGTGAGTTTGCAACAGATTGAAAAAGTTTTATTAACCCATCTGTAACCGAATTTGCGCTAGCACTTGTACAAGAAGCAATATCTGTATTGACATCATCCTTAAGTCCATTATCAATTAAGTGAAAACAGCTCGTATGCACTATTCGAAAATAGTTTGTGATTAGATGACGACTATGAGTTTTACGAGTTGTCAGAACCGTCACTTTACATTTTCCTTTTGATATACCTGAGATTGAAGAAATCTGATTCTTTATATTCTTACATTCTTCTTCAATATCTATTGCTGGATCAATCTCTCCCTCTTTAGTAATAATTACAACGTTAATTTGATTCTTAGGCGTTTGACAAAGCGATGTTAGTATTTCGTTTTGATTCTTTTCATACACATATTTGTTATTGAAATAGTGTTCATCGCACAGAATGATGTCTGTTAACGGAAGCTTTGGACAATATTCATTCCATGAGCCTATACTATTTGTCAGTATCTCCTTATCATCCAACAATGACAGCTTTTCAATCACATCATATTCCTCACCCACATTACCAATGAGGACGTATTGTTTGTCCTGTATTGATTTGGAAATGTTATTATCCATACATAGAAGATAGATGGAGCGGTAAGCGTCTGACCCTTGATTGCTTAAAAAATTTGATTTTACAGGCCGTGGACTTGGAAATATATCTTTGGGAGGACAGAATTCTGGCTTTGACTTAACTCCATCGCCAGAAACTGTTGCAAACCAAGCTTGAAGATATTGGCTTTTTAAAAGTTCTTCTTTAGAGAAATTGTATTGAACTATCATCCCCTTTTTGATATAATTGGAAATGTCAGTATAAAGAGCGAGATTATCTTTCCTGCCCTTTACAAGAGACTCAACATTTTCCTTATCAATATATAAACGCATATTAAAGAATATCGTATAAAAGTTTTGTTGCGGCATCAAAGAAACCTGTGCCAAATTCATTCGAAAAATTGCCATCCGTGCGATACTCCATTGGATAGTAAGGTTTCTTTTCATCTTCTCCATCAAAGTAATATACCATGAATGGATTATTCTCCTTCATAGAAAAATTGTCCTCAAAGTTTTCTTTTGATACGAGAACCTGAGTTTTACGAATTAAATATTCAGAGTGAGTTTCTACAACAAACTTGCAATGATACTCTTTATTGAGATACAAAAACAGATCAGCAAGCTGGCTCTGCACCTTTGGGTGAAGATTCTGTTCTGGCTCTTCAATGATGATGGTAGGATAGCGTAACTGGTCGCTCTCCTCCAAAGCTACGATGTTCTGTGGCTCATACTCACGGAGTATTGTGGCGAGGCGCAGAAGGAGTATCATGAGTTGGATAGAACCCATACCTTTGTCGGCAAGGTTGACGGTAGAGTCGTCTTTATCCTTTATCTTCACTCTATAGGCTTCGCCATCGATGGAGATTACGTCGAAATCATGACCGACACCGAATTTACGCATCCAGTCTGTGACAAAAACATATTCTTTCTGACCACGGCCAATCTTAGCACGCACAAAACCGTGTACTGTTTGTGCAATATAATCGTTGCGGTCTGCAGTATTATAGATGGTATTCTGGTTAGCCGCATGTGCCGTAATATACTCAATTCTGAAACTATCGAGGAGTGCTTTCAAGTCTTCCTGCGACTTGCGAATCTTATCTTCCTCCTGCTTCAAATCTTCGCGAGCAGCTTGGATACGCATATATTCTTGCATGGCAACACCATATTCATTCGGGTCTTCAATATCCTTAGGGGCTGCTGCACCTGGATTTTTAGCAAACTGGATAAAGTTGCCTATGAGATCCACGAGAAGATTACCTTTAAGTTGACTATAATAGAACTCCAATGGGAGGTTCTCCCACGAAGTTGTGGTATACTCATGGGCATGGAATTTGAGGAATTGCTGACGAAGAGCCTGCTCATAGTCAAAATCCTCTGGCAATTCATTGTCGTCGGGATTAACAAACTCCTCGATGCGTTTTTCCAATGAGGCAACTTTCTCACTTTGTGAAGAAATGGCTGCAATATCACTTCCTTCGTCAGATAACTTTTCTAATTCCTCTTTTGCAGACTTGTAGTCACGGTAGAGACGCTTGATAAGTGTTTCGCGTTCGGATGTTGAACCCAGTACTGAGTAGCACATGTTGTGCGACTTGAAGGATATGTCATACTTTACCATGTTTCCACGGTCTTCGATGGATATATAAGATACTTCTCCAGTTACCTCATCGCCATCGCGTTCGCCATAGACATCGAAAACGAATCGGAACGAGCCAATGGTAAAGACAAAACGCATTTCGCTTGGAAGTTCAGTCTTCTCTTCGTCACTGCCCAGGTCAATTACGGGCACAGGCTTGTTGTGAATGGCGCGTGAGAATGTCTTTATCTTCACGTCATGCCATTCGTTAGCATCAAAGCGGAACTTAGGAGCACCAAACTCGAAGATGTTTGTCTTCGTGTATGAAGACATCAACTTCAGATTGTCAACACAAAGCAAGAGTGCTTTTACCAAGGTGGACTTACCTGAATTGTTGCCGCCAACAAGGAGAGTAATGTCTCCTAAATCCATTTCCGGAAACGTGGCAAAGCGTCGAAAATTGCTGAATCCTATAGTGTTCATATCTGACATTTTTTATTTCTGGGTGCAAAGTTAGTGACTATACGTTCAATCTAAATGAATCTATTAATATTTTTCGAGATTTTTTTTGATTCTTGCTGAAATTCTATCTCTTAGTGATGGAGGACTCAGTATCTCGAATCGTTCACCAAAGGAAAGAAGCAGTTGCTCTAACTCGAAGTTGGGGATTACCTCAATGGCTATTATAGCACTACCGTCTTCGTTCTCTTCAATCACTGTCTGTGATTTGTGCAGAGGTTTTGATAGCGTGTAAGGCAGTTGTTCCCTATCAACCCAAATTTTTACGATTTGTGGAGATTCATCTGACTTGACACTAACACCAATCACGTTATCGAAATAATGTGAGAAATCTATATCTGTATTGGGAATGAATTTGGCAGAAGACTTCCCCACAGCCTCAATACGGTCAAGTGCATAGATAGACAAGTTCTTATACTCGTCATTAAGGGCGAATAGGAACCATCTTTGATTATACTCTTTAAGGTAGTAAGGATGAACAACACCCTCTATCACCTTATTATTCCTATATGTATGGTATATAATCTTTATGGCTTTCTTTTCTGAAATGGCCCTGAACAATGGCGTAAAGAAAGACATGCCTTTCAGTTCCTTGTTCTCATCGAAACCAATGACTGGTTCTGGTTTGGCACTGACTGTTTCTTGAAGATGGGCATTCATTTCTTCGACCCATTCAAATCCAGGCATCCCCTCAAAACGGCGAAGCATAGATACAGATTGAGTTAGTTGGGCTATCTCTTCTTCATTCAGCGGCGTGTTAAAAATAGAGAAGTGCGGGTCTTCATAGCGATACCTGATTTCACGCCCACTTCGAATATGTTCCACCACAATATGCCAACGGTTCTCGATGGATAAGATGTCGTTGCGAATGGTGTTCAATGCACAGATAGGCATCTCGCCACGTCGTTCCAAGGCATCATTGCATCTGTCAAATATCTCCTGAGTAGAATAGCCCCTTCTACTTTGGAGACATCTGTCAATGATACTCTCTCTGAATGATCCGTTTTTTACGTTTGCCATTATTACAAAGGACGTACTAATTCATTTACATTTACTTCCAGTACTTTTGCTATTTGCAACAGCATTTTCAAATTAGGTTGCGTTGTATTCGTCACCCACTTGGAGATGGTAGCTTGGTCTTTGCCTAATTGCTCAGCCAGCCACTTGTTCGTCTTTTCTTTCTCAGCTAAAGCAACCTTGATTCGGTTGAGATGTTTACTGTCCATAAAATATATAATGTGTATTTAGAGTATAAAGATACAATATTTTTGCCAAATATATTCTTCTGACCGATAAAAATAAGTTAAAGACGCAAAATATTTGAAGAAAACACCAATTATTTCTGTTGCAAAGGTTCTTCTTCCTGCTTTCATCATAGCGAAAACGTTTCTTGAACTCACAAAAAATCACTCTACGTTTCAGAAGGTTACGTGAGGTCACTTTATCCTCAAAAAGGTCACTTGAAGGTCACCAATAAAAGAAAAAGCACTTACGAGAAATTCGTAAGTGCTTGATTTTCAGTAGTGGACCAGCTAGGGCTTGAACCTAGGACCTCCAGATTATGAGTCTGTTGCTCTAACCAACTGAGCTACAAGTCCGATGCAAAATGCTATGGCATGACACGTATTGTGCCTCTTTTGCGATTGCAAATGTACAAGTATTTTTTGAATTGTGCAATATTTGTACGAAAAAATATGAGAGTTGACGGGGTGACAAGTTCTTGAGTTGATGAGTAAATGGGTAAACGAGTAAACGAGTTGACGGGTAAGTTACCTTTTGGGCTATAAACAAACTTACTTGTCAACTCGTTTACTCAAAAAAATCTATCGAATTACCTTCTTTGTACCAATGATGTAGATGCCCTTGCCGGGAATGCTGACGCGGCGACCGCTGAGGTCGTAAATGGCGGTGGCAGCGTTGAGGCTTGCAGGGGTATCAATGGGGGCGGTGTTAATGCCACTCGTTAAGCCCTCCATGGGAGAGAGCTGATAGTGCGTCAAGGTGAATGACTGGATACTTAAGCATTGTTGACCGCTCATGTTGGCTAAGAGACCAAGACTGAGTGTGGTTGGTTCGGAGAGAATGAAGAAGAGATGGTTTTGACTCACTTCACCCTTGCTCGCCATGGCTTTGTAGGCAATAGACGACGCGTCGAGTGCTTTGGTGTCGGGTAGGGTAGTACCCTCGGCTGCTACGAGGTAGCAGTTGTCGGCTTGGCCTTCATAATTGCCATAGTTGGCGGCAAAGACGTAGGCACCTGCAGGCAGGGTGATGGTCTGGTAGACTTTGTGATTCTCTAATAGACTTTCAAAACCGTCGTTGCCAGTGGTGATCGTAAAGCATTTGTCGCGCTGCGTATCAATGTGGGCACCAGTGTTGTACTTCTCCGCATTGATGTTCTCTAACTGCCATGCTTTCAGTGTCATGAAGCGACCTGAGTAAGCCTCGCTAAACTCTTTGCCCGTCGTCTCGAACGGTGCGCGTGTGTTGCTTAAATGCTCTGCCGTAACGTCGGTGGCACCGCCGTCAAAGTTGAGCGCAAATACGCCCTTTGACTCGCCCCAAGCATCGCCGTCGGGACCAAAGCCTACGCGAAGGCCTGTATTGTGGTTAGAGGTGAGGTCTTCGACGTTGCCTCCGTTCTGATTGAACTGATAGTACACCTTCAAGCCTGCCGTTTCGGCTGACTTCACGTCCTCGGCCGATAAGGGAGCGATGCTATTGTCGTGCATAGGCTTCAGATCGTACTCGTTATAGGCGAAGCCGTTCCAAACGCGGAATTCGTCAATCGTACCACACATCGGAGCGTCTGTGCTACCTAAGCTAAAGCTACTAAGAGAGGGGAATGTACCGTTGACAGAACTGCGGCTGATCTGTATACCGTCGCGATAGAAGCAGACGTAGCCTCTGTAGTAAGTGACGGCATAGTGGTGCCACTCGTTGGGAACAACGTAGCCGTTGGCTGACTTGGCATATTTGCCGTTGATGTAAAGGCGCATTTGTCCTGTCGAAACCGTTTGCAATTGGAAGGTAGAAGTGCTTTCGCCAATGCCGTTGCATACAGCGGGTAGCGAGTTGGGCTTCATCCAATATTCAATGGTGAAGATGTCCTGCCCAGTAGTAAGCGGTACGCTTGTGAGGTTAACGCGAGCAGAACCTGCGGGCATGAAGCTGAGGCCCGACTTGCTATCGGCATTGCATACGACTAAGGCATGGCTCTGCGTTGTTTCACTGCTGCCGGCAGTGTTGGAGGCTCGCAGCGTAACGTCGTAGATGCCAGGGACGGAAGGACGGAAACTGATACGTGCGCCTTCGCCCTGCATGGCCGTCTGTGGACTAACGAGCGTCCAGCGGCTATGGTCAGCACCGTAGAGCGATTGGTCGGTCAAGAATACTTCGTCGCCCTTCATTACTACGGCAGGTTCGATGTCGAAGGCGGCTTGGGGGGCAACGGGCGTTACGTTGACGGTCTGTGTGGTCGTAGCCTTTTGGCCCTCAGCGTTCGTTACGGTAAGCTGCACTTGATAGCTGCCGCTCTCGGCATACGACACGGTGACGCAAGGTTGGTCAGACGAGGTGGTAGAAGCTCCTTGCAACGTCCAATGGTAGCGATAGCCGTCCTTCATCTGGGTAGGCATGAACGTGACGCGGTCGCCCGTGGGTACGTTCGTTTTGCTTGACTTAAACTCGGCCGATGGGGCAGTAGCAGCAGTCACGTTGAGTGTGATAGTAGCTTCTGTCTCAGCACCAGTAACGTCGGTAGCAACGACCTTCACTTGTTGCTCGCCAGCTTGGTTGAAAGTGAGCGTTGGGGCGGTGCATACGAGGTCTTTTACGTCTGCGCCTTCGGCCGTCCAACGCAGTGACTGAATGTTGGTAGAACCCGTGGCCTGAAGTGTGACGGACTGGCCTGTCGTAATGGGTATGGAGGGTTGCTCAATGGCCACCTGAGTAGTGGTGGCATATTTCAGCGTCTGAGCGTAACCACTATTGAGTGAAAAGTTAGCATTCGCAAAGGTGCCGTGGTGGCCGTTGGGCGTGAGGTCGCGCAGCAGGCGGTTGCCGTCTTGTTCAATCAGGTCGCCACGATAGTAAGCGATGAGTTGGGAGGGTAGTAAGCCTGTAGCATATTGTTGCTTGTAGTCGGCCTTAATCTCGGCTGCGGTGCGTGCCTTTTTCCAAATGCGGATTTCATCGTAGAAGGCGTGCTGGTCGTTCTGCGTGCCATTGCTTGAGAATACGAGGTCGCCAAAGCCTCCTATGCCACTGTAAGACTTTGAGGTGACTGTTCCTTTCTGTGAACCATTGACATAAGCCGTCATCTTGTTGCCGTCAACGACTAAGGAAATGTGTGTCCAGCGGCCTGCAGTTAAGGCACCCGTTGCATTCAGACGGTCAGAGATGTCCCAACCTGCCGTGAAAGTGCCGTTGGCATTGGCGTGGAACATAAAGGTACCCCAACCAGGACCAGCACTTTGATTCCAATTGGCGAGAGATTGTGGACGAATCCAAAACTCAATCGTGGCTTTGTCGTACTTAGACGTGAATACATTGGGCAGTGTAAGTCCGTTGTGCTCCATCTTGATGCATTGATTGTAGTCAAGTGAGGGCACTGGTACGCTAGCCGTGATGAGACTCGACTCCTTGTCGCCATAAACGGCCATAACACCATAGTTGCCTGTGGCGTCGGTGGGGAGGTCGTAGTGGGTAGTGGCCTTGTCGAGCGTGGCAAGGGTAGTTCCGTTCTTTACCACCTTATAGCCCGTGAGCGTATAGTTCGAAAGCTTGGGAGCACTCCATGATAAGCGGTTGTTGGCAATGTTGACGTTGAGCGGTGCTTTGATGCCACGCCCTGGAACGACAACACTCAGTACCGTTTGGTCGCCTTGGCTTAGCACGTTGACAGTCTGGGCGTTGAGAGGAATTTCAAGTCCTTCAGGGTCATTAGCATAGTCGATGATAGAGGCATTATAAATGTGTCCCTCGCCAATGGCCGAACCTTTGGTCTTAATAATAAAGAAGTATTTAAGGTCTTCGTTCTGGTCGAACTCTGCGCTTAAGTCTGTCAAGTCGTAACCAAACTCCATAGGTTCGCTGTGCAACTTATTGTCAGCCCAACGACCTAACATAGGCACTTCGGGGGCGGGGTCGGTATTGCCATAATTGCCGTCGCCAGCGTACTTAAAGTGGTCGAAGGCTTGTGACTTTTCGGGCGAGGTGGCATTGACATCGCTCGAAACGCCTGCCATTAAGTAAAGTTCGGAGCGGCGGTTGTAGTCCATATTTACCTTAATCGTTCGCAGCGGACGATAGTTCTTGCGTACGCGGTATACTTCGGGGGTCCACCAATTTCCAGTAAAATTTCCATTTGCATTAAAAGTGGCACCTGCATAAGCGTATGGCACGTAAACAAAGCCATCGTTGCCCCATTCCTTGCCCCAAGAGTTGACCAAAATCCAAGCACCGCGTTCGTCGGCTGAGGCTTCGCCATAGATGCCGTTTCCATTGATGTCGAACTCAATGCGGTCGTCGTAACCTACGATGGTCATGGCGTGGTCGGTTGTGGTGCCCCACTTCTTGAGGTAATACTTACCCGTCACACCCAATTCGTCGTTCGTAGGAGTTTTACCAATTGTCGTATTCTCAAGTCCTTTCGATGCGCACCCGATGCCCGCAATGCCACCCGAGTGGAAGTCGGTGTCGCCATTATGATTCCAAAGCCAATTCTTTAAGGCTTCGCGGCCTTCCTCTGTGCCCAAGTTCTCGGTGAAGTGAACGGGTTTGAGCATACGATTGAACATAGCTTCATACCATTTCTTATAGCCTGTCATCCAACCGAAACAATCAGACGAAGTATCTTGGCTACCAAAAATCTTTGAGTAGGTCTGTCCGCCATAGGTCTCGGCCGAAGGTACACCTACAAACTGCACAAACGCGTCCTTACCAGAGTTGCCATTGGTTAGGAGCCAAACGAAGTGAGAGGGGTAATAGTTTTTAGCGTTCTTTCCGTCTAAGTCGCGGAACGAGTTCAACTCGTGTGAGAACATATAGCAAATGCGCGAGGCAGAGCCGCACGAACCGCCTGCTTGGTAGATGACGGGAGGAAAGTACTTTGTGTCGGCATTATTCACGTGGTCGGGACGTGTCGTTGTGGCACGAGTGCTGCTTCTTTTCACTTGCATGAGTGAAGGGTCAGGATTAACCTTGTCAGAATAGTCGGGATATTTGCTGCGGTCGACAGCCACCTGCGCACAGAGTGCGGTAGGTAATAGTGCTGAAGCCAGCAACCATTGTTTTAGATAAGGTGTCATTAGCGTGTATTAGATAATGTATTAGTATTGTGAGGGCAAATTTACAGAAAAGTATGTAAATGAAGCTTTTTGAAGGAAATAATCTATTTGGGACGAGTCAACGATGATTAAGAATAGGTTTGAAAAGAGTCAACTTGCCTTACAAATAAAGATTGGAGAGGTTAAAACAAAATCGTTTAATCACAAAGAACTGTCGTCCACTTGGAGGTGGACGACAAGTTTCTATGGTTTAACGACTTTAGTTGACTGCTTTTATTTTTATTTGTAAGGTAGGTTGACTTGCTTTTTGCTCACTTATAAAGTATATTTATTAGATAAATTGCAATTTGTTGCAGTGCATGGTTTATTCTCCCCAGTCTCCACGGTCGAGACTTCTGTAGCCAATGGCTTCCTTAATGTGGCGTGCAGCAATTTGGGGCGACGCATCGAGGTCGGCAATGGTACGTGCCACTTTGAGTATGCGGTCGTAGGCACGCGCTGAGAGGTCGAGGCGTCGCATGGCTCTTTGTAGGGATTGGGCTGCTTCAGCGTCTAATTGTGCAAATTGTTCAATCATGGCACGCGACATTTGGGCGTTGCAGTGTACGCCGTGTTCGTTTTTATAACGTTCGGTCTGTATGGCACGCGCAGCGATTACTCGCTCTCGAATTGAGGCACTTGGTTCGCCCTTAGGGGCACGTGCCAATTCGGTAACGGAGACGGGAGCTACCTCTATCTGTATGTCAATGCGGTCGAGTAGCGGTCCTGATATTTTGCTCTTATAGCGTTGTACTTGGGTAGGGGTACATGTGCAGTGGTGGTTGGGGTCGTTGTAATAGCCACACGGACAAGGATTCATGGAGGCTACTAACATGAAGGAGCAGGGGAGAGTAGTGGAGTATTTGGCCCGTGAGATAGTTATCTCGCGGTCTTCAAGTGGTTGACGCAGCGTCTCGAGGGCTGTGCGTGAAAATTCGGGTAACTCATCTAAAAAGAGTACACCGTTGTGAGCCAAACTAATCTCGCCTGGCTTATATACCGTTCCGCCTCCAATCAGTGCTACGTCGCTAATGGTGTGGTGAGGTGCTCTGAAAGGACGTTGCGCAATAAGGGAAGTCTGACTGCCGAGCTTACCCGCCACGGAATGAATTTGTGTGGTTTCAAGGCTTTCGGCTAATGTAAGTTGAGGTAAAATAGAAGGAAGACGCTTGGCCATCATACTCTTGCCACAACCAGGGGAACCAATGAGTATGATGTTGTGTCCGCCTGCGGCTGCCACTTCAAAGGCTCGCTTTACGGCCTCTTGTCCTTTTACGTCAGCAAAGTCGGGGCCTGCTTGTGCTTGGGCAGCATAGAATTCTTCGCGTGTGTTGACTACTACGGGCTGAAGTTGTAGGCCTCCTTGTAGGAAGGCAACTACTTCAATCAGACTGCTCACACCATATACTTTGAGCTTGTTGACGACAGCAGCTTCACGCTCGTTTTCCTTAGGCACAAATAGGGCTTCAAAGCCTTGTTCGCGTGCTTTGATAGCAATAGATAGTGCGCCCTTTACGGGACGTATTGAACCATCAAGTCCTAATTCGCCCACAAAAACGTAACGGCTTAAAGCATCGCATTGCAACTTTTTAGCAGCTACTAACAAACCAATGGCTAAGGGAAGGTCGTAGCCTGACCCTTCTTTGCGCACATCAGCAGGAGCAAAGTTGATCGTATATTTCTTTTGGTGCGGAATTGTTAGGCGGCTTGTCTCTAAGGCTGCTTCAACACGTAGGCGACTTTCGCGTACTGCGTTGTCGGGCAATCCCACCATCATAAAAATAGGCTTGCTTTCCTGTCGTTCGGGCAAAGTGGTAGCATTCACCTCTAAAAAGACGGGCATTGCCGTGAGTCCGTTAACTGCTGATGTATGAATGGTGGAGAGCATAGCGTATATGTTTTTGTTAGTTTGACGAGGGGTTTCTTTGGGCTGATGAGTTGAGGAGTAAGTTTTTCCTTTTTGTTGATGGGTTGATGAAATGGAGAAAGAGAAACTTACCCGTCAACAGGTTACCCCATCAACTCGTCAACAAAAGAATTAAAATTTTGCGTCTGGTACTTGAGTTACATCGCGCTGTATGATGCGCCCTTGGGCGTTAATCAGCATCAATGAAGGCACATAGTGTACGCCTAATTGATTGATCAAAGGTGAGTCGAAGGCTTTTCGGTCGCAAATGACGGGATAGGTAATAGAGTCGTTACGCAAATTGGAGCGTAATAAGTTGCGGTCGACATCAAGTGAAACAATAAGGCAAGACCATTTGCCATTGAGCGTCTGTAGTTTGCGACGCAGTTGTACTAAAAGTGAACGAGAATCGCTCTGCCAAGCTCCTGTAAAGGCAATGATAAGATTTTTGCCGCGATAGTCGGCAGATGAGACTTTGCGACCGTCGAGCGTTTGTCCTGTAAACGCAGGCAAGAGTTGTCCTTCACCATTCTGAAAAATGGGTCGGAAGAATTGGTCAAGGCTTATAACTGCACTTTCCTTGGGCTGTGCTTGTTTCAATAGTTTAAGCAGTTGTAGTGCCGTTCGTGGGTCGGTGGATTGTTGGTTAGCAAAGTACATGCGAAAGACTGCCACTGCGGCCAAGGACTTGGCATTGTCACGCACAAACTGTGCTGCGGCTAAGCGTTGATTGGTGGCTACGTCGTTGGCATGCTTCTTACGAAAGTCGGATAATTTTTCATTCTGTTCTGTGCCGCTAAGGGTGGCCTCGCTAATGGTTGAGGCATCGCCTTTTAATTTGATAGTCTTGCCTGGTTCGGCAATGATATAGCTTTGTGAGAAGTTGGGGTAGAGTAGGGTAAAGATAGCAGCATGAGTGAGTTGACGTTCATAGGTAAATTTGCCGTCGGTTATGCGTACCGTGTCAATGCCTTCAAAGGCTCCGTCTTCGCTATATACGTAAAATTCGGCATCGCTAATGCCGTTGAGCGTTCCCTCAAAACGCATGTGTGACTTATCAGGGCCACAAGAGGTAAATAATGTAAAAACGAATAATAGAAAGGTGACGATTTTTCCTACTCCCTGTTCCTCACGTAGAATAGAGGATAAGCTGCTTTTTATGAAGAAGGGAAGTCTTGAAAGGATTGGCTTCAATGTGTAAAAGAGACTTTTGTACATATATATATGCTAATATGTGGGGTAGGGATATTTAAGGTATAACTTATCCCCCTCTCTGTTTAAGGAGAGGGGGATAAATAGGGAATGTGATAGAGCTTATAAAACTTTTGTCTTACTTCACTATGCTTTGGAAAGCAGCGTCGTTGAAGAGTGATACGAATTCAAGGTCGTTAGCTGCGCGCTTCTTTAGAGAACTATCCTTAGCAAAAGCGTCTTTGAGGTTGCTTACTACGGCAGCATCTTGATTAGTGCGTGCTGCAACAATGGCCTTGAGATAGCTTGTTGTTGCATCTGGATGAGCTATGGCCTTTAATGTGTTGGCAGCTGACGTATAGTCCTTATTTAGGATTTGAGCCAAAGCGGCAGTATTCGTTTTAACGCCCTTGAGGCAATTGGCAGCCTTGGCATAGTTGCCAGCAGCTACTTGCAGATTGCCTAAAACTTCGTTGTAGTTCTCAGTAGAGGTAGCCTTCATCAAGTAGTTGTTTGCAGCTTCATTGTTGCCTTCGGCCATGGCGATGAGCGCTAAGTTGGCATTTACTTCGGGAGCATCGGCCTGTGATGCAGGAACTTGTGCTAAATAGTTCTTCGCTGTTGTCAAGTCACCTTGTTGGTAGGCTAATGTTGCCAAGTTGTTGTAGGCACGATAATCGTCTGGGTAGAGTGTAGACGTTTTGGTGTAAATGTCCTTTTGCTCGGCTATGTCCTCAGTTAGCGTTGCAGCATAGAGTAGCTCTTCAACAGATAGCTTAGAGGCATCAGCTTTGTATTGTTCTTCGATTTCATCGTCGCTGCGGCCAATTAAGTTGTAGTTGATGGTCAAGCGGGCACGACGCAATTCGGGGAGGATCTCGTCTGCTAACTCTTTGTAACCAGCTGAGAGATTGCGTATCTGTTGCTCGCGTTCTTCAGGGTCTTCATACATAGAGAGTACGCGAAGAATGATGTCCTTGTCTTGAATGTTTGATTGGCTTACCAACTCTTTAAAGCCTTCCCAGTCTTCGGCAGTGTATTTTGAGTCAACATCAGCGTCGAGTTTAGCGGCTTTGAGTTGCTTACCTACGTAGCCTTTAGAGGTCTTTTCACGATTTTGAGCTAAAGCTGTATTGAGCTTCATGCCACCATCGGGTGAGGCATAAGCAGACACTTCGATGTTGTCGAGCATATAGCCCTTTTGGTCGGCCTTAATCTCTCTCAGTGTTTTGATAAAGTCTTGCACAGAGGTGCTCTTTAACTCACTGTTGCGAATGTTGGCTTGATTAATTAGATATTTAATCTGTGCTTGTTTGGTTTGCTTGATAGCATATTGGTATTTGTCGGCAGCAATTTGTGTGTGAGCAGAGGTTACGGTACTCTTCAGCAATTCTGAAGTAGCCAATACACCATCGGCAATCTTCACTGCGGGCACGTTGGCTTTCTTTTTGCCTACTTGACCATCAAATTCAAGCCAGAGTTCGCTCTTTTCCATACCAGGTTCGAAGGTGAAGTTGTAGCGGTTGCTAAAGTTTCCACCTAACTTGTATGAAATTTCTTGATCGTTTCCTTGTACTTTTTCGCCCTGGAAAGCTGCATATTGTGCTTGGTCTGCGACTTTGCCTGCATAACGAATGACGGGCTTGAGTTTCAATACCGCTTTCTTTTTCATGTACTTTTCGGGAAAGCGGCCGTTAATATCGAAAGGTACTTTGCCACTTACAGCTTCAAGTGGAGAAGGCGTAACGGTAAAGTTGTCGGCTGAGAGCGATCCTAATTTATTATTACACGAAGTGAGTGCTAACGTTCCGGCCAACACTCCAAATAATAATTTGTTTTGCATTTTTATAATGATAGTGTATGATTTCTTAACAAGACTATGAGCAAAGGTAAGCATTTTATACTTATACACTTACCTTATTAGTCATCTTTTGTTAGCTGATTAAGTATATTTTAAGAATGGGACATAATCTGAGGTGGCTTGTTAAGACTTTAATAGGTCTTTTACATCATCAGCACTTTTATTGATGGTATTTGCAATAGTTTCTACACTCATGCCATTCTGTAGCATGACTTCGACAACAGCTTTTAATTGAGCTGTCGTCTCATTCAGTTGTGAAGTCGTTTCATTCAGTTGTGAAGTCGTTTCAGAAAGTCTTTTATTCATCTGCATTAGTTGCGTATCACGAGATTCTATGGCAGAAAAGAATTCGTCTTCATCATCCATTTCTTGTCTTACGCTTGCGTTCATAGCAGCAAGTCCTAATCGATGAACAAGATGCATGAGCTCAGAATCGCCTTCGTAGTTGTTTATGTCAAGGCGAACGATGTGTTGATTGCTTTCATCTCGTTGTGATTGGTCGAACACACTGAGTACACGATCAAGTTTGTTGTTAATCTTTCCATGTAGCAAAGGTATCTGTACGATGATGCTATCGTGTGTAAGGCTATTGATAAAGGGATCGTTCTCTCCGTTTTCAATTTCTTTTCCGTCGTAGTCGAGGGCTTTATGATTTACATACACAACGGCTTTGTCAATGTCGCCAATGCGGTGACCTAACAGATAGATTGCAATCATGGGTATAGCATAAGGGCCTGCTTCGGAATTGCTCTCTTTCAGCATGTTTCCTTCTGCATTATATTGTGCTGCGAGATAGCGGCGGAAACGAAGCGTTTCGGTACTCAACCAGGTCTTTTGCAATTCAATAAGTACTAAGCGTGTCGATCCATCATCTTGCATCACTCTTGCGGCAAAGTCTATACGGAACATTGAAATATTGTCGCGTGTTATATTGGGGTGTTCATGCCGACGCATTTCAACGCTTACTACTTCCTTCTTAAGCAAGGCTGATAGTACGGTCTTAGCTATACGCTCGTCTTCCATTAAGAATTTGAATACAGAATCGTATATAGGATTGGCTACTGAAAATTTCATATTTCTTTTTATTTATTCTGTTGCTATAAAGTGCAAATATATGGTATTGTTTCCAAAATGCCAAAACATTAAAGGGCGTTCTATGCATTTGCTATAGAACACCCTTTAATCAATTTATTTTGCTCTTTTATAATAGTTACTTTTTCTTTCGCAGCATGCAATATAGGCCTAATACCACGAAAGGAATGCTAAGTAGTTGACCCTGATCTAAACCAATGAGTTGTTGCATGTGCAGTTCCCATGGTTCTTGCACTTCCTTAAAGTATTCAACGAAGAAGCGGAATACAAAGATAGTGGCTAAGCAATAACCAAAGAAAAAGCCTGTGCCGACCTTATTCTTCATACGGAAGTAAAGCGCTACACCTATTACAAAAAATAGGAAGTATGCAATGGCTTCGTATAGTTGGGCAGGGTAACGTGGTTGCGTTTCGTTAAGGTGAACAAATACGAATCCCACGTCCGATCCCGTGAATTTACCTACAATCTCGGAGTTCATCAAGTTGCCTAATCGAATGAAGCAGGCGGTGATGGGAGTAGCAATGGCTATGTTGTCAAGTACGGTGAGGAGCTTAACTCCCGTCTTGCGCACGTAAAGCCAAAGGGCTATCATAAGTCCGAGCGTTCCACCATGTGATGCAAGGCCAGCATAGCCCGTAAACTTCCACGTTCCGTCGGCCAGCTTGTGTATGGGTAACACCATTTCAAGTGGGTGGCTTAGGAAATAGGCAGGTTCGTATAGTAGGCAGTGGCCCAAGCGCGCACCTACTAATATGCCAACAAAGCAGAAGAGAAAGAGTGGATCGAATTTCTCTTGCGGTATGCGTTGCTGCTTGTAAAGTTTATACACAACGATATAGGCCAAAGCCAGTCCAATACACCAACATAGTGAGTACCAACGCACTTCGAGCGGACCTATGCTAAAAGCTACGATTGAAGGATTCCAAATGGTCATTTCCCTTTAAACTGATTTTTTGTCAACGAGTTAACAGGTTGACGAGTTAACAAGTAAGCTTGTTCTTTTGTTGACGAGTTTGGTTATTTGCTCGTTAACTTGTCAACTCGTCAACAAAAAAGAGTTACACGTTAAATCTGAAGTGCATAATGTCGCCGTCTTGCACTTCATATTCTTTACCCTCTACGTGTAAAAGGCCTGCTTCGCGAACAGCGGATTCAGAACCTAAACGAATGTAGTCGTCGTACTTGATTACTTCAGCGCGAATGAAACCTTTCTCAAAGTCTGTGTGGATAACGCCAGCACATTGTGGTGCTTTCCAACCCTTGTGGAATGTCCATGCCTTCACTTCCATTTCACCTGCGGTGATGAATGTCTGTAAGTTGAGCATATGGTAGGCGGCCTTAATCAAGCGGTTGCAGCCACTTTCTTCAAGTCCTACGTCTTGCAGGAACATTTGGCGCTCTTCGTAGGTCTCGAGTTCTGCAATGTCAGCCTCGGTTTGTGCGGCAAGTACTAATACTTCAGCCCCCTCTTCTTTAACAGCTTCGCGTACTTCGTCAACGTAGTGATTGCCTTTAGCTGCTGAGGCTTCGTCTACGTTGCAAACGTAGAGTACAGGTTTAGAGGTAAGCAAGAAAAGTCCTTTAGCTGCCTTTTGTTCTTCTAACGATTCGAATGAGACGCTACGTGCACTCTTTCCCTCTTCGAGGGCTGCTTTATAGGCCAATAGTACTTCGTATTCTACTTTAGCATTTTTATCACCACCAACTTTGGCTATTTTTTCAACGCGCTTGATACGGTTCTCAACTGTCTCAAGATCTTTGAGCTGTAACTCGGTGTCAATAATTTCTTTATCACGTACAGGGTCTACGCTGCCGTCTACGTGTACCACGTTGCCATCGTCAAAGCAACGTAACACGTGGATAATAGCATCAGTCTCACGAATGTTGCCCAAGAATTGGTTGCCCAATCCTTCGCCTTTTGAAGCACCTTTGACAAGGCCTGCTATGTCAACAATCTCGACAGTTGTAGGTACGATGCGTCCTGGGTGAACTAATTCGGCTAATTTTGTCAATCGTTCGTCAGGAACGGTGATAACGCCGACATTTGGCTCAATGGTACAAAATGGGAAATTCGCTGATTGTGCCTTGGCATTACTTAGGCAGTTGAACAAGGTTGACTTACCTACGTTGGGCAAGCCTACAATGCCACATTGTAAACTCATATTTTATATTTTCTCTTTTTTTGTTTCTTTTAATGCGCAAAGTTACAAGAAAAAGATGATTCTTAAATGAATCGGGTTGATAAACTGCAATTTGTCGAATAGACAGGAATGAACATTAACGAATAATTAACAAAAAAATTAATGAAATAATTAATGTTCAATTAATGATAATTAATGTTCAAAACAATGCGCGAAGTGCGCCTAAACTTAAACGTTAACTATTTATGTTATGCGCTTTGCGCTTTGTTTTGAACATTAATTATCATTAATTGAACATTAATTATTTCATTAATGTTTATTCTTGTTCTATTCGACAAATTGCAGTTTATCAGTTACTCTCCACCACTCCTCCATCTTGGCTCACACCACGCACACTGATATCGAGCCACTGCTCGGGTCGTGAATTGGTGAAAAAGAGTACGTGTGCCTTGCCGTCCTTGTCAGTCTTTACCGCAGGATTCCAATAAAGCGTGCGACGCACATCATTGTCTGACGGTAAATCGAAGCGACGATAGTCGGGAGAGTAGAACTGAGGGTGTGAAGCAAAGCCTTGTAAGATGCGTTGATCTTGGCCGCGTGTGCAATGCTGCCGATAGAGGTCGGGCTGTTCGTATACATAGAGTAAATCTTTATCGCTATGCCCTAAACGCTTATCTTTACCTGTTATCGCATTTTCGTTTACAATGCTTGGTACGAAAGTGATGCTCTTATACCCCTCGGCCGATTGTATGAATACGTTATCTTGATAACGAAGGTAATAATTCTCATACCAAGGCAAGTTGTTGATAAACATCGTTACGTAGTTGGCATTGTAATTAACGTGAGGCGCTTCATACATTTTCTTCATCATGACTTTTTGCGCCTTCTTTTTGTCTCCTTCTAAATGGATGTCATTTCTTTGCTGCGCTGTTGGTTGTGCTTCAGAGTTGAGCCCACCGAAATGGTCACCGCCAGTAGTAAATTCAGGCTTTTCGTCACCATCTTTTTCGTTATCAGCTTTGTCTTCTTCAAATGAGCCATTTTTTCGATACAAACCATACAATTGTACCGAGAAGTGATTGTCGAGCATAGGCAGCAATTCGCCCAGGTCGGGCAGTGGCTTTCCTTCGTCCTTGAGGCGTTGCATGATTTGGGCAACGTTATAATATACTGTGCTGCGATCCAAACCTTTGTTTTCGCCTCCTAACCAAGTGTAACGCGTACCTGTAAGGCCATGATATTTACCTCTGATTGTTACCTTTGCTTCGTTGAGCTTTGAAGGCAAAGTGCGTGGAATGGTATCGCGCCACGCAAAGGTTTCGGGCTCTTCTAAGCGTTGATAAGTGACCAAACTATCTTGGACGAGTGGAATGTTTAAGGCTAAACTCTGAGTTGTAAAGGCACGCGGTTGAGGTGCAAACCATTGGTCTATCGAGAGACGACTCCAGGACTTCTTGCCTGTATCAGAGGATTGTGAGAATTGGGCATAGAAGTTGCCCTTAAAGAGAGCATTATTCTCAAATGCGAAGCGGCCGTCCTTATCGGTACGCGTCTTGCCCTGCATGGTCTGTCCATCGAGCGAGTAGGCCAACATGTTAAGTTGATAGTTAGCACGTGGCTTTTGGCGAGCATTGTCGGCAAATAGGCGGCCGCGCAATATGGGGTGTTCCTCTATAGGTTGCTGCAAAGTGAAAGGCACAGCTCCACACATTACACTAAATTGATTCGCTTGCCAACCTTGCACCATGAGTAAGAGGTCGAGCATTTGGCGGTGGGCGGCATCGTCTTTTTCAAAATAAAGGTCGGGACGTGCCACATAGCCGCGCAACTCTGATGTTAATAATAGGTTGGCCTCCAGTCCTCCGTCACGCGTGTCGGTTATGTTGCTACCACCGTCGCGTACGGCTACTGAGAGCGTAGTTGACACGGGGCGATTGGCCTTGTCATGCAAGTCGATAGTTACGATGGCTGGACTAAAGGGAGCATATATCTTCTCGTTTTGTTCAAGGTGTACGTTTAGGCAGCGGTTCTCCTCCTGATTGGGCGCAACCCATACCAAGCGCGTGGCTTGACTATGGCCGCTCACATCGTATAGTTCAACGCGATTGACTCCTCCGCGCAAGGCTTTGCGAGGAATGAAGAGTTCCGTTTCATTCTCGTTGACCGTCAATGTGTCAAAATAACAGACCTTCTCGCGTGAGAGTACGGCCACCCCTAATAGGTTACTCTGGTGGCATACTGAATCGTTAGCCAATATAATTAGTGAAAGTCCGTCCTCTGCTTGTTGCGCACGCAAGCCGTAGTTGGTTGTAGCTGTGGGTAGGGTAAATTGTTTTTTCTCTCCTTTAATGCTAACGTAACCTCCATTTAAATTATCTGGTAGTATAAAATATCCTCGCCCAGCATATAAGGGCGCAAAGGTAGCTAATAGTTGTCTCTGTTGGTTATAAAGTTGTAGTGTATCGTCAGCAGGCGTTCCGCGTCCGTCCGTTAGTTCGTAAGCAATGCGTTGTGCAATGCCTTTTGCTCGTGCGCCCCCTTCGGGGTAGAACGTGAGCACTCGCTCGCTCTTATTCCCCATGATGTAAGGGCGCGGAGCGCCTAACGTCACCTTATCGTGACGGCGC
The DNA here is from genome assembly GCA_900540885.1 of uncultured Prevotella sp. Taxonomy (GTDB): domain Bacteria; phylum Bacteroidota; class Bacteroidia; order Bacteroidales; family Bacteroidaceae; genus Alloprevotella. The sequence goes on from UQHJ01000003.1 coordinate 95,066, forward strand.
GGACTGGGTAGGGTGAGTTGTGAAGCATCGCCAGAGGCAAGTGTGTGTTCAGCCTTTTGTGGATTATGGCTTTCAAATATAGGTACAATGCGTGAAAAATATCCCTCCCAATTAGTCATGGCACGAGTGTAAGCACGCACTTCATAGTAGCCAGCGCGAATGGGCTGTTTTAGTACAAAAGCGCCATCAGCCTGTCCTAAAGAGTCAATGTGCAACATTTGGCGCTCCATCTCTTGTCCGTCGGCATTCAATAGGTCTACATAGAGCACCCTACTCACATCGGTAGGAAGTAGGCTGGAAGCGCGTACCACATAAGCCTTATACCACAGTGTATCGTTTGCCATATACGATGTATTGTCCATGTGTAGATATACCTTTTCACGTGGATAGTTGCGGTCAAAACCCGATGCCTTCTTAAACCATTCAAAAAGTGTTTCAACGTCTTTTTGTCTACTTCCATCTTGTGCTTGTATGCTTAGCACCGAAAGTAAACAACACAATACAGCGATATATTTTTTCATAGTATCAGATTTTGTTAGACTAATAGGAAGTCAGATTTCTCCCATTTTTGGAATGGTGAATTGTTCTTATCTATTTGAAATTACAAATTTGTAGGACACAATGTTAACCTCTAATGATGGGATTTACTCATAACAACAAGAGTTACAATATCAAGGGGTGAAAGTAGGGTTAGGGCTGAGGCCCAATTGCAGCTTATCGGTAATGTTCGTTTTTTTGTAAAAAAAGAAATCCCCTTGTCACCCCGTGTGGGGTGCAAGGGGATTTCAAGCAACTATGGCTTTCTTTCATTCAATATTTTCAGAAAGGGAAAGTTTCGCGATGATTAATCGCGACGAGGACGACGAGGAGCGTGACCGCCTTCAGCGCCACCTTCGCGGCGTGGACGACGTGCGGGACGTTCTTCCCAGCCTTCGGGCTTCTCCTCCAATACGCGGTGTGAGAGTCGGAACTTACCCGTCTTCTCATCAATCTCGAGGAGCTTCACTTGAATGGTATCGCCTTCCTTAATGCCAGCTTCTTCAACTGACTCAAGACGCTTCCAAGCAATCTCTGAGATGTGGAGCAAACCTTCCTTACCTGGCATGAACTCTACGAAGCAACCGTAAGGCATAATGCTTACTACCTTAGCGTCGTAAACTTCGCCTACTTCAGGAATGGCTACGATTGCACGGATCTTAGCTACAGCAGCGTCGATGCTATCTTTGTTAGGACCTGATACTTGAATCTTGCCTACGCCGTCAGCCTCTTCGATTGTGATAGTTGCACCCGTATCTTCTTGCATTCCCTGAATGATCTTACCGCCCGGGCCAATAACGGCTCCGATAAATTCTTTAGGAATATCGAAGGCTTCAATGCGGGGTACGTGAGGTTTGAGTTCTGCACGGGGAGCGGGCATCGTTTCAAGGATCTTGCCCAAGATGTGTTCACGTGCTTGTTTAGCTTGTGCAAGGGCCTTTTCAAGGATTTCGTATGAAAGGCCATCGCACTTAATATCCATTTGAGTGGCAGTAAGACCCTTAGCAGTACCCGTAGTCTTAAAGTCCATATCGCCTAAGTGGTCTTCATCACCAAGAATGTCGCTCAATACAGCGTACTTCTCTTCGCCAGGGTTCTTAATCAGTCCCATTGCGATACCACTTACAGGAGCCTTGATGGGCACACCAGCGTCCATAAGAGCGAGCGTACCAGCGCAAACGGTAGCCATTGATGAAGAACCATTTGACTCAAGAATGTCACTTACTACGCGTACAGTGTAGGGATAGTCTGCAGGAATTTGACCCTTGAGGGCGCGCCATGCTAAGTGGCCGTGACCGATTTCACGACGACCTACACCACGTTGTGCCTTAGCTTCGCCTGTAGAGAAGGGAGGGAAATTGTAGTGTAACAAGAAGCGCATGTAGCTCTTGTCAAGCACGTCGTCCACCATCTTCTCGTCTAACTTCGTACCGAGTGTAGCAGTGGCCAAAGCTTGTGTTTCACCACGGGTGAAGATAGCTGAGCCGTGGGGCATGGGGAGGGGTGATACTTCACACCAGATAGGACGAATGTCAGTAGTCTTACGACCGTCGAGACGCTTGCCCTCGTCTAAGATGCAACGGCGCATAGCGTCGCGCTCTACGTCGTGGTAGTAGCGGTCAACCATGGCATTCTTCTCTTCCAACTCATCGGCAGAGAGTTCGGGGTGAGCTGCAGCGTAACGTTCCTTGAAGTCTTCACGAATTTGTGTGAAGGCATCTTCGCGTTGGTGCTTATCGTGGTCGCCAGCTTCGGCAATGGCGTAAGCGGGCTGGTAGCATTCGTCTTTAACTTGCTGACGGAGCTCTTCATCATTTACCTCGTCATCATATTCGCGCTTAACGTCCGTGCCGAGTTCCTTAGAGAGTTCCTTTTGCAATTGACACATCGGCTTAATGGCCTCGTGAGCGACCTTGAGAGCTTCGAGCAGTGCGCTTTCGGGCACTTCGTCCATTTCGCCTTCTACCATCATGATGTTCTCTTCCGTAGCACCGACCATGATGTCCATGTCAGCGTGCTTGAGTTGTTCGTAGGTAGGGTTAACTACGTATTCGCCATTGATGCGAGCTACGCGAACCTCGGAGATCGGGCCTTCGAAGGGAATGTCGCTGGCAGCCAAGGCAGCTGAAGCAGCGAAACCAGCCAATGCGTCGGGCATGTCAACGCCATCAGCAGAGAAGAGCGTGATGTTAACGTATACCTCGCAGTGGTAGTCAGAAGGGAAGAGGGGACGCAATGCACGGTCAACAAGGCGAGAAGTCAAGATTTCGTAATCGCCTGCGCGGCCTTCGCGCTTAGTGAAGCCACCAGGGAAACGACCTGCTGCACTATATTTTTCTTTGTAATCGCACTGTAAGGGCATAAAGTCTGTGCCGGGCTGAGCTGTCTTTGCAGCACAGACGGTGGCCAAAAGCATAGTGTTGTTCATGCGCAACATTACTGCGCCGTCAGCTTGCTTGGCCAACTTTCCTGTTTCGATGCTGATGGTGCGTCCGTCAGGCAACGAAACGGTTTTCGTTATCACGTTCATCTGATTGTTATTATGATTGTTGTTTTTTATTATCTTATAAGAAACGTGCAAAAATAGTAATTATTTTTCATGTGGTATTAAACTCTGCACCTTTTTTATTCACATACAACGATTTATGCTTCAAAAAAAAGACTTGCCAAGTTCCCATTGCTTTTGTTAGAGCAATGAGGACTTGACAAGTCTTTGAAGTTTAGTTTATGTTGTAAGGTGTAATAAAAGAGAGGATTACTTACCTTTTTTAGCAGTTAGCTTTGTGTTGAGAATTTTGTAGCGCGGTTGTTGCTTCTTGCGAAGTTCAGCCATGTGTTGCTGACGCACGCTTTCGCCACGTGTCTTCCATTCCTCCATGGTGTAGAAGCGACCGGTGGCGGGGTCGAGATATTTAACTTCGGGAATGTAGGGTGCGGCTTTTGTATCCTGTCCGCCGACATTGCCAATGGGCTCAAGTTTGACAGCTGCGATGCCTTGGTTGACCATTCCCAATTCGCGAGCGGCAGCCATTGAGAGGTCTACCACGCGACCAGCAGCGTAGGGGCCACGGTCGGTTACGCGAACGATCACTTCCTTTCCGTTTGTCTTGTTTGTTACCTTAATCAAGGTGCCAAAGGGAAGGGTGCGGTGGGCGCAAGTTAAACTGTCTTTGTGATAGCGCGAGCCATCGCTAGTGCGATGTCCGTGAGCGCGGTTGCTGTAGAAAGATGCCTTGCCGTGCTGTTGGGCATGGGCGTTAGTGGTGAATGCGAATGTTACGAGTGATGCTAATAATACTTGTTTAATAGTCATTTGTTTTGTTTTGCCACGAGGATTGCCGACGATGCTTGTGCTGTGGCAGCTTAGCCATACTGCCTGTGCCGCACCATGGTTTGAACGGGAGGGGTGAACTTATAACAAGTCGAAAAGAACAGGAGGTAAAGAGTTTCATTATGCAATCACTATCGGCCTCAAATCTGCCTCAACTTGTCTAACTTCACGCGCCGTAAATTCGGCAAATGCACGAGGGACAATTTGTGTCTAAAATAGACCTTATAAGTGTCCGCCCCGTGAGGTTTACGGCTGCAAATATACGCATTTTTCTTGGTTTGGCGAAACAATAAGTGCTGATAATCACTACTTTAACATTTTTGGTTGTTGGTTTTAAGACATTCGTTTACAAGCGTCTCTTAGATAGCGCAAGGCTTACAAACTGTGTGAGAATAGGCTTTTGGGCGTCCTGTCGCTTTGTTAAAAAGTATTGAATAGGCAAGAAAATGCAGCATGTAACGAATAGAAGTGTTAAATGCTTTTTTAACAACTCTAAAAGGCTTGTTTTGGTGTAAAAAAGCATAGTTTTCAATTGCCTTTGCTTACACTTTGCGCTTTTATTGTTACCTTTGTGGCCAATGAAAGCAGATAAATTCATGACACGAATATACACATTACTCATTGCGCTTTGTTGTACACTTGTCGTTGCAGCGCAAGATGCGTTGCCAACGGCCAATCCAACGATGACCTACGTAGACGCTGACGGACAGGAGGTGAGCGAGAGTCAGTACGACGGTTCGGCCCCCTTCCGCGCCACCTTTAAGGCTTGTCCTGAGAATGTGGGCGACTACACGCCACTTTATGAATGGCGCTTTACGCGGAGTGGCGAAAGCACCCCTTTTTTGGTGCGCTATGATGAAGACACAGAGTATGCCTTCAATCAATCGGGCACGTTCAGTGTTGAAGTGCGCATCAGTTTTGTGCAAGGCACCGACACGATAGCATACGAAATGGACCAACCCTTCGCAGTGACCATCAGCGAGTCCAAACTTGAAGTTCCCAATGCTTTCACGCCCAATGGCGACGGTGTGAACGACGTGTTTAAGGTGAAGGACGGCTATCAGAGCATTGTATCGTTTAAGGCGATGGTCTTCGACCGCTGGGGCAAGAAACTCTATGAATGGACTGACCTATCGGGAGGTTGGGACGGCCGAAGCAACGGACACGATGTGCCCGACGGCGCTTACTACCTCAACATTCAGGCGCGAGGCGCTGACGGACGAAAGTATAACATAAAAAAGGTAATCAACCTATTGCGTGGCTATAACGAAAACGGCACGTCAACAAACTAAAGGTCAATGTCAGAACAAAAGATTGAAATATTAGGAGCACGCGTTCATAATCTTAAGAACGTCGACGTAACCCTGCCCCGTTACAGCCTCTGCGTTGTAACGGGGCTCAGCGGTTCGGGCAAAAGTTCGTTGGCCTTCGACACGCTTTATGCCGAAGGGCAACGTCGTTATATCGAAACCTTCTCGGCTTATGCTCGCAACTTTTTAGATAACTTGGAGCGCCCCGATGTTGATAAAATTACAGGCCTTAGTCCCGTAATCAGCATTGAACAGAAGACTACGAATAAAAATCCTCGTTCGACGGTAGGCACCGTGACCGAGATATACGATTTCCTACGTCTACTCTACGCGCGTGCTGGCGAAGCTTACTCCTATGTGTCGGGCGAACCGATGGTGAAATATACCGAAGAGAAGATTGTCAACATGATACTTGACGATTATGAAGGCCATAAAGTCTACCTCCTTGCTCCCCTCATTCGCAATCGTAAGGGACATTATAAGGAACTCTTCGAAAGTACCCGTCGCAAAGGATTCTTGACTGTACGCGTTGACGGTGAATTGCGTGAGATTACTTCGGGCATGAAGCTCGACCGATATAAGAACCACGACATTGAAGTAGTGGTTGATAAGTTAGCCGTACAAGCCAAAGACGGCGAACGATTGACCAAAAGTGTGGCCGAAACGTTGCGTCAAGGCCATGGTATGATGATGATGCTCGATGCTGCCGACCACCAAGTGCGTTTTTATTCTAAGCAGTTGATGGACCCCGTATCAGGCATTGCGTATCGCGACCCCGCTCCTCACAACTTCTCGTTCAATTCTACGCAAGGAGCTTGCTCCAAGTGCAAGGGGTTAGGCTTTGTAAGCGTAATGGATCGCGACAAGGTAGTGCCCGACCCCAAGCTCTCTATCAAAGAAGGAGGACTTGCCCCTTTAGGTAAATATCGCAACGCTTTGATATTCTGGGAAATACAGACCGTCTTAGCCGATTACGACTGCGATCTCAAAACACCCATCTGCGACATTCCTGAAGAGGCTATGGACGAAGTGTTTAACGGTCGTGCCGATCGTCTACGCATTCCCGCCTCGACGGCTCATACTACTGACGACTATTATGTAGAGTTTGACGGCCTTGTAAAGTACATTCAGCAAATGGCCGACTCTGAGATGAGTGCCGCCTCGCAGCGTTGGGCAGAACAGTTCTCAAAGACGGCCCTCTGCCCAGCGTGTCACGGAGCACGACTCAACAAGGAGGCCTTGGCCTATCGCTTTGCAGGTAAGACCATTGCCGAACTGAGTAATATGGACATTGCCGAACTCTATGACTTCTTGCAACACGTTGAGGCTGAACTCAGCACCAAACAACGCGCTATCGCCCACGAGATATTAAAGGAATTGCTCTCACGCCTAAAGTTCTTGCTTGATGTAGGACTAGACTACCTCTCGTTGGCTCGTTCGTCAATGACGCTATCAGGTGGCGAAAGTCAGCGCATACGTTTAGCCACACAGATTGGTTCGCAGTTGGTCAACGTTCTTTATATATTAGACGAACCGAGCATCGGACTTCATCAGCGCGACAACGTGCGCTTGATTAATTCACTTAAAGAATTGCGTGATTTGGGCAACACGGTCGTAGTCGTAGAGCATGACAAAGACATGATGTTGGCTGCCGACTACATCGTCGACATGGGGCCCAAGGCAGGCCGTTTGGGCGGTGAGGTCGTATTTGAAGGTACGCCCCAACAGATGCTCCAAACACAAACGCTCACCTCACAATACTTAAATGGCAAGCGCGAAATCAGCGTTCCTACAGTGCGACGCACAGGTAATGGAAAGACGTTGCGCCTCATTGGTGCGCGAGGTAACAATCTTAAAGGTGTGACGGTCGACATTCCGCTTGGCACACTTATCTGCGTAACGGGCGTTTCGGGCAGTGGCAAGAGTACCCTTATTAACGATACGCTGTTGCCCATTCTTTCACAACACTTCTATCGCTCTCTACGCGAGCCTTTAGCTTACGATAGCATCGAGGGCATTGACTTGATAGATAAGGTAGTGGCCGTCGACCAAAGTCCGTTAGGCCGCACCCCACGCTCCAATCCCGCCACCTACACGGGCGTGTTTGCTGACATTCGTTCGCTCTATGTCAACCTTCCTGAAGCTAAGATACGTGGTTACAAGCCTGGCCGCTTTAGTTTCAACGTACGAGGGGGCCGCTGTGAAGTGTGCAAGGGCAATGGTTATAAGACCATTGAAATGAACTTCTTGCCTGACGTCTACGTGCCTTGCGAGGCTTGTCATGGCAAACGTTACAATCACGAAACGCTTGAAGTGCGCTTTAAGGGCAAAAGCATCGCCGATGTGCTTGACATGACGATTAATCAAGCCGTAGAGTTCTTCGAAAACGTGCCCAACATCCTGCACAAGATTAAGACGCTGCAGGACGTTGGCCTTGGCTATATTAAGTTAGGCCAAAGCAGCACCACGCTTTCGGGAGGTGAAAGTCAGCGCGTCAAGTTGGCTACCGAACTCTCAAAGCGTGACACTGGACAGACGCTTTACATACTTGACGAGCCGACTACAGGACTTCACTTTGAGGACATTCGCGTACTAATGGACGTACTGCAAAAGTTAGTAGAACGTGGCAATACGGTTGTCGTAATAGAACACAACCTCGATGTGATCAAAGTGGCCGACTACCTTATCGAAATGGGTCCCGAAGGCGGTCGAGGTGGTGGCCAACTCCTCTACGAAGGCACCCCCGAAGGCCTTGTCGAAAGCGGCGTAGGCTATACGGGCAAGTTCTTGAAGGACGAACTATAGTTAATGTGCAAATGTGAGAATGAGCAAATGTGCAAATGGTCGCCTTTGTACGCGCAGATATTCAAACATTATTCAAACATTCTCACATCTGCACATTTGCACATTTGCACATCTGCACATTCCCCCTCACATTCTCACATTTAAAAAAATTATTCACTCTTAATAAATTCAATTTTCTATGTTCGAAGGACAACCGAAAGGCTTGTATGCCCTTGCCCTTGCCAACACAGGCGAGCGCTTTGGTTATTACACCATGTTGGCCGTATTCGTACTCTTCCTCAAAGCCAACTTTGGTTGGGAGGCAGGTACAGCAGGCGCCGTATATGCTTGCTTCTTGGCCTTAGTTTATTTATTGCCCTTGTTTGGCGGTATGATAGCCGACAAGATTGGTTACAGTAAGTGTGTAACTACGGGTATCATCGTAATGTTCTTGGGCTATGCTCTGCTCTCTATTCCAGCAGGAGCTGGCACAATCGCTGCAGCCCTTATGTTTGGTGCACTCATTATGATTAGCGTCGGCACCAGTTTGTTTAAGGGTAATCTCCAAGTAATGGTGGGCGACCTTTACAATTCGCCCGAGATGCAAGGTAAGCGCGACTCAGCCTTCTCCATCTTCTACATGGCCATTAACATTGGTGCCCTCTTTGCGCCCACTGCAGCCGTTAAGATTATGGAGTATGCACAGCACAGTTTAGGCGTAAGTGCTGCCGACTCTTACCACTATGCCTTTGGTGTAGCTTGCGTATCATTGATTGTGTCAATCGCCATTTATTATGGTTTCCAAGGCACATTCAAGCAAGTAATCGTTGCGCCCACTCGAAAGGACGCTGTCAAGACCACCGATGCTGCCGCCGCTGAACCCGAACTCAGCAAGAGCGAAACGAAGGACCGCATTGTAGCCCTCTGTCTCGTGTTTGCCGTTGTTATCTTCTTCTGGATGGCTTTCCACCAGAATGGTTTGACGCTTACTTACTTCGCCGATGAATACACCCAGAAGCACGCTGTGGGTGTTGAAAGCATGCTGTTCGACGTTACCAACCTCTTGCTTTGCATTGTAATCATCTACGGTCTCTTCTCACTCTTCCAAAGCAAGACGGGTAAGGGTAAGATGATTTCAGCCCTTGTTATATTAGCTTGCTTGTGCGGTTTAGGTTATAAGTACGTCACACTCGATCCCAATGGTATTGGCATCGAAGCGCCTATCTTCCAACAGTTCAACCCCTGCTTCGTAGTAGGTCTTACCCCCATTAGTATGGCTATCTTCGCATGGTTGGCCAAGAAAGGTAAAGAACCTTCAGCACCTCGCAAGATTGGTTATGGTATGTTGGTGGCTGGTATCGGTTACGTAATCATGATATTGGCTTCAATCGGTGTAACTTCAGCTGATCAAAACACCGTTTCGCCCAACTGGCTCATCACTACTTATCTTGTCCTCACGTTTGGTGAATTGTTGCTCTCTCCGATGGGTATCTCATTCGTGTCAAAGGTAGCACCTCCCAAACTCAAGGGTACGATGATGGGTGGTTGGTTTGTAGCCACTGCCGCTGGTAATATGTTGGTATCTATCCCCGGCTTCCTCTGGGGCAAAGTGCCTTTGGTAGTTGTATGGGGCGTATTAGTTGCCCTTTGTCTAATCTCATTCATCTTCATCTTCAGCGTGATGAAGAAGTTAGAAAAGGTTTGCTAATTCTATATAAACACATAATTACGGCCTCAGTCCTCTTTTAGGGCTGAGGCCGTAATTACTTTTACAATTTGTCGAAGAGGAAATAAATATTAATGTCTCTTTGTGAAATTCAAGTTACAACTTCCTTGAAAATTTTGTAATGCGCAGAGTTTGCATTACTTTTGCACGTATAATAAATAGACTCAGTATGCGTAAACTACTCTTTACCTTCGCGCTCTTTGTTTTAGCGCTCACAACGCTCACCTCATTCACAACACGAGGCACAGCAGTTGACCAAAAGCGTTATGCCCTTTATGGCGTAGCCTTTTATAATCTCGAAAACCTCTTCGATACCTTACACGATGCGGGTAAAAATGACTACGAATTCTTGCCTAATGGTACGATGAAGTGGGGCAAGATGAAGTATGAGGCAAAGTTACATAATATGAGCCGCGTACTCAGTGAACTCTGCACCGAGAAGCTGCGTAGCACGGGAGCGGCCGTTATCGGTGTGTCAGAGATTGAAAACTCTAACGTGCTCGATGATCTCTTGAAGCAACCTTCACTCGCAGGACGTGGTTATAAGTACGTCAACGTTTCCAGCTACGACCGTCGTGGTATAGAGTGTGCCTTCTTCTATAATCCCAAACTCTTCGATATGGAACGCTTCTTCTGCGTACAATACAACTATGGCCCCACCAATAAGGTAGACGACCCCATGGTAGGTTTCTATATCGACGACAAAGGCAAAGTGCAAGCCTATGACCACCTACAGGGTGACACTACCTACATCACTCGTGGATTCCTCGTTATGGAAGGAAAGTTGGCAGGTGAAAAGATGTTCTTCATCGTCAATCACTGGCCCTCACGTGCAGCAGGCGACGAGGTGCGTCAGCGTGCTGGTTGGCAAGTACGTCAGTTGAAGAATGCATTGCAAAAGAGCGAACCTGGTGCCAAAGTTATCATCATGGGTGATATGAACGACGACCCAGGCAACAAGAGTATGACGACTCAGTTGGGCTGTAAGAGCGAAACGAAGGATGTGAAGGAGGGTGATATGTACAACCCCTGGTATAACACCCTTTATAAGGTAGGACAAGGCACGTTGATGTACAATGGCAAGTGGAACCTCTTCGATCAAATTGTAGTGAGTGGCAACCTAATTGGCACAGATCGTAGCACCTTAAAGTATTATCAACACGCCATCTTTATGCCTCCCTACCTCTTCCAACAAGAGGGCAAGTATAAAGGCAACCCCTTGCGCACGCATGCAGGTGGTGTATGGCTCAATGGCTATTCTGACCACCTTCCCACCCAAATCTATTTGGTAAAGGAAGTAAAGTAACCCTAAACGTTCGATTATAGGGGCGAGTCTCATAGACTCGCCCCTTTTTGTTGGGAAAATGTGCAAAGAATACATTCGCTTTCGCGCACCTTTTCTCGCCATGGTAAAATGAAAGCAAGCTTTCTTTTGCTCATTTGGCTTAACGAAAAGGTTTTCTTAAAATTGCACATCGAAAAACGTGTGCAGAACAATAGAAAAGCCTTATATTTGCAACGTGAAGAATAATCCTCTCTTTATCCTATTATGATTATAGAACAACCCGCTTGTTTCTTGCGCTGGCTCTATCCGCGAGCCCTATGGCGCATGAATCCCAACGAGCATGCTGTATATTTAACGTTTGACGATGGACCGATACCCGAGGTGACACCTTGGGTGCTTGACGTACTCGACCATTATGGCATTAAGGCCACATTCTTTATGGTAGGCGATAACATACGCAAACACCCCGAAGTCTTTGAAATGGTGAAGAGTAGGGGACATCGTTTGGGCAATCATACCTATAATCATATAGGCGGTTTGCGCCATGGCATACGTTCTTATATGCGCAATGTCGAAAAGGCCAATGAATATTTACAGACCGACCTATTCCGTCCGCCTCATGGCTGGCTGAAGTGGGAACAGTATATACGTGTGATGATGAAGTACCGTGTGGTGATGTGGGACCTCGTCACGCGTGATTATTCCATGCGTTTGAACGGTCGTGATGTGCTGCGCAATGTGAGGCATTATGCGCGCAATGGCAGTATTATAACCTTCCATGATTCCTTGCGTAGCCAAGACAAACTGCTTTATGCCTTGCCGCGTTCTATTGAATGGTTGCAGAAGCAAGGCTATGAATTTAAGGTATTGCCGTAAAAATTGCGGTTTATCTGCCTAATTGGGGGGCGGGTTTGTAACCCGCGGCAGCAGCAAGTTGCTTATAGTCGCTTAGCGCGAGAACA
>UQHJ01000004.1 GCA_900540885.1 uncultured Prevotella sp.
TCATGGAAAATCCCGAGAAAACCTGGAATGATTTCCTTGCAAAGGAGATGCAAAAAGCACCACCAGAACCAAGTCTTTTCGATTAAGGGGGCTTACTTTTGAAAAAATAAGCCCCAAAGTCCTATTTTACGGGGCTTCGGGGAGGATTTTTATGCTCTTTTGTGTTTTACCGGACAGCAATAACAAAAAATAGTTTTAACCATCAGGGGCATGTTACAGGACCAAAAAAATATCCCTCTCTCTCGTTCCTCCGAATAGGGGGAAAGAGGGCAGAGGGAGAGGTAAAAGGTAAATGTAGTTGGGTCAGTCTTAGTGTTGTTCTATCCAATTAACGATCCATTCTCCAACTTCTTTAGTGCCGTATTTGGGAGCACCTTCGACTTGAATTTCTGGCGTGCGCACATTGGCATCGAGACTTGCGTCGACAGCTTGACGAATGAGCGTCCCTTCGTTAGTAAGGTTGAAGTATTCAAAGAGCATGGCAACAGACAGTATCTGTGCTAACGGATTGGCAATGTTAAGCCCTTTCGCTTGAGGCCATGAACCATGAATGGGTTCGAATACGGGTGTGCTTTCACCCGTTGAGGCAGAGGGGAGCAATCCCATCGACCCCGTGATGCAAGAACCTTCGTCGGTAAGAATGTCGCCAAAGGTGTTTTCAGTAACCATAACATCAAAGAAGGTAGGCTCTTGAATCATGCGCATAGAAGCATTGTCAACGTACATGAAGTCTGTCGTAACGTCAGGGTGTTGCGGTGCCATTTCTTGTGCCACCTTGCGCCAAAGGCGTGATGAGGCTAAGACGTTGGCTTTGTCGACAACGGTGAGGTGTTTGCGACGTCGTTCAGCGTAGGCGTATGCCACCTTTAGAATGCGTTCAACTTCAGCGCGTGAGTAAGCATTGGTGTCGTAGGCAAAGTCGTCACCTTCTTTCTTCTCGCCAAAGTACATACCACCCGTGAGTTCGCGTATGCAGATAAAGTCAGCTCCGCGTACCAATTCATCTTTTAAGGGAGACTTGTGAATAAGGCAGTCAAAAGTTTGAACGGGGCGAATGTTAGCAAAAAGGCCCAACTTTTTGCGCATGGCTAAAAGTCCTTGTTCGGGACGAACCGTTGCATTAGGATTGTTGTCAAACTTGGGGTCGCCAACAGAAGAGAAGAGTACAGCATCAGCTTCTTTGCAAATGTTGTAAGTATCGTCGGGGAAGGGGTCGCCCACAGCGTCGATGGCTGCTGCACCGACTAAAGCTTCCGTGAAGTTCACTTCATGACCAAACTTTTTACAAACGGCTGCCATTACGGCCACACCTTGTTTAGAAATTTCGGGGCCGATGCCGTCACCAGCCAATACTGCTATGTTGAGTTTCATACGTTTCAATCTTATCTTTGTTCTTTACCAAAAAGTCAATATCGTCTAATCCGTTTTCAAGACAATACTTCTTATATCCGTTAATGTCGAAGTGTTCGCTTTCGCCAGTCGCTTCGTTGGTGATCGTTTGGTTGGGGAGGTCGATTTTGACCTTTGTCTTTGCATCTTGTTTGATGCTATCAAAGAGTTGCTTTAAGAAGACTTCGCTAACGACGACAGGCAACACAAAGTTGTTTAGCTCGTTTTGCTTGTGAATGTCGGCAAAGAAAGAACTTACAACCACACGGAATCCATATCCAGCAATGGCCCATGCTGCGTGTTCGCGACTTGAACCGCAACCAAAGTTCTTGCCAGCTACTAACACTTCGCCCGAATAGGTAGGATCGTTCAGGACAAAGTCCTTTTTGGTGCCGTCAGGGTTGTAGCGCCAATCACGAAAGAGGTTGTCGCCAAAGCCTTCTTTATCAGTAGCTTTGAGAAAACGTGCCGGGATAATCTGGTCAGTATCAACGTTTTCGAGAGGAAGAGGCACGCAAGTGCTTTCGATTATATTAAATTTCTTTTTCATGATAGGTAGGGCTTACATAAGCGTTCGAGGATCAGTTATAACTCCAGTAACGGCGGCAGCTGCTGCCATTAATGGCGATGCCAAGCAAGTGCGTGAGCCAGGGCCTTGTCTGCCTTCAAAGTTGCGGTTAGAAGTAGATACGCACAACTTACCGCTTGGGATCTTGTCATCGTTCATAGCTAAGCATGCAGAGCAACCCGGCTGTCGGATTTCAAATCCAGCTTCCTTTAATATCTTGTCAATGCCTTCCGATTCAATCTGTCGCATAACTGGCCATGAACCAGGTACAAGCCATGCCACAACGTTCTCTGCTTTATGACGCCCCTTCGCGATAGAAGCAAAAGCACGAAAATCCTCGATGCGGCCGTTGGTGCAAGCTCCTAAGAATACGTAGTCAACGGGTTTGCCGATCATTGCTTCCCCTGCAGAGAAGTGCATGTAGTTGAGCGCTTTTTCGTCAGATGCCGTTTGGGGAGTAGGAATGCGTTGTGTAATGCCGATGCCCATGCCAGGATTGGTGCCGTAGGTTATCATGGGTTCTATGTCAGCAGCGTTGAAGCTAACTTCTTTGTCAAAAATGGCATCATCGTCACTCTTCAGTTCCTTCCATGCAGCAACGGCCTTGTCCCAATCAGCGCCTTTCGGAGCGTAGGGTTTGTCCTTTAAGTAAGCAAAGGTTACGTCGTCAGGAGCAATAAAGCCACCGCGTGCTCCCATTTCGATAGAGAGATTGCAAAGCGTTAGGCGTCCCTCCATTGATAGAGAACGTATAGCAGAACCTGCGTATTCAACAAAGTAACCCGTAGCACCGCTCGTGGTGAGTTGACTCATAAGATAGAGCGCAATGTCTTTGGCAGTAACGCCTTTATTGAGTGTTCCTTCAACGTTGATGCGCATAGACTTAGGTTTCGCTTGCAGAATACATTGCGAAGCCATGACCATTTCGACCTCAGACGTGCCAATACCAAAGGCGATAGCTCCGACAGCGCCATGTGTTGAGGTGTGAGAGTCGCCACAGACAATGGTCATGCCAGGCAGTGATAGTCCTTGCTCAGGACCGACTACGTGGATAATGCCATTGTTGGGGTGCATCATGCCCCAATAAGTAAGGCCAAAGTCGTGTGCATTTTGTGTGAGCGTGTCAACTTGCTTGCGCGATATGGGGTCGGCAATGGGTTTGTCTTGATCATGGGTAGGTGTGTTATGGTCGGGCATACAGAAGATGTGGTCGGGGCGGAAGCATTTCAGTCCACGGCTCTTGAGTCCTGCAAAGGCCTGCGGACTCGTCACTTCGTGTGCGTAAAGGCGATCGATGTATAATTGGTCTGGGCCATCGCTCACGTGTTGCACCACGTGATTGTTCCATATTTTGTCAAAAAGCGTGTTCATAAACCTTAGTGTTTGAATGAATTGATAGCATCAATGTAAGCTTCAACGCTGGCTGTAACGATGTCGGTGTTCGCACCGAAACCATAGTACACAGAGCCATCGTATTCTACTTGCATGTGTACTTTACCCACGTCGTCCGATCCCTTATTAATAGCTTGAATGGTAAATTCTTTCAGCACCATCTTGCGCTTAATAATGTCTTTCACAGCATTAATGGCAGCGTCAACAGGACCGTTCCCTTCGGCTGCGGCTCTAAACTTCTCGCCTGCAATGTCGAGCACAATGGCAGCCACGGGACGTACTCCGTGTCCGCTCGTTACTTGTAGATAGTCCAACTTGATGCTATGAGAAGCAGAACGCTCAGCTCCTGCTAATACAAGGATATCATCATCAGTGACTTCCTTCTTCTTATCAGCCAGTGCCAAGAAACGCTGGTAAATATCGTTCAGCTTTTCATCACTTACCTCAACTCCCAATACTTCAAGGCGGTGTTTTAGTGCAGCATGGCCTGAACGAGCCGTGAGAATGATAGAGTTGTCGTCAATGCCTACGTCCTTAGGATTGATAATCTCGTATGTCTCAACGTTCTTCAATACGCCGTCTTGGTGAATGCCGCTTGAATGAGCAAAGGCGTTGCGTCCTACAATGGCCTTGTTAGCTTGTACGGGCATGTTCATGAGCGAACTGACCATACGTGAGGTAGCTGCAATCTTTTGCGTATTGATATTGGTCTGAATGTCTAAGTGGTGACATTTCAGTATCATGGCGATTTCTTCTTCCGCAGTGTTGCCTGCGCGTTCACCAATGCCGTTAATGGTTACTTCTACTTGACGCGCACCGTTTAATACGCCTTCAAGTGTGCAAGCTGTAGCCATGCCTAAGTCGTTGTGGCAGTGGGTAGAAAGTATGGCATTGTGAACGCCGTCAACGTGTTCCATTAGGTACTTAATCTTTTCGCCATATTCGTGTGGCAAGCAGTAACCTGTCGTATCGGGTATGTTGACTACTGTAGCTCCTGCTTTAATCACGGCTTCAACTACGCGTGCAAGGTATTCATTGTCGGTTCGGCCTGCGTCTTCAGCGTAAAATTCTACGTCTTCAACGTAACGTTTTGCATACTTTACGGCTGCAACGGCGCGTTCGATAATCTCTTCACGTGTAGAGTTGAACTTATATTTAATGTGGCTATCGCTTGTGCCAATACCTGTGTGAATACGTTTGTGTTTGGCGTATTTGAGTGCTTCAGCAGCGCAGTCGATGTCTTTTTCAACAGCGCGTGTTAGTGCACAGATAGTAGGCCATGTCACGGCCTTTGAAATTTCAATTACTGAATTAAAGTCACCAGGACTTGAAATCGGAAATCCTGCTTCGATGACGTCTACTCCTAATTGTTCCAACTGCTTTGCTACCTGAATCTTTTCAACGGTGTTGAGTTGGCAACCGGGCACTTGCTCGCCATCGCGCAGCGTCGTGTCAAAAATGTAAAGTCTGTCGCTCATAATATTTTGATTGTGTTGTTATATCGTTTTATTGAAAAAATCCTCACTTTCGTTTCTTGGGCGCGAAAGTGAGGATTGGTTCTTCTGGCAGGAGTAATAGCGTTTGTACAATTGTTAAACGTTATTACACCTTCTATTCGTTATATATTGAAGCATAACTCTCACTCCCGCGTACCATTTGTACGCAAGCTAAGCAATAGGCTAAGTCGGAAGTAAGATGTAAGTGTTTGCTTCATGTTATTTTCGTTTTGTGCGGGCAAAGTTATAAAATAATTGCAAAAAGAAAGTATTTTGTCTATATTTTTTTAACGAAAGTGATAATATGGAACTTTTTCGTAGACGATTTGTTTTGCGAAAATAAAAAAAGCGGCCCGTTTCGCAACGTGTCGCTTGATGTTTTCTATAGGTATTAGTCCTTAAGGTAAAAAGATTGTGATTAGGATAACGTTGCAAATGTAGTGCCTTATTTTTACATGACAAAGCATTTGCTAAATTTTTTGTACATTTAATTAAATATTTTGCAATTTTGATAATGCAAAAGGGCAACTTTGATGCTTAAGAGATGTGATAAAATACGAAAAATAGCACTGCTGTAAACGTATACGGAGCAGTGCTATTTTTCTTAAAAGTCAAATGAAATGCGAGCGTTGAGTTGTCGGCCTGTTAGGTAATTAGGCACGGCATATTGGGTGTTTGTAATATCTGTAACCCAATAATAGGAATTTACATTGTCAATGCCGAGGAGGTTGAAGCAGTCAATGCCTAACCAAATGTTTTTAAACCATCGGCCAATTCCGTGCTGAATATGGTGGTCGTCATTTTTAAGCAAACGATAACTCATGCCAATGTCCACACGCTTATAAGCTGGCGCGCGTAGCGTCTGTTTCGCTTTTTCGCTGCGCGGTGGACCAAAGGGAAGTCCGTCGGCAAATGCTGCTTTCAATGTAAAGCGCCAACGAGTCGTGTTGGGAAAGTAGTCCGTAAAATAGAGCGATACATTATACAATTGGTCAGTAGGACGCGGAATCCAAAGTCCGTCAATCTTTTCTTTCGTGCGCATAAGCGAGAAGGTAAGCCAAGAGTCTGTACCAGGCACAAACTCACCATACAACTTGAAGTCAATACCAGTGGCGTAACCACTTGACTCGTTTCTTCCATAGTACACTACGCGCACATTGTCTACTGTGTAGGGTATAAGGTGAGAAAGGGCTTTATAGTAAGCCTCGACGGTAAACTTAAATGGTCGGTCAGCCATCTTAAAGGTGTAGTCCGCGCCCAATACGAAATGGATAGATCGTTGCGACTTGATGTTCTTGTTGAGTTGAACCGTTGCTACGCCAGCAGTGAGAGTCGTGTCTTTGAGTTCTTTATAAAAGGGTGGCTGGTAGTACAGGCCTGTCGCAAATCGCATGGTCCAATGGTCAGAAAAGGAGGGGAGTAGTCCTACTGATACGCGTGGCGATACGATAAGTTCCTTGTTCCAATTCCAGTGGCTGAGTCGCACGCCATAGGTAAGATTGAATAGTCCTGCTTTTGAACGAATGCGCCATGTGTCTTGTGCAAAGAGTGAGATGCGTGAAGTGCTGATGTCTGACTTTGATCGTAGACTATAGATGAGACGCAATGCGGTGGGGTCGTAGGGGAGTGAGTAACCCATAGAGTCGCGCATCTCCCATTCACGCGCATTCTCGTGAATAGTCTCGCGTGTCCAATTAAAGCCTGCTTGTAGGGTGTGACCCGTAAGTTTGGTTCGGAAACGTAATCCTGTATTCATCACCCTTGCACGCAGTCGATTACGGGCATGCTCTAAGTAAGTACCAACGCCCATTTGTTCTTGCGAGGTAGCTTCGTTGAGCCAATATTGCCCTTGAATGTCGTAGGTTTCGTGCTCCTGCGTAGAGTAGGTCGAAAATTGTAGTGCTAAATAAGTATTTGGATTAAAGTGTCGCGTTAATGTTGCTGCACCAAACAGTGTGCGAAAGTAGTCTTTTTCTTTACCATCAAAGTAGACCTTAAACGTTTTGGCATCGTATATGGTACCAAACTTTGTTTCGCGATCGTGTGGAGTAAAGTTGTAATGATTGTCAGAAATGTTGCCTAAAACGTCAAACGACCACCTCTTATTGGGGTGCCACGACAAAACGGCTTGATAGTCCAAAAAGTTAGGCTTGTACTCTCCGTTCGTATCAGTTGAACCCATTAGGTAGCGAGTCGTCTTGTAGCGAAGTGACGACATTATACTCACTTTTTTATTACCCCAACCAGTATAGATGCCACCACCTAACATAGAGGCTTGTGCTGTTGCCTCGAAAGCTTCGGGCTTCTTATAAGTGATGTCAAGTACGGATGACATCTTATCACCATAGCGTGCTTCAAAGCCTCCAGATGAGAAACCGATACTTTCAACCATATCGGAATTGATGATAGAAAGTCCTTCTTGTTGTCCTGAGCGTACTAACATAGGGCGGTAGACTTCAATCCCATTTAAGTAAACGCAGTTTTCGTCGAACGAACCGCCGCGCACGTTGTATTGCGAGGAAAGTTCGTTATGAGTAGAAACGCCAGCTTGTGTAGCAATAATCTCTTCAACGCCATTGCCCGTTGTTGAAGGACTTAATTTAGTGTCGGGCTTTGTAATACGTTGTGTGGTTGTCGTTTGTCGGCCTTGTCCAACAACCGTAGCTGTCCCCAAATTATTGTCGGGAGAGTAAGGAGGGAGTACTACGTCTAAGCGGATAGAATCGCCTGGTGATCGAAGCAGTCGCTTGCGTGTCTCATATCCAATCATAGAGTAAACGATTCGTACGCTGTCAGCAGAGTTGCACCAAAGCGTATATTCGCCTTTTAAATTGGTGACCGTAAGTGCGCTTTGTCCTAAAGCCCGCACGCTGGCTAATTCAATGGGCGCTCCTTCGGTGTCTTTGATAGTTCCAAATATGCGCGTCCTCTTTTGCGCATAAGCGGAACTGATGCCTACTAAAAACAATAGGCATAATATAAAGGGGTATGAGATATATTTATTCTTCAACAAAGTCATACGTACTATAACGCTCTGATACGTGTATTATTGTGTCTCGTTAATAAAAAAAACTTAACGGCGCAACTTTCGATGTGAAAGCTGCGCCGTTATGTGGGCAAAGATGGATTCGAACCACCGAAGGCGTAAGCCAGCAGATTTACAGTCTGCCCCATTTGGCCACTCTGGTATTTGCCCGTTATTGTTGTTTGCAACCCTTATTTCTGAATTGCGATGCAAAGGTAGGCATTATTTTGATACGTACCAAATGTTTCTGCGTTTTTTTTCAAAAAAAGTTCGTTTTTGTAGTAAAACTGTTTTTTGAGGAGGGTGAAAGGTATTGTAAGAAGGTGTTTTTAGTCTTATACGTATATAACGTATAATGCGTTCGATTTGATATGTTAAAACGAATAGTCCGTTGATTTTATGGACAGCGTTCATAAATCCAACGGACTATTGAGATATTAATTTGTGATTGCAAAAGATGATGCACTCTTTTTTAGTGCTAAGTAGGTGTTCAAAATTAGTTGATATGAATTGGTGCGGTATTTCTGAACGAAAGAATGCGCCATGGCATATCGACTAATTCAGAACATGATTATATAAACTAATTTTGAAAACCTACTTATTATTACTTATTAGGCACAATTACTTTTGTAGTTTCCAAGCGTAGTCAACCATTTTAATGGCAGTAAGTGCGAACTCTTCGCCCTTGTTGCCTAGTCGGCCGCCTGCGCGTTCTTCGGCTTGTTCGTGATTGTTGACAGTGAGTAGGCCAAAGATAACAGGAATATCGCCTTTCGCGTTTAATTCAGTTATGCCCTGGGTCACACCTTGACAGATGTAGTCGAAGTGGGGCGTATCGCCTCGAATGACGCAGCCTATAATAATGATGCCGTTCACATGGCCAAATTTGGCTAATTGTGACGCAGCGTAAACTAATTCAAAGCTACCCGGTACGCGTTTAATGGTAATATTGTTTTCTGCAACACCATTTTTGCCTAATTCTTTAATAGCTCCTTCGAGCAACTTGTCAGTAATATGATTATTCCACTCCGTGACGATGATGCCAAAGCGCATTTCGCTTGCGTCAGGTATGGGAATGGTTTGATCTGCTGTATATGAAAAGTTGGAAGATGACATAGTATTAATGGTATTATATGGGAAAGGATAAACGATAAAGGTTAAAGTAAAAAGTTGAGATGATAGGTGTCTGCGCACCTCGCATTTGTACTTTGTACTTTAACCTTTATATATAGTGTTCCTTGCTTTTCGTGCAAAAGGATTATTTGCTCAATCTCTCAATGTACTTGTCGATAACGGCATCAAGTACAACACCGTTGTTCTGCTGACGGTTGCAGAGTGGGGCAGAGGGGTACTTTGCTTTGATGTCTTGGTAAAGCTTTAAAGCATCGTCTTTCTTATTTTGGCTTTCAAGGATAAGGCCTGCGTCAAAGAGAGCTTGTGCACAAAGTGCGGGGACGTCAGTTGCATCGGCGGCCTTCTTGAATGTTTCAACAGCCTTATCTAATTGCTTATCAGTAGCGTAGGCATTGGCAAGTGCTGAGAGTGCTTGTGCTGAAATGGTAGCATCGCCTTTTGTGTCAAAGTCTTCGAGATACTTGATAGCGTCCTTTGTCTTGCCTAACTGATAGCTGCAAAGGCCAGCTTCGTATTTAGCGATGTTGCCTGCATCGGTTGAGCTATATTTGTCGGCTATTTTAGCCAAGCCAAGTGTGCTGCCTTCGCCCTTAAGAGCGTGTTCGTAGTCTTGAGCCATGACGTAGCGTTGCATAACGATGCCGAGGCTCTCTTGTGCCTTTTCTTCGCGAGGCTTAGAATATCCCCAAATGTAAGCAGCTGTACCACCTACAATTACAGCGACGACTACAATAGCAGTGATTACTTGTTTCTTGTACTTGATAAAGAAAGCTTCTGATTTAGCAAGCGTTTCGTTTACGTCAAGTGCTTGTTGAGTGTTCTTTTGATTGCTCATATTGTATTTTGTTCTTTTTTGTTTCAGAAAATTGCAGGGCAAATTTACAACTTTTCATAGAAGTAGTGAAGTAAACGCTTGTTTTTTTTACTTTTCGTTGATATTTACGGTGTTGTCATTGGTTTTAGAACTTGCTTCTTTTTAACTTTGCACTTCATAATTTTGATAGAAAGGTATGATACTAAATCATTTAACTATAACCAATTATCGTAATTTGCAGATGGCGGATTTGGCGCTTTCGCCCAATGTTAATTGCTTCGTGGGAGCAAATGGTATGGGAAAGTCCAATGTGCTTGATGCGATTTATTATTTATCGTTTTGTCGTGGCTTTGCTAGTGCGCAGGACACTTCAAACCTAAATCATGAGGCTGATTATTTTATTTTAGAAGGTAACTATGAGTTAGAGTCGGGCGCAACGCAACAGGTCTGTTGCTCTTTGAAGCGTGGCGCGCCGAAGCGTGTAAAGGTAGATGGTAAATTTGTGAAGCGCATTTCTGATCATGTAGGGCACATACCAATGGTAATGATAGCGCCAGCAGATG
This sequence comes from uncultured Prevotella sp., assembly GCA_900540885.1. GTDB lineage: Bacteria > Bacteroidota > Bacteroidia > Bacteroidales > Bacteroidaceae > Alloprevotella. Next base: position 10,382 of record UQHJ01000004.1, read on the forward strand.
CGGCATTAATACTTGGAGGAAGTGAAGAGCGTCGGCGTTTTATGGATATGGTCATCATGCAATATAGTGCACCTTATTTAGATGCTTTAATAAGGTATGATAAAGCATTAAAGCAGCGCAACGCATTGCTGAAGCAAGATGAAGAACCAGATGAGAATGTGATGACTGTGTTAGAGGAGATGATGTCGGTTAGCGGTCAAGTGATATATGAGGAGCGCAAGGAGTTTGTAACAGCGTTCTTGCCGATATTCCTTCATCTTTATCAGCGTCTCTCAGATAATAAGAGTGAAGTAGTTGACATTCGCTATACAAGTCATGGAGATAGGGGTGAACTCTTCCCTCAGTTGAAAAGTTGGCGTGCTAAGGAGCGCATTGTTGGTTATTCTTTGCATGGTATGCATAAAGATGATTTAGAACTGACACTAAACGGCTTCCCCGTAAAGCGTGAAGCTTCGCAAGGTCAACAAAAGACGTTCTTTATTGCGATGAAACTTTCGCAATTTATCTTTTTAAAGAATAAAGGTGAACATCGTACTCCTTTGTTGCTGTTAGATGATATTTTCGACAAATTAGATGCTCATCGAGTTGAACGCATTATTGACTATGTGAGTAGTCAAGATTTTGGACAAATATTTATCACTGATACGCGTAGAGATCATCTAGATAAAATTTTAGCTTCAACGCAGCAAGATTATAAGCTATTTTCAGTCGTGGAGGGGACGGTCGCTGATATATAAAGGTATATACGCTTGCATGATTGCAAAGATAAATAGTGGACCGGTAATGTTCGCTTACGTGTATTTACCTATCGGTGTTTTTGCTTTCATGTTTCAGCCGTAGGTTTTAATGTGTTGATAATCAAGCTATTAAGATGATGAAACTAAGTCTTACGATGTTTCATTTTTTGTTTCAACGTTTCATGTTAAAAACACTGTGGGAGAAAATCAAAAACACTGTGGGAGCGATTTCAAAACACTGAGGGAGCGATTCAAAAACACTGTGGGAGCGCACAATCGCTCCCTCAGTGTTTTATAGGGTGAAACATGAAACTTAAAGTGAAACATTCAAGTGTAATGTTTCACTTTTCTATCTGATTGATTTTCAATAAGTTATAAAGAAAAATGAAACATGAAAGATAAAACGAAGTATTGAAAATGTTGTATAGAAAATACGTACAAAAACTGCAATTTAGACATCAATGAACATTAAGGCGCGCTTCGCGCTTTTTTTTAACATTAATGCTTCATTAATCTTTTTCATTAATCTTTCCATTAAAGACATAGGAATAGAATTTGTTCAATGGTAGACTATAGAACAAGATTAATGGAAAGATTAATGGTCGATTAATGAAGCATTAATGTTAAAAAAAAGAGCGAAGCGCGCCTTAATGTTCATTGATGTCTTTTCGACAAATTGTAGTTTATCTTAACTCTGCGGCTCGGCAATGAAAATGAAAGTTTTTTGACTTTCATTTTGCATTGCGCTCGCCTTGCACTATCTTTGCATACAGAAACATAACTATTTCCGTATGCAACAGAAAATCATTATTCTCGATTTCGGCTCACAAACGACGCAACTCATAGGTCGTCGCTTGCGCGAACTCGACACGTTCTGCGAAATTCTACCTTATAATAAGTTTCCTCACGATGACGAGTCTGTGATAGGTGTTATCCTCTCGGGTTCTCCTTACAGTGTATATGATCCAGAGGCTTTCAAGGTTGATTTAAGTCAAATCCGTGGTAAATATCCTATTCTTGGTATTTGCTATGGTGCACAATATATGGCTCAACTCTATGGTGGTAAAGTCGAACCAGCAGGCAGTCGTGAGTATGGTCGCGCAAATCTCGAAACGTTCGAACATGAAAATCCTTTGTTTAAGGGTTTTGATGAAAACTCACAAGTGTGGATGAGTCATGGCGACACAATTACAGCCATACCCGAAGGATTCCATTGTATTGCTTCCACCTCAAAGGTAAAGTATGCAGCCTATCAAGCAGATAATGAAAAACTTTGGGGTGTACAATTCCACCCAGAGGTGTTCCACTCATTACAAGGCACGCAATTGCTTAAAAACTTTGTAGTCGACATATGTGGTAGCCGTCAAGATTGGAGTCCTGCCTCATTTGTTGATACCACGGTTGCAGAATTGAAAGCACAATTGGGAGATGATAAAGTAATCCTTGGCCTCTCTGGTGGCGTAGATAGCTCAGTTGCAGCTGTATTGCTCCACAAGGCAATTGGTAATAATCTTACTTGTATCTTCGTAGACCATGGTATGTTGCGCAAAAATGAGTTCCGCGATGTAATGAACGACTACAAGTGCTTAGGCTTGAATGTAATAGGCGTTGATGCAAGTGAAAAGTTCTTTGCTGACTTGGCCGGTGTTACCGACCCAGAGCAGAAACGCAAAATTATTGGTCGCGACTTTGTAGAAGTGTTCAATGCAGAGGCTAAGAAACAGACAGGAGCTAAGTGGTTAGCACAAGGTACAATCTACCCTGACCGCATTGAATCATTAAATATTACGGGAAAGGTAATCAAGAGTCATCATAACGTAGGCGGATTGCCTAAGGAAATGAACTTACAACTTTGCGAACCATTAAAATGGTTGTTTAAGGACGAGGTGCGTCGTGTAGGTCGTTCAATGGGTATGCCAGAACATTTGATTACTCGTCACCCCTTCCCCGGTCCTGGTTTAGCCGTTCGTATATTAGGAGATATTACACCAGAGAAGGTTCGCATACTACAAGATGCTGACGACATCTACATCCGTGGCTTGCGCGACTATAAGGTGAAACTTTCAGGCGAAGAAGCACGTCGCGTCTTAGCAGCAGGCGTCCCCGCCGATATGCAAAATGGCGAAATAGAAGTAAGCCTTTACGACCAAATATGGCAAGCAGGCACCGTATTACTTTCAACCGTTCGTTCGGTAGGTGTAATGGGTGATGAGCGTACGTACGAACACCCCGTAGCCTTACGTGCAGTGACAAGCACTGATGCGATGACTGCCGACTGGGCTCACTTGCCTTATGACTTTATGGCAAAGGTGTCGAATGACATTATCAATCACGTTAAAGGTGTAAACCGCGTATGCTACGATATCTCGTCAAAGCCACCTTCAACAATTGAGTGGGAATAGGCGAAGATAGATAGAAAGAAATTTTCAACAGAAACGGATTTAATTCAAAGAAGAAAAGTAAGGGACTTGTTGACGAACAAAATGTTGGTCGACAAATCCCCTTTCTTGTGTCAGATAAGATATCTTTTGATAGATAGGAATCGGTTCGGTAATGAAGATTTTTTGACTTTCATATAGTATTGTCCTGTGTGATTTTTTTCGTACTGATATTATACTTTTATAGCCAATATGGTTAGAGTAGAAAGTCTTTATTTATTAGAGGTGTTCTAAAAAAAGTTTTTAGAATGTTCTAATTCTGTTGCTTGATCTGTGCCCTTTCTAAAGTGCATTTTTGTAAGTAATCAGTCTATAATTCGCCATGTTCCTACGTTTATTAAAAGTGTACTTCCGATAGTGCACAAATCAATATACTATAAATTTTAGTTCTCTCCCCTTATTAAGGGAATATGCTTATGTATTAGAACTTGAAGGTGTTTTAGGTGTGCTTAGTGTCTACGTTTAAAAGGAAATATAAATGCGTTATATAGGAAGTAAGGTATTAATGCTAGATCGAATAGGCAGTGTGATAAGTGATTTTACTGAGGACGTCCAGTCTGTTACGGATGTGTTTTCGGGTACAGGTGTTGTCGCAAGATACTTCAAGAAACATGCGTATTCGGTATATGCTAATGATTTACTTTATTTTTCTTATGTCCTAAATAAGGGATTTTTAGAGATGAATACTCCGATTACTAAGCAAGTGAGAGATATGGTAGATTATTTAAATAATTTATCTCCTCAAAATGCTTCTTGGTTTGACTTAGGTAGTGCCTTTATCTACCAAAATTATTCTCCTTCGGAGTATTCGAAACGTATGTATTTCCAAAGTAGTAATGCATTGAAAATAGATTTAATAAGGCAGGCGATAGAAAGGTTGAAAGATGAAATATCAGAAGTAGAATATTTCTACCTGCTTAGTTTATTGATTAATGCAGTACCATCTGTGTCAAATATAACTGGAACCTATGGAGCATATTTAAAATTCTGGGATAAAAGGACCTATAATCCATTAGTTCTGCAGGAGAAGAAAATTGAATTGTGTACAACTAATTGTAGATGTTATAATATGAATGCCATTGATCTGGCCAATGTTGTTAAGTCTGATTTGATGTATTTAGATCCGCCTTACAATGGACGACAGTATATGTCAAATTATCATTTGTTGGAAACAATAGCGAAATATGATTATCCAACAATTAAGGGTGTTACGGGTATGCGTGTAGATCCAGAGAAAATGTCTGATTTCTGCAAAAAAAGTAAAGCAGAGGAGGCATTTAGAGAATTGTTAGGTTCTTTGAATTGTAAGTATATTCTATTGTCCTACAATAATGAGAGCTTATTATCGACAGAGAAAATGACACAGATCGTTTGTGAAGCTGGTGATCCTCGGACATTTAAGCTTTTAGAATATGACCATCGTCGTTATAAGAACAAAATTCCTAATAATAAAATTGGGCTTAAAGAACAATTGTATTTTATAAAGAAAGCAAAATGATAAAGTCACCCCTTAATTATATAGGAGGCAAATATAGATTGCTGTCGCAAATAGTTCCCCTATTTCCGTCGCAGGTTCATACTTTTGTGGATTTGTTTGCGGGGGGGCTTGATGTGTCTATTAATGTGCGAGCAGAACATGTAATATGTAATGATATTAATTACCATGTAATAGGACTCTATAAGTATATTCGAAGTAGTAGTATTAATGATTTGTTGACAGCGATAGAAGCTATTATTAATAAATATCAGTTGTCTAAGCAAAATCGTGAAGGATATAATAAACTTCGCTCTGACTATAATGAAACTTTTGATCCATTAAGACTTTTCATGCTTGTATGTTATGGTTTTAATCATCAAATTAGATTTAACAATAAAGGGAAGTTCAATAACCCATTTGGCATGAACAGAAGTTCTTTTAATGTTAGTATAGAGCGTAATCTAAGGCTGATGCATAAAGTGATTGCTAAATTTGATTTACATTCTGTGAATTTTAGAGATTTTGATTTATCTTTTATGAAAAATCAAGATTTTTTGTATGCAGACCCTCCGTATTTAATTTCTTGTGGTACGTACAATGACGGAAAGAGAGGCTTTGAGGGTTGGTGTAGTGAAGATGATGCTATTCTTTTTGAAAAATTAGATTATTTAAATGATCGAGGTGTAAAATTTGCTTTATCTAATATGGTTTATCATAAGGGTATTGTTAATGAGCCTTTGATGCAATGGTCTGAAAAATATCATGTACATCAATTAAATGTAAATTATTCTAATTCTAATTATCATGCAAAGATAGGTGCTACGAAGGAAGTATTAATAACGAATTATAGATAGTTTATGGCAAAAAGGACTTTTGGTTGGATTCAAAATCCATCTTCTATAGAAAATTTAAAACGAGTTGTAGGAATTTTTGTTGCAAAGTCAAAGTTTTATGAAGAGTTAATGTCAGTGAAACTTCCTCTCTTACGTTCGCTTGATTTATTTTCATCTCCCAGTCTTTATTTGGATTTTGTTCAGATTCTGAGAAGTAAAAAAGCAATCCCTTATGAAATGCTTAAGGGAAAAGGTGCAGGAGGTCAAGCTCGTTCTACTGCTAAATGCTCAGGTTTAGTGCAGGCAGTTCTTGATGGACAACAATTTAAAAATTATGTTTTAAATGGTGAGCCTATCAGAATTAAGAAACCTTATGTTGATGATTGGTCTGCTGATGGATTTTTAAGGTGGGCTATTTCACTTGGTTTCTTAAATTATAACTACGAGAAGGATACTTGTGCTATTACGGCAATAGGTGAAAGGTTTGTTACAGCAAGGAGCAAATATGTTGAGGACGAAATCTTGGGTAAGGCTTTTGTGTCGTATCCGCCAATATGCCGAGTATTAAGGCTTTTGAGTGAAGAAAAGCATATGACGAAATTTGAGATAGGATCTCAATTAGGTTTTATGGATGAGGAAGGATTTACTTCTTTTCCTCAAAATATTTGGGTCCAAGCATATATGGAAGCTGATGATGATGAGAAAAAAAGGCTACGCTCAGATATAGAAGGCTCATCTGATAAATATGCACGAATGATATGTGGTTGGTTGACTACTTTGGGTTGGGTTGTCAAGAAACCTAAGGATATAGTTGTTTCAATGGGACTAAAAGAATATAAATGTAGAATTTCATCAGCTTTTGAAATAACAGATATTGGTTTGCAAAAATATAAAGAGTTAACAGGTAAGGAATCTAAAGCTAGGGTGCCGAAGATTGTTTATCGTGAAATGCTGGCTAGTAAAGCGCCAAATTCCGATTACCTAAGAATGAGAAGATTATTGATTCTAATCTATTTAGGTGATCATACACCTAGAACCATAGATGATATTTCTCTGTATCTAGATTCAATGGGGTTAGAAGAAACGACAACGACTATAAAAGATGATCTAATAGGCCTTGTTGGTATAGGTCTTGACATTCAGAAAGAAGGAGAATTCTATACACTTGATGATAAAATAGAAAAGTTAGTGCCATACAAGGATCTTTTAGCAAAGGGGAATACTGATGTCATAGTTGTTAAGGAGAGGGTTAGAAATAAGTTGCATTATATAAACCATAAATACTTAACATTGATAGATTATGCATTTTCTGGAAAAGACAAGTGTGTTGATTTTGAACTATATACAATGGATTTGTTAGTAAATGAGTTAGCATTCCATGGAAAGCATCTGGGTGGAAGCCGTCGACCAGATGGATTGTTCTATTATGGGCAGAATGGAATAATTGTTGACAATAAGGCTTATTCTAAAGGCTTTACTATAACAAGACATATGGCTGACGAGATGATTCGTTATATTCAAGAGAATAACGATAGAAGTTATGAAAGAAATAGATCGCTTTGGTGGAATTATTTTGCTACTGATGTCAATCATTTCAATTATGTATTTGTGTCTTCATTATTTAAGGGAAAATATGGAGATATGCTAAATAATATAAAGCAATCAACAGGTATAGATGGTTGTGTGCTTACTGTCGAGAATCTATTGTATTATGCCGATGCCATAAAAGGAAATTTAATTTCTCGTAAGGACTTTATGCAAAAGTTTGGTGTTAATACAGAATTAGTCTACTCGATTGATTAAGATAAGATGATAATGGAGAAATTTGAATTAAGGAATGGAGATTGTATGCAGGAGTTGTGTAAAATAGACAAACCTGTAGATATGATTTTTGCAGATCCACCATATTTCTTGTCTTCGGGAAATGGTCCTGTAAAAATAGGCAGTCGCTATGTAAATTTTGACAAGGGAGATTGGGATAGAGTACGTTCTAAGGAAGAAATATACAGATTTAATTATCAGTGGCTTTCATTGTGTAGAAATATCTTAAAGGATTCTGGTACAATATGGGTATGCGGTACATATCACAATATCTTTGAGGTTGCGAGGTGCTTGAATGATTTAGAATATAAAATTCTAAATATGATTGTATGGCAGAAATCAGATCCTCCCCAAACGCTGACAAATCAACGTTTCAATTTTTCGGCTGAATACATAATATGGGCACGAAAAAATGAAAGGGTACCACATTTTTTCAATTATCAGTTAATGGAGAAACTTAATAATGGAGTTCATATGCCAGATGTATGGAAATTACCTTCAGTTAGTTTATGGGAAAAAGTTTGTGGTAAGCATCCAACGCAAAAACCTCTTCGGTTACTATATCGTGTTATTTTAGCTTCAACCCGAAAGGGAGAGGTTATTCTTGATCCTTTTGCAGGTAGTTGTACAACAGGTATTGCTGCGAATTTACTTGGAAGAAATTTCATCGGAATAGAAAAAGATAAAGAATATTGTCAATTAGGATTAAGACGAAAACTTGAGATAGAATGTTCTGATAAGTCAAGAGAGTTGTTTATGCATATGTCAGAAAATCCAGATGAAGTACAAGTCCTTGTTAATCATGTTAGAGCAGAATCTTTCTGCTTAATGGTAGAGAAAGGTATTACTTATTTAAGAGCAGGGGACTCTAAAGGATCTGTATTGGTTACCCCTGGATTTGAAAAAATGGGTTATGTATTGCTTCATACGAATGGAAAGAATAGTCATTTATATAAACTATGTAAAAGAGGTTGTTTTCAGATTTGGATGAAGGAAACTTTGGAAAAATATGGATTTCATCCAGAGAATGCATCTTATTATATGGTATTCCACTTTGATAATACTCAAGAAATTCCATATACTAGCAATCTTAAGCTACAACAAGGACTTAATACTTATCGCTCCAAAATTAGGCCATTAAGTGACTTCTTGAGTTTGGAATAAACGTAATTAAACTTAAGATAATTGTGAATGAAGCAATCAGATAAAACAAAGCATTTATTATCGCTGATTCGTAGTGGTGAGCCGATGACATTTGGGCAGCGATTACGGTTGGTGGTATATCTTAGTGTTCCAGCGATTATAGCTCAATTGTCGTCAATTGTGATGCAATATATAGATGCCTCAATGGTGGGTAGTTTGGGAGCTGAAGCTTCGGCTTCAATTGGATTGGTATCAACTACCACGTGGTTATTTGGGGGATTGTGTTCGGCTGCGTCAACAGGTTTTACGGTGCAAGTGGCACATCGGATAGGAGCTGGCGATATGCAAGGAGCACGTGCTGTGTTGCGCCAGTCGTTTACAGCCATAGTGATATGGGGATTGGCCGTATCAGTGTTAGGTATGTCGATAAGCACGTATTTACCCTATTGGTTGGGAGGCGATGTGGCTATACGGCATGATGCCTCGCTTTACTTCTTCATATTCTCGCTCTTTCTTCCTGCACTACAGTTAAGCTTTTTAGCAAGTGGCATGTTGCGTTGTAGTGGCAATATGCATGTAGCGAGTCTGTTAGGTGTGTCGATGTGTATGCTCGATGTGTTGCTCAACTTTTTCTTGATATTTCCTACACGCTATTTAAGCGTAGGTGGATATGATGTGCCTATATTCGGGGCAGGTTTAGGCGTTGGCGGAGCTGCTTTAGGTACGGTCGTGGCAGAGTCGTTAGTAGCAGCCGTAATGTTGTGGTATTTATGGTATCGCTCTCCAGAGTTAAGTTTGGCAAAGAATAAAGGCTGCTTTCGTCCGAAACTTGATACCATACGGAAGGCCTTGCGTATCGGTCTACCAATGGGCATAGAGCATACCATCATCTGTTGTGCACAAATAATGATTACCGTAATCGTAGCGCCGTTAGGCATTTGTGCGATAGCAGCCAATTCGTTTGCCATAACGGCCGAGAGCCTTTGCTATATGCCAGGCTATGGCATAGCCGACGCAGCTACCACTTTGGTAGGGCAGAGCTTTGGTGCAGGAAGGCGAGATCTAACACGCAGCTTTGCCTATATAACCGTCTTTATGGGCATGGCCGTAATGAGTGTAATGGGCGTTTTGATGTATGCTTTCGCTCCACAGATAATCGGCATTATGACCCCCGTTGATGAAATTCGTCAGCTTGGTACAATGGCATTGCGCATAGAAGCCTTTGCTGAACCCATGTTTGCCGCTTCGATTGTAGCATACGGAGTGTTTGTGGGAGCGGCCAGTACGTTGATACCCTGCTTAATGAATTTCTTTAGTATTTGGGCCGTCCGCTTGTCGTTAGCAGCGCTGCTTGCTCCTTCGTTCGGCTTGAAGGGAGTATGGATAGCGATGTGTGTAGAGCTGAGTTTCCGTGGTGTAATATTCTTAATACGTCTATTCCGTCAACGCTGGTTGAAAGTCATTCCGTTAAGAAGCGATGGCCAAACCGAAGGGCAGTAATTAAGGTTATATATTCCGTAATATGTCTACCTAAGTAGTTTACTTTTAATTTGTACTTTTGCGGTATGATAAATAAATGCGAAATCATGGAAGTAATAAAAGATGAGAAATTTTATGGCGAACGTCCTTTGTTTGCCATTAAGCATACGCGACTTGAAAATGTAACAATCGTTGATGGCGAGTCGGGCATAAAGTGTTGTGAAGACCTTGAAGCAACGGGATGCCATTTTTATGGCAAGTACCCTTGGTGGCATGTTAAGGGTTCGGTTATAGACCATTGCTATTTTGCCCCCGAATCACGTAGTGCCATTTGGTATTCAGATGATATGAAAATGAGTGATTGCGTGATAGATGGCCCAAAGTTCTTCCGCGAAATGAATAACTTGCAGCTACACAAGGTCGTAATCAACGATGCAGATGAAACCTTCTGGAAGGTAAATGGCTTGAAGTTGACGGACGTTGAGCTACACGGCGGTACATATCCCTTCATGTTCTGTCAAAACGTTGAAGTTGATGGCTTAGTAAGTGATGCGAAGTATGTCTTTCAGTACGTAAAGAATGTAGTAGTGCGCAATGCTAAGATTACGACGAAAGATGCCTTTTGGGAGGTAGAGAACGTAACTATCTATGACTCCGAACTCAATGGAGAGTATTTGGGTTGGCACTCGAAACATCTTCGCCTTGTCAATTGCCACATAACAGGCGAACAACCATTGTGCTATGCCCAGGATTTAGTTTTGGAGAATTGTACCTTTGGTCCAGATTGCGACCGAATGTTTGAAGACTCAACCATTCAGGCGGACATTCGTGGCGCAGTAACAAACATTAAAAATCCGATGTCAGGGCGCATCGTAGCTGATGCGATAGGTTCCGTTACGATAGACGAACACATAAAGTCGCCTGCAAATTGTGAAATCGTTATCAGAGAAAAGTAAAGTAAAAGACATGAATTTCGATTTTGACAAAGTCGTTCCCCGCCGTGATACCAATTCCTATAAGTGGGACAGCGCCTCCGATGCTGATGTGCTACCGATGTGGGTGGCCGATATGGATTTCAAGACGTCTCCCGCCATTATCGCTGCCTTACAACGCCGAGTGGCGCATGGCATATTTGGCTATACGCGCGTTCCCGAAAGCTATTATCAAGCCGTAACGTCGTGGTTTGCACGTCGGCATGCGTGGCAGGTGGAGAAGGATTGGATAATATATACGTCTGGCGTGGTGCCAGCCATATCAGCTGTATTAAAGGCCCTGACGCAGCCAGGCGATAAAGTATTGGTCCAAACGCCAGTTTATAATTGCTTCTTCTCTTCCATTCGTAATAATGGGTGCGATATCGTATCGTCGCCCTTAGTCTATACTGGTCATACTTACGAGATTGATTTCGATGACTTAGCGCAGAAAGCTGCTGATCCACAAGTAAAGGTAATGTTGTTATGCAATCCCCACAATCCTGCTTGTAGAGTTTGGACGCGTGAGGAACTCACGCGTATTGGCGAGATATGTTTGCGTCATAACGTGACCGTTGTCTCGGACGAGATACATTGTGAATTGGTAATGCCAGGCCAGTGTTATACTCCTTTCGCTTCCCTATCAGCAGAATTTTTACAACATTCCGTAACGTGCATATCGCCCAGCAAAGCCTTCAATATAGCAGGATTGCAGATTGCCAACATCGTTTGCGCCGATGCTCAGATGCGTGCACGCATTGACCGAGCCATTAACGACAATGAGGTGTGCGATGTCAATCCCTTCGGAGTTATAGCCACTGAGGCCGCTTATAATGAAGGAGAGGAATGGTTAAACCAATTGATAGACTATATATGGGGCAATTATCAGTATATGCGTGACTTCTGTCACGAGCATTTACCTTCCTTCCCCATAGCCGATTTAGAAGGTACGTATCTTGTGTGGATGGATTGTAGTAAGTTAAATACGAAGTCCAGCGAACTTGAAGAACAGCTAATTGATGAGGCTAAATTATGGTTGAATGCAGGAAACTTGTATGGATCAGCAGGTGAAGGCTTTATGCGATGGAATATAGCTTGTCCGCGTGCTACTTTGGTTGAAGGATTAAGCCGGTTTAGACGCTATGTAGAAAAGTTTACATAGGATGCTTACGGATTAAGGGGTGTTCTAAAATAATTTTTTTAGAACACCCCTTAGTAGAAGTGGGTGTGTCAAGATGTCAATTCTCATGAAATGACATCTTGATACACCCTAAAATGTTATTTATCTTTCAGTCACAGGTTTATATTCTTTTAACTCAGCTACGCAACGGTAAGCAGGACGAATGATGCGTCGACCCACGAAGCCAAGTTCTTCATTGCGGTGAGCACACCAACCCACGATGCGAGCCATGGCAAAAAGTGGTGTGTATATCTCAATGGGGAGGCCGATGAGGTCGTAAACGAAACCAGAGTAGAAGTCGACGTTGGCGCAAAGTTTCTTGCTGCGTCCTTTAATATCGTAAACGGCTTCAACCGAAAGTTTCTCAATGCGCTCCATAAACTCAAACTCTTCGGTGCGTCCTTTCTCCTCGGCTAACTTACGAGCCATTTCTTTCAGTAACACAGCGCGTGGGTCGGATAGCGTATAAACCGCGTGTCCTATACCATATATTAAGCCTGTACCGTCATAAGCCTCTTTCTTAACAATCTTGTGTAGATAGTGGCTTATCTCTTCTTCGTCGTCCCAATGGCGAATGTTCTGTTTCAAGTGTTCGATCATGTGGTGTACACGAATGTTGGCACCGCCATGCTTAGGACCTTTGAGAGAACCGATACCGGCGGCAATAGAAGAATACGTGTCGGTACAGGTTGACGAGGTGACGCGAACGGTAAATGTAGAGTTATTACCACCGCCATGCTCAGCTTGTAATATCAGCAGAAGGTCGAGCGTGCGTGCATCAAGAGGCGTGTAGTGATTGCCCAAGAGCATATAAAGGAAATTCTCGGCTAACGAGAAACCTTCTTTCGGGTGGCGAATGTGAAGCGAGCGGCCCAAAGCCTTATGACGCAACATGTTATAAGCATAAGCAATGATAGTCGGGAACTTAGAGATAAGTTCGATGCTTTGCCGCATCAGATTATCGCGCGAGATGTCGTCGGGGTTAGCGTCGTAGGTGTAGAGTTCGAGTACACTGCGAGCTAATATGTTCATGATGTCGCTGCCCTCCAACTCTACAATGTTAAGCGTAGTCTTTGACATCAATGGCATATTGTCAATGAGCAGGCGTCGGAACTGCTCCAACTCTTCAGTATCAGGCAGTCTGCCTGAGAGGAGTAGGTAAGCCACCTCTTCAAATCCAAAGCGTTCTTCTTTCAGTACAGCGTGTACCAAGTCAGCTATTTCGTATCCTCTGAAAAAGAGTTTACCCTCAATAGGTTGAAGCCCTTCTTCTGTTCGTTCGTAGCCAACAACGTTACCAATGTTCGTCAGTCCAACGAGTACACCCGTACCATCTTCATTACGCAGTCCGCGCTTTACGTCAAGCTTCCTAAAGAGTTCGGCATCAATCTTGATGCAGCTCTTCATGTTGTCAGACAACTTATATATAAGGTATTCTTTCTTATCTGTCATCGTGTTGTAGTTTTTACTTAGCAACGCATTCGCTAAGTGCATTCGCAAACTCCTTTGTGCCAAGTGCGTGGCCGTTTTGCATAAAGCGAGCTAAGTCAGCAGTTGCATATCCATTGGCAAACAATTGTTCTAATGAATGAGTAATGCGCTCGGCCGCATCATTCCAACCAAGGTGTTCAAGCATCATGACGCCTGAGAGAATAAGCGAGCAGGGATTAGCTTGGTTGGTGCCTGCGATGTCGGGAGCCGTTCCGTGTGTCGCTTCAAACACAGCGCGTCCTGCTTCATAATTAATGTTGGCTCCTGGTGAAATGCCAATGCCACCTACTTGCGCAGCCAACATATCTGATATGTAGTCACCATTTAGGTTCATGGTAGCAATAACGTCGTAAGCTTCAGGTTTCAAAAGCGCGTTTTGTAGGAAAGCGTCACAGATGCAATCGTCCATTCTTACTTTTCCCTCAAAAGCATCATCGTTCACTTCGTAGCCCCATGCCTTAAATCCACCTTCGGTAAACTTCATGATGTTGCCCTTGTGTACTAAGGTAACATGGTTCGTCCCATTATTAATGGCATACTGGCAGGCCGCCTTAACGAGTCGTTTCGACCCCTCAGCTGATACGGGTTTAACGCCAAAGGCCGATGTTTCGGGGAAGCGAACCTTTGTTACGCCCATTTCATCGTGTAAGAATTCGTAGAATAGTCTTGCCTCGCGTGAGTTCGCCTTCCATTCAATGCCCGCGTAGATGTCTTCCGTATTTTCACGGAACACCACCATGTTAACGCGTTCTGGGTGTTTTACGGGCGATTCGATACCTTTAAACCAACGTACTGGACGCAGACAGACATAAAGGTCGAGTCCTTGACGCATGGCAACGTTAAGCGAGCGTATGCCACCGCCTACTGGGGTAGTAAGTGGGCCTTTTATGCCAACGTGGTAGTCGGCAAAAGCTTTAAGCGTCTCGTTGGGCAAGTAAGTGCCTAACGTGTCGTATGCGTGTTGGCCAGCAGCTACTTCTTTCCAGATAATCTGTCGTTCGTTGCCGAAGGAAGCCTTGACAGCAGCGTCGACCACTTGTTGCATGGCTGGCATAATTTCAGGTCCGATGCCGTCGCCTGTAATGAATGGAACTTCTACTTGATTAGGAACAATGAGTTTGCCGTCAGCAAGTATTTGTATCTTAGTTTGCGTCATCTTAATTCGTTTTATGTTGTTAGAAAGCTTGTCGAAATGAGTTTCTCTTCCTTTTGGGTACTTCTTAAAGTGCTGCTAAGGCAGAACCCGCTTTGAACCACTTTATCTGCAATTCATTATAAGTATGTTGCGCTGTGATGTTGTCAGTGCTTCCGTCCGTATGGTGAACGACTATCTGAATGGGGGTACCAACGTGAATGTCAGCGCAAGCAACGTCAAACGTGTCGCTCTCCTTAATCTTTTCGTAGTCCGAAGGTTGAACAAAAGTAAGAGCTAAGATGCCCTGCTTCTTCAAGTTCGTTTCGTGAATGCGTGCAAAGCTTTTAGCAAGTACCACTTTCACGCCCAAGTAGCGAGGCTCCATGGCAGCGTGTTCACGGCTTGAGCCTTCTCCATAATTATCTTCAGCCACGATAATGCTACCGCCGCATTCGTTGCGATAGTGTTCTGCTACTTTCCAAACCTCACATTTATTGCTGTTCAGTGAGTCGGTTACGATGCCAGCTTCGCCCGTAAAGGCATTAATTGCTCCTAATAAGAGGTTACGTGAAATATTTTGTAAGTGACCGCGATAGCGCAACCAAGGACCAGCCATTGAAATGTGATCTGTCGTACATTTTCCTTTCGTTTTGATCAGCAGTGGAAGGTGTGTAAAGTCATTACCGTCCCATGGAGCGAATGGGGCAAGTCGTTGTAGGCGTTCGCTATCGGGAGCAATGTTTACGACCTGATTGGGGTTAGGCTGTGAAGCGTAGGCTGGTTTGCTATTAACTACCTTATCGTCCTCTGTGTTATACCCCTTTTGTGGCAACGCCTCACCCATGGGGGCAAACGCTGGCCAGTGGGTTGAAGTCGAAGGGTGTTCGAGTAGTGTACCCGTAAAGGCATAACCCACGGCCACTTCGGGAGAAGTAATAAAAGCATGCGTGTTAGGATTGCCGTCGGCACGTTTCGCAAAGTTGCGGTTAAAGCTCGTGACGATGCTATTGCGACGCGTGTTGTCGTCAGTAATTCTTTTCCATTGACCAATGCAAGGGCCACAAGCGTTAGTCATAATCGTAGCCCCCGCTTCCGTGAAGATTTGTAGAATGCCGTCACGCTCCGCTGTGGCATGAACCAATTCCGAACCGGGACAGACAATAAGTTGAGCTTTCAGTTCATATCCATGCTCTCTATAGAATTTTACAACAGAGGCGGCACGTGCCATGTCTTGATAAGAAGAGTTGGTGCAAGAGCCTATTAAGCACACGTCCACCTTTTCGGGGTAACCTTCGTTTGTTACGGTTTGTGGCATAAGGCTGATGCTGCGTGCTGCGTCAGGAGTAAACGGACCATTAATATAAGGAGTGAGTTCGTCTAAGTTGATGGTAATGAACTCGTTGTAATACGCTTCGGGGTGAGCTAACACTTCGTCATCGGCTCGCAAATCGTTAGCTATCTCATTAGCCAAGTGCGCTACCTCTTGTCGGTTGGTAGCTTCGAGGTAAGCCCCCATTTGCTGGTCGTATGCAAACATTGAAGTCGTAGCTCCCACTTCAGCTCCCATATTGCAGATAGTAGCTTTACCCGTAGCGGGAATGCTTTCAGCGCCAGGACCAAAATATTCAATAATGGCGTTTGTTCCGCCTTTGGTTGTAAGTTTACCTGCAAGGTATAGAATAACGTCTTTAGGTGAAGCCCAACTTGAAAGTTTACCGATTAGCTTAACACCGATGAGTCGGGGCACTTTCAATTCCCAAGTGCTTCCAACCATGACGTCAACGGCATCAGCTCCGCCTACGCCAATTGCAGCCATACCCAGACCGCCTGCGTTGGGGGTGTGAGAGTCGGTGCCCACCATCATGCCACCAGGGAAGGCATAGTTCTCTAATACCACTTGGTGAATAATGCCTGCTCCAGGTCCCCAAAATCCCATGCCGTATCGTTCGGCAGCAGAATGCAAGAAGTCGTAAACCTCTTTATTGGTCTGCTTGGCGGTAGGTAAGTCAATCGAAGCTCCTTTGTAAGCTTGTATTAAGTGGTCGCAATGAATGGTACTTGGTACAGCAGCGCTATCGCGGCCAGCATTCATAAACTGCAAAATGGCCATTTGTGCAGTGGCATCTTGCATGCAGACACGATTCGGATAGAATTGTGCGTAGTCTTGTCCACGTTTAAAGCCGCCTTTCTGCAGTGTAGAGGAGTCGGCAAGGTGGGCAAATAACACCTTCTCGGCATAAGTTAATGGTTTGCCTATTTGTTTGCGTACGTTCTTTATGCGTTCCATGTAGGTTGCATAAAAGGTACGAATCATGTCTAAATCGTATATCATTGCTTTAGTTGTTTAGAGATGCTCTGTTTTTGATAGATATGTGATACAAAGCGTTGTAGCTTTGTATCAGTTGGTATTTATTTATTGCAAATATAATACAAAATGTTTATATGATACCGAGAATGCTTACATAAATTTATATTTATAGGTAAAATATGGCATATTTGTAACTTTATTTATGCAGAACATCCCTTTTTTGAAAAAAGCCTTACTTATTGGCCGAAGGCAATGACTCCTTTCTGACTTTTGCCGTCAACGGCTATTAGAAGCGGAGAAGTTAAGTGAATGAGGCGAATATGTTCGTTCTCAAAAGAGGCTGGCGCCGCTTCAAGCCACATTTTGTTAAATTCGTAATCCGTGTCAGCGACTGAGAGCGTAAAGTAAGGTATGCCTAACGAAGTAAGGTTTTGGAAAAAGTGCGAACCCTGACTTGCGTCAATGTGGCGTTGCTTCATTTCAGTTTCGACAATAGCGCCAACGCCTGCGATGTCAGCCCAACGCACAGGAATGCCCAGTGCGGGGTCAGAGCTTCCCCAACGACCTGCGCCTATAAGCAGATAGTCTTTATGCTTCGTCATGAATGACGTATTCGCTTGGGCGATAAGTTGGGCGATTTCTCTACTTTGTGCTGCAGAGTAATGGTCGTTCTTGACATAAATAATGTCCTGTATACTCCTATTAATAAGGTTGCCCAATACACGACTCGAACTAATCAACTTCGTGTGATTGCCAAAATCTGACGTATGAAAGGATTCGTTACTTATATTATTGTTAGCTATGGGACGAATTTGAAGCAGAAAGAACTCAGCGGTACTGTTGGACGTTAATTGCATGGCAAACTCTATTTCAACGTCGCGCCTCATTTCGTCTTTGCCCAATTTCATGAGTCTGTCAATAATGTTGCTGAAGGGCAATAGGGAATGATTGAGCAGTGACTGAAAGCTTACGATGCTGCGGCCGCTCTCGGGGTGAAGACCCGGAATTATGCGATTGTTTTGCCAGTCGTAAGTAGAAAAGATGTAAGGAGCATCGGTATCGTTTCGTGGAAAGTCCTTTAGCTGCAAGCGCTTGAGATTGTAACTATCGTTGAGTGCAAGGGGGTCGTTTGCCTGTTGTAAGTTGAGTGCAATGAAAGAATCTTGCGTGTCGCTCAAGGCGTTGGCTATGGTTGCAGTCTGAAGTGGACTCTTGGGACGCTGAGGCGAAAAACGGAGCGACTTGCCACCGTCTACAATTTGTTTGCCAAGGCCCAATGCTATATTGATAACTCCGTCTTCGGCCTTCTCGTTTTCGAAAGGATAAAAGTTGTATGAACGTGCAACGCCTGATAGGGTGGGGTAGAAGAGCGTGTCGTGCACGCTCCCGACTACCTCTTGAATAACGATTGCCATCTTCTCTTGGTCGATAAGGTTTTGGGTGGCGTTGAGGTAGTTCTTACTCTGCTTAAAAAATACAGAAGCGTAAACGCCCTTAATGGCAGCGCGTACGTTAGCTAACATCTGCGGCTTGGGGGCATTGTGTGCTACCATGTAGGTGGAATAAACGCCTGCGAATGGCTGAAAATGAGAGTCCTCTAATAGGCTGGAGGAGCGTATCGCTAAAGGTTTTTCAACAGACGAGAGTAACGTTGTCAAATCCTCAATCACTTTTTGCGGGAGGACGGCTCTTTGAAAAGTCGCGAAGATGTCTGCATCGCTTGCATCGCTCAGCGCTATGGGGTATAGGTGATTGTCGTTCATAAACGTGTCAAATACGTCGGTGCATATAATCACCGTTTTGGGTATGTCGACTCTTATGGCTGATTCTTTGTCGTGTTGTAGCAGATACTGCTTAATAAACGAGTTCATAAAAGCCAAACCGCGTCCTTTTCCGCCTAAAGAACCTTTGCCGATGCGTGTAAAGTTATTGTAATTGTCGTAGTCCTCTTTGTGGAATACGGCCACAACCCCCGCGTGCTTCATCGTTCGATAGCGGTCAATCAGTTGGCTGATGTAAACTCTGGCCTCATGCATATTATTATATTGTGTTACGTCGTGTTGACGTAGCACTTCAGCAGGAGGAAAGATAGCGCGTGAATATAAGAAGCGCGAAATGTTGTTTTGCTCGAGATGTTGATAGAGTAGGTCGTCGGGAATGTCGTTGAGGTGGAGTTGTAGGTCTTTAAGGTTCTTAATCCTCAGCAGTTCGTGATGCGTCGAAGGGTCGGTAACCACAAAGTCGCCAAAGCCGAAATGACGTATAATAGCATTGTGTAGGTCGGTGGGGTAAGTCTTGGCGTGTTTCTGTACAAACGACAAACCCAATTCGTTTGCAAAGCATTTGTTCGCATGGTCGGACGATTGCATGATAATCGGCAGGTGAGCATCGTTGCTCAGCAAGGCTCTTGAGAGTGCAACTCCAGCGGTGACATCTTTCTGCCCATTGCAATTAAAACTAATGTCGGTGATAACGCCCAAGAGGTTGCGGCTGTAGACGTGGCAAAGCTGTTCGGCCTCTTCGTAGCTACGGGCTAATAATACTTTGGGGCGACCGCGCATACGTAGCATCTTTAAGTGATCGTTGAGCGCTTCTTTAGCAAACTCACGGCTTTGCTCTAAGATAGTTCGATAAAGCAGCGGAAGGGCTGAAGAGTAAAATCGCACAGAGTCTTCAACTAACACGATAGCTTGCACCCCCACTTCGTTAACGTCGTGTGGGGCGTTCATCTTGTCTTCGATGAGCTTAATAATGGCGAGTAGTAGTTCAGCGTTTCCCAACCACGAAAAGACGTAGTCGATGTTGTGCATATTTGACTCGCTGATGCGTAGCTTCACTTCTTTCGAGAAAGGCGTAAGCATCACAATAGGCACGTTGGGGTGAAGTTTCTTAATCGGGGCTGCGAGTTTAAAGGACGCGTTGTCTGCAAGGTTGGGCATAATGATGACCAACTCAAAATGGCGGTCGGACATGATTGTCAATGCCTCCTCTTGTGTGGTGACACGCGTAAAGCGGGGTGGATAGCGCAGGTTGAGCGATGCGTATTCATTAAAAATCTCTTCGTCTACGCGTCCGTCGTCTTCAAGCATAAAGGCATCGTAAGGAGTGGCAATTAATAGCACATTATAGATGCGTCGGTTCATGAGTGAGGCGAAGGGCGTATCGCGCATGATAGGCAAGGTGTCGTTGTAAAGGTCGTTTTTCATAGAGTCAATGGTCGTGTTCTACTGAAAATAAAAAAGACGAGCCAATACACGCGTGTGTCGTTATTGCTCGTCTTTAGATAGTGGTATTATTGAACAGTAATCTTCTTGGTCGCTACAACGGTAAATCCGAATTCACCACGTGAGCTGTAGGTAACTTTACCTGAGTTGTCAGGCCAAAAGCTGCTGCTTTGATCAGCTCCGCTTTCTCTCCAAAGCGTGGTGTGCGCGGAGGCATCGTACGTACCCTTGAATGTAAGCGTGTACGTGCCTGGCGTGTTGATAATGAGCGTGTCCGTTGGGTTTTGCGGCTCTTGATCGTAGATGACCACTGCCTTGTACTTCTGTGAGTTGCCTTCTGTTTCGGGGTTAATAGCCCATTCGTATTTAGCCTTGTAGAGCAGTTTTCCAATTTTGGCTTGTTGCAGTGTAGCGACAAGTTTCTCGCCCGTGTGTAAGGTCGTACTATTTGTTGAGATTTCCTTTACGGTCAAGTCGTTGAAGGTGGGTGGCGTCGAATTGTATTTACTGCTGTGCTCGTTGTCGTCAGAGCAACTTGTAATGAACGACGTTATGGTGCACAATAAGAGTACAGAAAGTAGAAAAGTCTTTTTCATTTTGGTTGGTTTACATGAGTATGCCATCGCCTTGACGTATCACTTCAAAGCTATCGTCGTGGCAGTCAATAATCGTTGTTTCGCCTAAGTAACCCATTCCTCCGTCAATGACGAGGTCAACTTGATTGCCAAAAGTCTCGTCTATTAAGTCAGGGTCAGTGCGGTAGGCATCGTCGTCATAGCCTTCAGTGGGCAACGAGGCTGTCATAAGGGGAGCATCGAGCTCGCGCAGAATATCGCGCAGAATAGGGCTGTCAGGCATTCTGATACCAATTTCGCCCGTTTTGCGTGAACGGAATATCTTGGGTAACTTGTTCTTGCCAGGAATGATAAAAGTAAAAGGCCCAGGCAAGTTGCGCTTCATTACCTTATACGTAGGCGTCGAAATGCGTGCGTATTCGCTAATCGCACTCATGTCGTAACAAATGACCGACAATGGGTGGCTGGCAGGGTTGATATTTCGAATGTTGCAGATGCGCTCAACAGCACGCTCCTTTAGTGCGTGACAACCTAATGCGTACGTTGTACCTGTAGGAAAAATGATAACTCCTCCATCACGCAGTGTGGCCACAACTTGTGCAATGCGCTCTGGTGGATTGTTTTTGTCATATAGCTTTAGCATGATGAAGAATGTTAAGGTCGGGGAACTATGCGGATTTAAAAAGTCTTGAGCTTCTGATAAAGGCGTTGCACTGGCAGACCGACAACGTTGAAGTAACTGCCTTTAATCTCCTCAACGGCTACGATGCCAATCCACTCTTGAATGCCATAAGCACCCGCCTTGTCAAAGGGTAAGTAGTTGTCAACGTAAAAGTTAATCTCTTCGTCGGTTATCTCGGCAAACTTTACTTGACTCGTTACGCCAAAGTCTTCAGTACGATCAGCCGTAACGATTGTAACGCCTGTAATAACTTGGTGTGATTTACCTGAAAGCTTGTGTAACATCTCTTTGGCCTGTTCAGCCGTCTTGGGCTTGCCCATAACTTCGCCTTCAACGTACACAATCGTGTCGGCTGTGATAAGCAGTTCATTCGGTGCCATTGACGAACGATAAGCTTGTGCTTTGTTACGTGAAATGTAACGCACGATGTCCTCGCCACGTAAAGAGTCTGGGTAACTCTCATCAATGCCAAATAAGGTGCGTACTTTAAAGTTTACTCCCATACGTTGCAGCAATTCTTTTCTGCGTGGTGAGTTGCTCGCTAATACGATGTTGTATTTTTTTAAATTGTCAAGCATGGCAGTCTGGTTTATGATGATTAAAGTTTTTCTTTGTTAAATTAGGTGCAATATGATTGATTACCATCCAAAAGCGCGATTGTCGGCCATCCAAAGTCCTTGAGCGCGCAATACTTGTTCAACGATGTCGCGTACACAACCGCATCCACCCTCGAGCGGACTTACGTAGCGTGCGATATCTTTTATCTCGATAGCCGCATCGTTAGGGCAGCAAGGGCAGCCACACTTCTTCATGACTTCGTAGTCAGGTATGTCGTCGCCCATATAGAGCACTTCGTCGGGGCGTAATCCCTTTTGGGCCAGCCACTGGTCAAAGCATTCTATCTTTACGGCAGCTCCCATAAAGATGCTCTTGATGCCTAATGACTCGTAGCGTTGGCGTACGATGGGACTGTTGCCTCCTGTAATGATAGCAATCTCAATGCCGTACTTTATGGCCAATTGCAATGCGTAGCCATCTTTCGTGTTTGCCGTTCGACAAGGTTGTCCACCTTCTATTAGCAAAACATTGCTGGTGCTTAACACACCGTCAACGTCAAAGGCTAAGGCTCGTATCTTTCGTAAGTCGTAGTTAATCATGCTCGCTTTGGCTATGTTGGTGAATGCTTTGGCTCATTAATCGGTATATCTCCTGAAGTTCAGCCTCGTCAGCTAATTCGCGAAGTTGCTCGTTCATGACCTTCTCGTCCCACCTCTTGGCAGGACCCGTCTGTGCCTCGGTAGGGGAGAGGTGGTGGAGCTTTTGCGCTGTCTCGTCAATGATGGGGAGCAAGACAGTGGGGGCGATGCCGTTCTTTTCGAGTAGGTGGTAAGCCAATGTACAACAATGGTTGGTAAAGTTGTTGGCAAATACGGCTGCTAAGTGCAACTTCTTGCGCTTGGCAGAGTCAAGCGGATATATCGTGTCTGATAGTTCGTTCGCTAAGTCCTCTACCATTTTAAACGATTGAGGTGTGTTGCCTTCAACGAAAAGCGGGATCGTTTTAAAGTCAATGTCCTTGTCTTTGCTCAGTGTCATCATGGGATAGAGTACACCGCACTGAACGCTTTGGGGAAATACAGAGATTGGAACACTCCCTGCTGTGTGAATCCATGTTCCCTTCCTCGCATGAATGTTTTGCGAAAGTTGTTGTATAACAGAAACTAAGGAATCGTCTTTTAAAGCAAAGAGGTAAATGTCGCTTTTGGGCAGTAAATCAGTATGATTGATAGCACGGGGACAACCGATAGCTTCGGCTAAAGTCTGTGCGTGTTCTATGTTGCGGCTATAAACGGCATCAATGGTGTGTCCTACCTTTATGAATGCTTTTGATAGCAACGTCGCCACGTTTCCCGAACCTAATATACTGATATTCATGTCAATGCTTGTGTAATTGCTTTTCTTCTATCGTTTTGCTGCAAAGTTATTATTTTATTTTACAACAAGGGGCGTTCGCTGCATTTTTTTCGTTCGTGGCTCTTGATATACAGAGGAATATAAGGCATTTTTTTAGGGTGGTGAATATAAACTGCAATTTGTCTGCCTAATTGGGGGGCGGGTTAATTGGGGGGCGGGTTTTTAACCCGCGGCAGCAGCAGGCTTGAACATCTACTTATAGTCGCTAAGCGACTATAAGCAACCTGCTGCTGCCGCGGGTTACAAACCCGCCCCCCAATTAGGCAGATAAAATTTTAATGTACATTTCTGTAGCCTCACGTATTTCGCTGAGGGTGATGAACTCTTCGGCAGTGTGAGAGCGGGCAGAGTCACCTGGGCCCATTTTGAATGAGGGGAAGCGCATGAGGGCTTGATCACTTAGCGTGGGCGAACCGAAGGGAGTTCGACCTTCGGCAATGGCGGCTTGTACAATGGGGTGATTGATGTCGATGTGTGAGGAGTGCAAGCGTGTAGAACGAGGCAGGATGTCGCAGTCGGGTAGGTGTTGACGGATAATGCTTAAAAGCTCTTCGTTGGTGTAACATTCGTTGGCGCGCACATCTACTACAAACTGACACGTGTCGGGCACAACATTGTGCTGTGTGCCAGCATTCACCATGGTAACGGACATCTTGACAGGACCTAATAAGTCTGTCTGTTGCTCGAACTGATAGGTGCGGAACCATTCGATGCAAGGTAGAGCCTTATAAATGGCATTCACTCCTTCGTTACGTGCAGCGTGGCCCGAACGGCCGTGCGTAGTGCAGTCGAGTACCATAAGTCCCTTCTCGGCTACGGCAGGTTGCATGCCAGTCGGCTCGCCCACGATCGCTACATCGATGGGAGGCAATAAGGGAAGTACAGACTCTATGCCGTTCTTGCCCGATACTTCCTCTTCGGCTGAGGCCAGAAAGATGAGGTGATAGGGGAGCGTAGCGTCGTCCTTTAAGGCCAAAAACACTTGCATTAGCGTTACCAATCCGCCGCCACAGTCATTGCTGCCGAGTCCATAAAGGCGGTCGTTCTCAATGGTAGGCGTGAAAGGGTCGTGCACCCATGAAGCAGCAGGCTTTACCGTGTCGATGTGTGCATTGAGCAGTAGGGTAGGGTGGTTGCCTTTTGGCACTGGTTGTTCGCACCACACGTTGTTGTGGTGGCGCTTGGGGTTCGCGCCTTGTGCTGTAAGGTAGTTGAATATAAAGTCGGCTGCGGCCTCCTCATCACGACTAATAGAGGGAATACGTATCAACGCTTTCAAAACGTCAATAGCATTGTGCGTTAGCGTTTCAGTCGATATCATAAGCAAGAAGATTAACGGAAAAGATTAACGGAAAAAATAATGAAGAGATGAACGGACGATGAATGAGACGTTAATGCTTAAAGCCAAACGTAATGTGAAGATATTAGGGTGGTTCTAAAAATTCTGTTTTTAGAGTTCTGCTATTCTGAAATGTGATTTGTACGCTCTCGAAAGTGTCTTTTTGAAAGTTTGTTCGGTCACATAGCCCGCTATGCTCCCTCACAAACTTTCAAAAATACACTTCCGATAGCGCACAAATCCCTATTTCAGAATTATTAGAACCACCCATTAATGTCTCGTCAGCGTTTTCAAAAAAACGCGAACGTTCGCGTTGGCGAACATTCGCGTTGATGCGTTTAGCGGAGTTGGTGTTTATTTCAGTTTCTCTTCCAACTTTTGCAACATATCCACCGTCATGCGGTCGAGGTCGTATTCAGGTTTCCAATCCCACTCTTGGCGAGCGCAGATGTCGTCGAGGCTGTTAGGCCAAGAGTCAGCGTTGGCTTGCTTCAAGGGATCAACCTTATATTCCATTTCGAAGTTAGGCTTGTACTTGCGAATGGCAGCGAGTACGCCTTCGGGGTCGAAGCTCATGGCAGCGATGTTGAAGGCGTTGCGGTGGATAAGGCGAGAAGGGTCAGCCTCCATCAATTCTACGGCAGCGCGAAGAGCATCAGGCATGTACATCATGTCCATGTAAGTGCCCTTAGCAATTGGACAAATGAACTTTTCACCACGAACGGCAGAGTAGTAAATGTCGCAAGCGTAGTCGGTAGTGCCACCGCCAGGGAGTGTAACGTATGAGATCAAGCCTGGGAAACGTACGGCACGTGTGTCGACACCATACTTGCGGTAGTAGTAGTCAGAGAGTAATTCGGTAGTAACCTTTGATACGCCATAGATAGTACGTGGACGTTGAATCGTGTCTTGAGGTACATTGTCGGGAGGCGTCTCAGGACCAAACGAACCGATAGAGCTGGGGGTGAATACAGAGCATTCGTGTTCACGAGCTACTTCGAGCACGTTCCAAAGTCCGTCAATACCAATCTTCCATGCCAGCTGCGGACGGCCTTCAGCCACTACGCTCAACAAGGCGGCAAGGTTGTAGATAGCGTCAACCTTATGCTTCAATACCACTTCAGCGATTTGTTCACCGTTGGTAACATCGCAAATCTCGGCGGGACCACTCTCAGCCAATGCTCCTTGAGGGGCAGCGCTGGGAATGTAACCACAAACTACGTGATCGTTGCCGTAAATGCCGCGCAACTTCATGGTAAGCTCAGAACCAATCTGTCCTGTAGCACCAATCACCAAAATATTCTTCATCGTGTGTATGAAAAGAGGTTTGTACGTGCTTTCTTTTAGTTGACGAGTTAACAAGTTGACGAGTTAACTTGTTGACGAGTTAACAAGTAAGTTCGTCCTTATATATAAGGTCTTGAAAAGTTGGCACGTATTTGTTAGATGTGTCGTTTGATACATTTATTGACAGGCTACGAAAGTTATTGTTTAGCGCAGTCGTCAAAATGCGTTGCAAAGGTGCAATCTTTTTTTGATATTTATAAGTTGTACACTGTTATTTTTAAAAAAAAATCTGTTCCTTTGCATTGTCCTAATTTTTAGACAAGTAACCTTATTATAAATCATACACACAATGTACGGTAAATTTCAAGAACATCTTCAGCAAGAGCTGGAGAATATTAAAGAAGCAGGCCTCTATAAGGAGGAACGTTTGATTGAAGGCCCTCAGCAGGCTGCTATTCAAGTAAAGGGCCAAGAAGTGTTGAACTTCTGCGCTAACAACTACTTGGGCCTTTCAAACAATCCTCGCTTGATTCAAGCTGCAAAGGACATGATGGACCGTCGCGGCTATGGTATGTCAAGCGTTCGCTTTATCTGCGGTACGCAAGATGTACACAAGGAATTGGAACAGGCCATTTCTAAATTCTTCAAGACTGAGGATACTATTTTATATGCTGCTTGCTTCGATGCGAATGGTGGCGTATTTGAGCCCCTTTTGACTGCTGACGATGCAATCATTTCTGATGCTTTGAATCACGCTTCAATCATTGACGGTGTACGTCTCTGCAAGGCAAAGCGTTATCGTTATGCGAATGCTGATATGGAGGACCTCGAACGTCAACTTCAGGCAGCCCAAGAGCAACGCTTCCGCATCATCGTAACTGACGGTGTATTCTCAATGGACGGCAACGTAGCTCCGATTGACAAGATTTGCGACTTAGCTGAGAAGTACGATGCCCTCGTTATGGTAGACGAAAGCCACTCAGCAGGCGTTGTAGGTCCTACGGGTCGTGGTGTGAGTGAGTTCTTCAATACTTATGGTCGTGTCGATATCTACACTGGCACACTTGGTAAGGCCTTTGGTGGCGCTATGGGTGGTTTCACTACCGGTCGTAAGGAGATTATCGACATGTTGCGTCAGCGCTCACGTCCTTACCTCTTCTCTAACTCAGTAGCTCCTGCTATTGTAGGTGCCGCGCTCGAAACGTTTAAGATACTCGACGAGAGCAATGCTATTCACGACAAGTTGGTTGAGAACGTTAACTACTTCCGCGACAAGATGATGGCTGCAGGTTTCGACATCAAACCTACTCAGAGTGCCATTTGCGCTGTCATGCTCTACGACGCTAAGTTGTCACAAGTCTACGCTGCCAAGTTGCAAGAAGAAGGCATTTACGTAACAGGCTTCTATTATCCCGTAGTGCCGAAGGATCAAGCTCGTATTCGTGTACAGATCTCAGCTGGTCACGAGCGTGAACACCTCGACAAGTGTATTGCAGCCTTCATTAAGGTAGGTAAGGAATTAGGCGTGTTGAAGTAATTTTCTAATTCTCAACACACATATGGGTGGTTCTAATAATTCTGATTTTTAGAACCACCCATATATATATAATGCGTGCTTTATTGTTCTGTATGAGCAATAAGGCACGCTTTTTTTGGGGGATAGAGACGTTAAACTGCGATTTGAAAGCCTCTTTTCTCCCCCCTCACACACACTAATATCTCTTTTTATTGTCACTTCTTTCCCGAAAAGTAGCTAATATCGCCAGTATTTAATGTATATTAACCTTACGGGGGGGGGGAATTAAAGGAATTCATTAAATTTGCAAACGAATTAAGGCTGAAAGGCCACTTGACGATTAAATTTTGAGGTGTAAAGCGAATGGTTACATACATACGCATTCAACTAATACAAAATATACGCGTATTGCACATCATCACGCAACACCTCACGTGGGTCAAAACTTTTTGTAAATCTTTTGCTCTACGCCATGTATAGGTAGACGTACCTTTGGCGTAAGCTTACTTCTACTTTACGTTTTCTTCTACTCAAACCGTTGGGAAGTCAAGACACCGATATGAAGAAAGTACTTCCTACACATGTTTGATTTTTTCATCTTGAATTTATTGCTCAATTAAACGAGTTTAGACGCGTTGTAAGAATTTGACGCGTGCGCTTTGAGTTCAGTCCCCATTGTCCCCCTTTCGAAAGTCGTTGACGGGGGGAGGCGTAACTCGTATAATTGTATATGTATTGAACCAATCAAGCGCATACATGAAACTCTTTTTTACCATTGCGCTCAGTCTCATTAGTTCTTTGCTACTACTCACGGCGTGCGTATATGACGACCTGCCTGCATGTCCAGCCTTGACGCTCCACGTAGGCATAAAAGACTATAACTACTCCAATGCTGCCGTATTCGCTACCGAGTCGTTGCGACCAACCAATGGTCCTCTGTCAACGTATGTTAGCACCCTCTCGTGGTGCGTGACCAATGCCGAAACGGGACAGGTCGTGGCCGAGCGAGCTGCTTATCTTGCTCCCACCGACCGCCAACGCGACGACATTGCCTTGCCCGACACGTTGCCCTTTGGTCGTTATGTGGTGAGTGTGTGGGGGGGTATGCCCAAAGGATTAGAATTTCCTGAACTGACCAATCTTGACGACCCTGCGGAAGATCCCTACTTGGTACACGACACTTTAACCTATGATGCACGTCATGCCGACCACACTTTGCTCTTGCGGCGTATAAAGAGCAAACTCGACATCAGAATAGAAGGACTTCCCGAAGCATGGGAAGCCACGTCGTCGCAGAAGAAGGAGACGGGACTCTATGAAGAGTGTGACAAAAGTTTTGCATACGAAGGCGAGATGCAAACAGGCAATCGTAGCCGTTTCTCGTCACACACGGGCGTAACCACTTATACCGTATTGCCTCCCAGTGTGGGGAAGGACAAGACAACGGTCACTATACGCGTTTATGACAAACAAGGCAATGAAATTCCGCAACTCACACCGCGTCCCGTCATTACCACACTCTATCGTAACACAATTACCGCCTTGCGCTACGTCTACGTTGTCGAAAAACAAGATTACGACATCTACGTGCGCATCAATGATGATTGGGAAGTGATTAATAATATGGTGATTGAGTAGCACTCTATAATAGGGGCGTGTAAAACGGGGTTATAAGGTTAGTTGAGTTGATGATTAACAGGGTATAACTTTATAATCTCATAACCTCAAAACAGGAAACCGAATTATTAGAAACAAACTAACATAAATATAACCTTGGGCAAACCTGAAGAGCAATGACCTTGGCTCAAAAAAAGTGCTTGTGTAATTCCTAACTGTCGGGGTTACTCCTCAAGCTTACCCTTTAATACACACAACATTATGAA
The DNA here is from genome assembly GCA_900540885.1 of uncultured Prevotella sp. Classification (GTDB taxonomy): domain Bacteria; phylum Bacteroidota; class Bacteroidia; order Bacteroidales; family Bacteroidaceae; genus Alloprevotella. The sequence goes on from UQHJ01000004.1 coordinate 39,875, forward strand.
AAAGTATTTCATGAGTGTGGCTGCCCTGGCAGGTATGATGTCATTGGCAGCTTGTAGCAGTGACGACATTGTATCTCCTGCCGACAACGACGTACAGACGATTAAGATTGCTGTAGCCAGCACAGGTGACAAGTCAACGCGTAGCCGTGACCTGAATAGCGAAGAGCCTGGTCAGAACATTGAAAACGTAGCCGTAGTGATTCGTGATAAGGCGAACACAGTGGTTTATCAAAAGGTCATTACTGATTGGAAAGCAGCGTCAAACATTTATACGGACAATGGTCACGGCCGTGAGTACACGTTGAAACTTGAAAAAGGTCAGCGTTTGAAAGCAGGTGAATACACCATCACTGCCGTAGGTTACACCGCAGGAGACTTCAAGAGCAACACCATTGTGGATGCAACAGAGGGTAAGTTTCCTGGCAATTTCACCGCCGAAGTGGCTGACAACAAGGCACCTCAAGAGGCATTTGCAGGTGAATCAAGCATTAATTTGCTTGAAGACTACGCAGCGATTAACCCAAGTGTAACGCTTCACCGTCAAGTAGCAGGTTACTATGGCTACTTCACTTCTATTCCAGTTAAGGTAAATAACAAGACAGTTACCAATGTACGTTTGGTAGCACGTAGCAAGAACACGAAGTTGACTTATGGCAACTTCAACTCAAACTTTACTACGACGAACGACAAAATCATGTACGTAGTCAATGGTTCAGAACCCGCAACTACTAAGGACGCAAAGTTCAATGGTAGTGCAGAAAACGATGCCTATACCGTTTACAATATCAAGGTAGACGAATGGTTTACTACAGGCGATACGAACAAGGATGGTATCCTTGATGAGAAGGATGATTGGACCAATGCATTGGCCGATAAGGGCTACAAGACTTACCAACCGGGTACTATCTTCGCTGGTGGCTTCGCCGTACCTTTCGCCGCTGTTGATGCTGCTACCCTCGAGTTGCAGTTGCTCGATGCAAGTGGCGAAATTCTTAAGTCATGGACGGTAGCAATGGCTACTAAACAATCTGCTGGTAAAGGCGTAGATGGAGTAGCATTAACCGTACCCGAAACAGTACAAAACTTCAGCTTCTTCCGTAATCATATGTACACCCTTGGTAAGAAGGTGGACAATACCGACAACAAGCCAGGTACTACTACTCCTGACGAACCCGAGCCACTTGATAAGTCACAAAGCATGATCCTCCGTGTGAACGATAACTGGGAGGTAATCAACCGCATGACGATTGGTGACTAATCGCGAACTCTTTTAACTTGGGGAAATGACATTATACTTGTTCAGTTATTATTATTGAGTTCATAATCCCCAAGTACAATATAAAAGGCTGTGCCGTGCACAAACACTCACTTTTTGTGGCACAGCACAGCCTTTTTTGCTTTTTTAGATAGCGTATCAAACGCTACGAATGACATATAAACAATCTTATGCTGAAGCATTTGCTTTTTGCAGTTAGTATGTGTTGCCTTGTATTGTTGATGGGTTGTGCGGACGAAAGCGCCCCCGTGATAGATTGTGCACCACAACTAACCTTTCGTTTTGAAACTACTGCTGTACAGCATGGCATGCGCACCACATTGCTCTCATCGGACAATGTGCAGCACGTCAGCTATGTGCAGCTCTATATATTTAAAGGAATATCGGCCGATGCGCCTTGCATCGTGAGCCGCAACGTACGGTGGACGCAGCCCGTAGGAGCTACGGCCGAACAGGCCTATGCCTTGCCGCTCAGTGAATTTAGTCCTGACGGATCAACTACTTACACCTTCTTGGCTGTAGGTTTAGATGACGACCCTACTCATACGACCGAGGGCGCAGCCTATGCTTACGGTCTGCCCGATGCCGTCACTATAGGCACGACTTTAGGCAATGCCGTGGCGCGGTTAGCTAAGGGACGGACGGCCACAGACTTATCACGTGCCGAACTCTTTGCTGGAACGGCCACCTTACAAGTTGATCCTACGAGCAACAATGCCGTGACAATCGAACTCTATCGACGCGTGGTGGGCGTACAAGTGTACGTCACCGACATTCCCACCGACGTGACCGACCTCCAACTCCACCTCTATTCCAATCAACATACGGACGTTCCTCTCGTAAAGCAGCCCGACACCTCGGACGGCACTTATGCCGACCACGGCACATCATTCTTGCCCAACTCTACCTGTCTGCTCGACCTCCCCGTCACAGATGCGACCCTAAAAGGCGCAACTCTATCGGGCACACACTTGACCAAACAAGTGGGCAGCGTATTGTCCGCTTGCTACTTACTGCCGATTGAGGCTCCGACTGCGACCGATAGTCACACCTTACAACTCAAGGCCTATAAGGGAACGACTTTGTATAAGACCTATAACGTGGCTTTGGGTACGGCGAAGGCGCGCAGCTATGTCTATCCGCTCCGCGCAAATTGCTTCTATACGATTGGGGTTCTCAACAAACAGGAGAACGAACCCGTAAGTTTGGGTGAGGCCGAAAGCGATATTGTGATAGAGGTTGAACCTAATTTTGAGAAAGACCATGAGTATGAGATTCTTTAATGTGCAAATGTGCGAATGTGCAAATGTGCGAATGGTTGCCTTGGGTTAATGTGCGAATGTGCGAATGGTCGCCTACTTATGCTGTGATTATAAACTATGATTAGAAAATTATGAAACTTCGTACCATTATATATCTATTGTCCTGCCTATTATGGACGGCCTGTTCGGACGATGAACTACAGCCAGCGACTGCTGATGAGGCAACGACAGTACCTATCACCTTGACTTTGGGACAACGTGCGACTCGTTCTGCACCACCGGGGAGTACCGACCCGATGAATCCCACTGTAGATGGTGAGGCAGAGACGGAACAAACCAACACGGTACGCATAATAGCCTTTCGTTGTAAAGAGACACAAGAAAATGTGTCCTATTCCAATGACGAAAACTATGCTGACTCCGACTTTGTCTATGATCCTACTAACGATCAAACCGTCACGTGCAGTCGTGCCACCACTTCGGCGCATCGACTCACGGCCCATGGTCAGCTGAAGAAAATGAAAGGTTATGCCTATCGGGTCGTAGCCTTAGCCTATAGTAAGACGCGCAGCCTCCCCTTTTCCAATTATCTGTTAGCCGATGTGGGCGAAGAAAACCTGTTTACGCTTAACCTCGCAGCTCCTACTACATTAGATCAATTTGAAGCAGACCTTACGCACGTGGGCCATGACTCTTGGGAAGAGTTCCGAAATGGAACAGGCAATTTAACACACAACACCCGTTCCTTGAGCGGTCAGTTGTGTTACGCTCCTCAATTGTTTTATGGCCAATGTATCTCCGTTAATGGAAATAAAGTGATACACTTTCACGAAAAGAATGCTGCAGATAGCATCAGTTCTACCTACCCCTTGTCAGGTGTGCTTTATCGGGGTATGGCAAAGGTGCAACTTACGCTCACGATTGATAAGCTATACGAAAGCGGTACGTTGCAATGGATAGGACTCTTGGCCAACGAAACGCGTACTTCGGTAAAACTATCAGCCTACGACGACTTTCTTCAGCCTTTCAATCCCATTCACACTACAATGAAAAATGGCACCTACACCTTGGTAGGCTTTGTCAATACTGGACTCAGCGTGGGCAGCACTGTCACCCTTACCGCTTGGCTCTTGCCAACCGCCACAAAATTGGCCATTCGCACGTTTATACGCAAAGGTGGTTTATTACGTTATGCCTACAATTATCCCATCGAAGTGAGCGATTTATCATCGGCCGAGACGGGTACAGGCATTATCTCGCCCGACGTGGTAGACAATACGTTCTATTTGCGTCGCAATCAACGCTATAAGTTTGTGGGTAAACTCTCCACACTTACCTCAAAGACGAAGTTAGAATAGCAATTAAAGGTATCATCATGAAACGCATTCGTTTATCTCTTCTCTATATATGTATCCTCCAACTATTGTTCGCCCTTCCCACTCGAGCAGACGATACGCCCACGGCCGACGGACAATTAGACGGTCGTCGTACCATTTGGTACGACCGCGATCCGAATGAAAATCAACCCACGGTGAAGAATTGGCGCTACTTGACCAATCGACGAGCTTTAGTCGGTCGGGGGTGCTACGTTAACAAGTTGATAAGTGCAGTCGGTGTAGCCACTTGGGCCGATAGTTTGGGCAACGTGACGAATGAGGACTTGACCGATTATGCCACCTTCCCCGCTGTGCTCAAAGTTGGCGTAACGGTCAATCCGATTGTGAGCGTGCGCGATAAAAACAATTATTATGGCGAGGGCACAGAGGCCGGTTTCTGTATTGTGGCCTCGTCGGGAAGCAGTGTGTTGTCACTCGATGTAGTGAAAGCGATGAGTTTGGTGTTCTATCGCGACGGCAAGTTGGGTAGCACAGTGCCCGTAGAGGAAGGTCAGAATGCCGGAGGCGTGAGTTTGACGCTGATCAAAGTGCCTGGCTCTGACGATGCTTGCATCTGCTTGACGGCTAAAGCAAAGGAGATATTTGACGAAGTCTGTCTGCAACCCTCAGGCGGTGTCAACCTCGACTTGGGTACAGCACTTAAAATAAAGTATGCCTTTGTGGGCAAAGAGAAGAATACCTATCTGACTGAGAACGATGTGAAAGCCTATGGCGAGGCTGAGGGTACACCTGCCCCAGGGGCCTATATCAAGAAAGTCTCGGGCGAGAACCCCGTTCTGTTGGGTATTCCCTTCCCTTTAGTAAGCAGTGAAATAAAAAAGTTGGTAGACGATGACTTGACGAATGGTGCTGTAATTTCTCCAGTCGTAGGCTTGGTCTATATGGGAGGTGTGAAGATACAGACAGCTCCTGGTGGTGAACACGACACGGGACAGGAAGTGTTTCGTGCAGGGTCGGAAGTGGGCTTTAAGTATAAAAACGCGGCAGCATTGGACCTCACTCTCGGTTCGGCTATCAACATAGAGCTTTATAACCGCGACGGCAAGAAGATACAGACCGAAACGCTCTCAGCAGGTGTGCTCGGACTCGGAGTAGCCTCAGGAGGCGACGGCACCGTTTCGATTTTGGCTAAACAAGACTTCTCAGGTGCGCGCATAGCCTTTTATGGCGGACTGAAGGTGGACTTAGGTGGTATGTTGGTTTATTATGGTTTTGTAAAGGAAAAACCCGATGTTGACCACCATTGCGACATTCGTCCTACCCCCAATACGAATGTGTGTGACACGCAAACCTCCTTCCAACTCCACTCCAATCCTTCGCTATCGGTAGAGTGGACACTCGAACTCCAACCTAAAGGTGCTTCGGCTAAAGTTACCCCCTCTGGCTACGTAACGGGCATGAACGAACCGGGTGAATATACCTTCCGTGCCACCGCAGCCGATGGGTGTTACGACTTCGTCACGCTATCAGTAGGTACGGGGTTCAATCCCGATAAGACGGAGCACTGCGGAACGGACTTTGTCAATTTGGATGAGGCAGCGCAAGGTACGTATGAATTAATGGACAAGGTCATTCCCAATGGAACGGGATCTGCCATCTCTATATCAAACCTTGAGAATGGACAGAACATCCTTGATAAGGATTATGGCAATTATGCAACGTATGTGGGCGGTTTCGCTTTGGCCAACAACTTGGCCATAGCTGGTGTGAAACGCACAGACGGCTTGATGTTTGATGGTGATAAAAAAGAGCAGCAAGCCGTGAATGTGGGCTTTGTCGTAGAGAGTGACAACGAGGTGATAGATGCCAAAGTGTTAGAGTTCTTCCAAATACGATGCTACAACGGCGATAAGGAAGTTTATCGCCATGTTATCACCGAGAGCAATGCTGTTGCGGCCGGTATCGGCACCAGTTCAAAGACGCAAAAGGTGCGCTTTAGTATTCGTGTCGAACCGATAGGCAAAGATAACAAAACGATTAAGTTCGATCAAGTCGTACTGTGGAAGTCGGGCCTGTTGGATATAGGACTTTCAAAACTTAGGCTCTATTATGCCTTCCTTGAAGACGTTAACTCCCCTTGTGCTAATGCCTTGAGTTGTGGCGCTGTGGTGTTGAGCGATACGACGGGTACTACAATCAATGCCAATGCTTGTCAAATGGCAGCTGCCGTGCGTGTGGCGGGAGTTGACGACAACTTGAGTTGCTTCGTTGACGGTAATCTCCAAACGGCCATGACCATTGTCAGTTCGGCGGACGTAGGAGGCGGCTCTGTTATCGCTGTCAACATGGGACGCACGCTCGACTTTCGTCATCAGTTAGGCATTGTGGTCGACCAAAAGACCTATGCCTTAGGTGCATCCGTAGGTGGTTGGCTCACCGTTGAGACTTATTATAAGGGCAAAAAGACAGGCGATAAGTTTACTGATTGGAATGTATTAGGTGCCAATGTGGCGGGCTATGGCGAGAAGAGCCTTTTACTCATGCAACCCAAGAATGTGTATGACGAAGTGCGACTCACGATAGCAGGAGTCGTTTCGGCACTTGACATACAAAAGTTCTATGGCATCTTTATTCGTGGCGACATAGACAACGACGGCATACCCGACTGTAAAGACACCGAGTCGTGTAACTCAACGATTAAGAACATACAATTAAATCGCGTCTGTCAAAACGGAACGCTTACGATAAGCGGTGTTGGCACTTCAGCCACTGACTATCGTATCGTGATGAAGGAACAAGACATTGATGATCGTTTCACCTCAGAAACGAATGGATCGTTTAGTCGCAGCTATACGATGAAGACGGCGGGGCGTTACTCCATGTTGTTCTACGACGCCAGTGGCAACTTGCTCAATAATGCGCCTTACACCGTTTCGCCCAACGTGACCACGTGGCGACGCGATGCCAATAGCAGCGATTGGAATGAGTGGAACAATTGGACAGAGGGCTCGCCCTATTGCTGTACCGATGTCATTCTCCCTTCGCAAGCTGCGCGTTACCCTGTGTTAGAGGAATCTATCACGGCCGACAACGTAGACGAATACTGTTGTAATAACATTCATTTCGCCCCTGAGGCAGGTGTGGCAGGTACGTCCTTGCTCAATTATCACCAAGCGTGGATAGAACACTCGTTTGTGCCCAATCGTTATTATTTGCTCTCTGCTACGCTGCAGAATACTTACTCGGGTGATTACTTCGTGCCACGTAGCATGAAGGGCGTACATACGGCCGATTACTTTACCGAATTGAATGACGAGACGTCACCCCAAAATCGTTTCAATCCGATCGTCTATCAGCGCCTTTGGGATAAAACGGCCGTAGGACGCTTGGCCGATGGGATAATTACCGACATCAGCGTCGATGAGGCACATTGGAGTCACCACTTCAATCACTTGGCGCACAACTACACGCTGGGCGAGGGTTTCTCACTCTGGGTGGACAACGACTCTTTGTCGGATAATACAGTATTCCGTTTTCGCTTGCCCAAGACGCATACGGCCTATACTTATTACAACGACTTCGACCGTCAACCCATGAATGTGAGCGAAACAGGCTTGGTGCGCGACCATGTAGGACGCTTCATTTACGAACCACAAGACACTGTACCCCTTACCACTACATATACGGGCTATATCAATGGTGTGGAACAAACGCAGCAGCGCAGTGTCTACACACATGCCGTGACAACCGATGCGCCTTTGAGCATTCACCTTACGGCCACCGATGCGACCCCGTTCTTCTTAGTGGGCAATCCCTTCCAAAGTTACCTCGACGTGTCGGCCTTCTTAGCCGCCAACCCAGCGGTGAAAACCGTTAAGACGTATGACGGCAATACGATCAACACGGCCGTAAAGGCTGACGGAGAGTTGATAACGTGTGGCGCAGCCAGCACGATCGCCCCCGCAGAAGCCTTCTTTGTAGAACTATCGACAGCTGCCACCGATTGCACTTTACAGTTCGCTCCCCAGATGTTTTCGGGCAATGCCTCTACCACTACGACTACGCAAAGCAAGGTGCGTGGCTTGCGTTTAACAGCCATTGCTCCCAATGGTGTGAAAGCTTCTACCTTATTGCTCGAAGATTCGACTCAGAGCAATATAACTTCTTCCACCTTGTTTGATGCTGAGGCCAAGCCCCAACTATCATTATTTAGTATAGACGAGACGCTGCAGCCCTTCGACGTGGCTCAAGTGTCAACAAAGACGGAGCGTATTCCTTTAGGCATATATGCTGCTGATTGCGATTCTTTAACCCTTGAGGCTGAGAGCATAGGTGGTATGCAACTATCAGACTATCAACTGATAGATACAAAAGTAAATGTGCAGCAGCCTCTGCAGTGTACGCAGTCTTTGTCCTTCAAAGGCTCCTCTGTTGTACTCAATCGTTTTGTATTGCAACGAAAGCCATCGGTAGTGAATAGCATAGTAGCGCCTACAAACGAGAAGAAGACCTCCTCTCTCCAACTCTCTGTATCGCATCGTGTGCTCTCTCTCTCACTTCCTGAAGTATCAGATCAGCGCATTCAGCAAATCACACTTTACGATGTCACAGGCCGTCTGTTGTCGACGGCTCGGTATGATTGCGTTCACGCGCTCACCATGCCTTGTCCCGCAGGACTTCTCATTCTCCGTGTTACACTGTCAAATGGACAAGACCAAACCCTCCGCCTTTGGGTAGAGTGAGAAAAATAAACTGCAATTTATCTGCCTAATTGGGGGCGGGCTAATTGGGGGGCGGGTTTTTAACCCGCGGCAGCAGCAGAATGTTATGTATGTTCTCGCGCTAAGCGACTATAAGTAAACATTTACAACATTCTGCTGCTGCCGCGGGTTAAAAACCCGCCCCCCAATTAGGCAGATAAATTGCAGTTTATTTTTTATTAAAGGGGCTCATATAACTAACATATTATATGTTACCATTAAAAGGCAATGGCTCTTCACCTAATCCTGCAAACGAGCGGCGGTGGTAGGGCGTAAGGCCATGAAGTGCAATGCCTTGACGATGTTCCTTGGTGGGGTAGCCCGCATTGTGGTTCCAACCGTAGTAGGGATAAGACTTGTGCAACTCAGCCATGTAATCATCACGATAGGTCTTGGCAAGGATAGAGGCCGCAGCAATAGAGAGGTATTTGCCGTCGCCCTTGACAATCGTTTCGTAGGGTACGTCGTGGTAGGGCTTAAAGCGGTTACCGTCGACGATAACAAATTCGGGACGTACCTGTAGCTGATCGAGTGCACGGTGCATGGCCAATATGGAGGCATTGAGTATGTTGATGTGGTCAATCTCTTCGGGTGTCACCACGCCCACGGCCCACGCCAAAGCATCGCGTTCGATTACCTCACGCAAGGCATAGCGGCGCTTGGCGGAGAGTTGCTTAGAGTCGTTGAGTAGCTCGTTCTCGTAGTTAGGCGGAAAGATAACGGCAGCGGCATAAACGCTGCCAGCTAAACAACCACGTCCAGCCTCGTCGCAGCCCGCTTCAATAAGTCCGTCTTGATTGTATCTGGTAGCAAGCATAAGGTTTAGAACATTTTGCGCACGCGGTCAATGCCTGCCACAAGGGTGTCTATCTCCTCACGTGTATTGTAAAGGGCAAACGAGGCGCGTGCCATGCCCTCCACACCGCAGCGCTGCATGAGTGGTTGCGCACAGTGATGCCCCGTGCGAATGGCTATGCCTAAGCGGTCGAGTAGGGTGCCGAGGTCGAGTGGGTGAATATTGCCAACGTTGAATGATATGACGGCATCCTTTTCGGCTGCTGTGCCATAGAGGTGTATATCGGGAATGGTAGCCATCTGTTCCATGGCATACTGTGTGAGCATACGTTCGTGGGCGTGAATGTTGTCAATGCCCAACGCGTTAACGTAGTCGAGTGCCGTGGCCAAAGCGTGGCTACCTACATAGTCAGGTGTGCCAGCCTCAAACTTAAAGGGAAGGCGCTCGTAGGTAGTCTTCTCAAACGTGACGCGGGCTATCATCTCGCCGCCGCCTTGATAAGGTGGCAACTGTTCAAGTAAGTCTTCACGGCCGTAGAGCACGCCTATGCCTGTTGGACCGTAGACTTTGTGTCCGCTGAACACTAAGAAGTCGCAGTTGAGCTCTTGCACGTCCACCTTAAAGTGAGGCACACTCTGTGCGCCGTCCACCAAGAAGTGCGCACCATGTGCGTGTGCTACCTCAGCCATTTGCTTCACAGGATTAATCGTACCCAAAACGTTGCTCACTTGCGCTACGCATACCAATCGCGTGCGAGACGTAAAGAGACGCTCGTAAGCCTCGAGGTCGAGTTCGCCAGCATCGTTCATCGGTATGACCTTGATTACAATTCCCTTGCGGTCACGTAAGAGTTGCCAAGGAACGATGTCGCTATGGTGTTCCATGACCGATACGATGACTTCGTCGCCTTCGTGCAGAAAAGCCTCACCATAGGAGTAAGCTACGAGGTTGAGGCTCTCGGTGGTGCCACGCGTAAAGATGACCTCAGCCGTCGTGCGTGCGTTGATGAATTGACGCACCGTTTCACGTGCGGCCTCATGCAAGTCAGTAGCTTGTTGTGAAAGGTAGTGAACGCCACGGTGTACGTTAGCGTTCACCGAATAATATTCATTGGCAATCGCCTCAACCACGCTGCGCGGCTTTTGCGTCGTAGCAGCGTTGTCAAGGTAAACCAGCGGACGCTTGTACACCTCGCGTCCTAATATCGGGAAGTCCTTGCGGACGGTTTCAATATCGTACATAGATGATAAGACTCTCAAATCTTCGTGCTTATTTAGATGCTCTTTTTTGAGCCTCTTTCGCCTTCTTGTTGTCTTGGTGAATTAAGAAGACTGCCCATGCGGCAATAATGCCAACTCCAACGAAAGATGCTATGATTTGTGCTGACATAATTTTATTTGTTTTTATTGTTTTTGAATAGGAAGTAACTTACAACTGTTAAAAAACAAATTAGCAATATGGCAGTAATGTAAATTGCCCAATTATTTTCTAATCCAGAGAATAAACCGCTAATGATGATAGCTGTTAATATGTATTTGACCAAATCCAAACACAACTTTGCCAATTCCTTACGCATTTTACTTTCTCTTTACTTTTTAGCGCAGCCTTTGCAGCCGTGGCAACCTTGGCCTAACTCCTTGCGGAAACGGAGATCAACGAGGTGTGAGAGACGGTCGTGTAAGTGCTCAATGTCAACGTGGCGCAATACATCGTTGATGAAAGCGTGTTGCAACATGAGCCGCGCTTCAGCTTCAGAAATGCCGCGTTGACGCATATAGAATAGTGCACCTTCATCTAACTTACCAATTGTAGAGCCGTGGTTACACTTCACATCGTCGGCATAAATCTCCAACATCGGTTGGCTAAAGGCACGAGCCGTCGGGGTGACACAAATGTTGGCATTCGTCTGTTCTGAAGCCGTCTGTTGTGCCCCAGGAGCTACGTAGACCTTGCCCGCGAAGGCACCATTGCTCTGTCCGTCAAGTACGTACTTATAGAGCATGTCGCTCGTACATTTGGGCGAGAGGTGTTCTACCAAGATGTTGTTGTCAACGCGTTGCTTGTCGTCTGCAATCACCGCACCATAAAGTTCGGTGGTGGCCTCTTCACCACGTAGGCGCACGTCCAAGCGGTTGCGGCTCTTGCCACAAGTCAAGACAATGCCATCGTAGCTTATGCGGCTTTGGGCAGCCTGCTCAACATAAAGCGTAGAGAAACGCGTCGTATTGTCGTTCGTCTCTTCAATGCTGTAAAGGTTGAGTTTCGCCCCCTCTTCAGCATAGGCCTCGATTACTTGTGTGGTGAGGTAGTGACTGTCACCTTCAGCGTGGTCGCAAAAGAGAACAGATCCCTTTGCTCCTTCTTCGGCTACAACGATAATACGGCGCACACACATCATGTCCATGCGTGCAGCAGCCACGTTTACCACTTGAATAGGAGCTTTCAGTTCAGTGCCTTTGGGCAGGTAGATGAGCAGTCCGTCTTGTGCCAAAAGAGTGTTGAGCAGGGTGACGCCGTCATGCCCTGTTTTAAAATCGCGGTCGTTGGCAGCGGCTTGGTTGTAGTACTTCTCTAACAGGTCGGCACGCCCCATAGTCGCTGCTTGGCGGAAGGAAGTAATGATGACTCCTTCGGGCAGTAAGGCGCGTGCACTTTGTGGTGCGTCGCAAGGCACATCGTTCACGACAAAAAAGAGCGATGTACTCAAGTTCGGCACATTACATTTATATACCTCGTAAGGGTCAACGTTAGAGGGCGTGCGGCGTAAGTTAAGTCCGTAGTCAGGGGCAAAGGCCTCTTCCGCATCGGTGTACTTATAGCGTTCTTCCTTATGTGAGGGGAGACCTTGCTCTTCGAGCAGTGCGGCAGCCGCCTCGCGTTGCTGGTTCATCACCTCAGTGCTGCCGTCGTTCACCATGTCGCGGTGGGCACGATATAGGTCGATGTATTGTTTGTGGCTCTGCTTCATCATTATGCCTCCTCAATGCTATTAACAATCCAGTCGAAGCCTTTCTCCTCAATGTCGTAACCCAATTGAGCCGTTCCTTCTTTTACTACGCGGCCTTTAACGAGCACGTGTACAAAGTCGGGTTTCAAATAATCGAGCATGCGCTGATAGTGTGTAATCACCATTGCACTCGTCTTCGGTGTGCGAAGCATGTTAAAGCCTTCAGCCACAATGCGCAGTGCGTCAACGTCAAGGCCAGAGTCCGTCTCGTCAAGGATAGAGAAGAGAGGTTCAAGCACAGCCATTTGGAAGATTTCGTTGCGCTTACGTTCACCACCCGAAAAGCCCTCGTTTACGCCACGGCTCATAAAGTGAGCATCAAGTCCTACGAGTTTGCGCTTCTCCTTTAGCAACTTTAGAAATTCGCTAGCGGCAATCGGTTCTTGGCCGAAGTATTTGCGCTTTGCATTCAAGGCAGCGCGCATAAAGTTTGTCATCGACACACCTGGAATTTCAGTAGGAGCTTGGAATGACATGAATATACCCTCGTGGGCACGGTCTTCGGGTGGAAGTGCCAAAAGGTCTTTGCCATTAAAGGTAATAGAGCCTTCTGTTACTTCATATTTGGGATTGCCCACGAGTACATTGCTCAGTGTACTCTTACCCGAACCATTTGGGCCCATGAGTACGTGTACTTCACCGTCGCGGATAGTGAGGTTAACACCGCGAAGAATTTCCTTGCCTTCAACTGAGGCGTGTAGATTTTTTATTTCAAGCATCGTTGTGTAAGTGTCGAGGTTTGTGTTGATATGAGTATGTACGCAAGTGTGCGTAACATTTATAAAGGCCTAATTAAAGCCTACTTTATCGCTACAAAAGTACTAAGAAATGCTGAATTTAGCAACAAAGCGTGTTTTACGTAACACGCTTTGTTGTCATAAGTCATTTAAATGTCGTCTTTTTACTCAATTTTCGGATTCAGCTCGCCCTTGCTAAATCCGAGATTTCAGTATATAAACTTCTTGTGTAAAAATGTTAACGTGTAGAGCGTTGGTGTACATGATTAGGGGTGAAAAAATAGTGTGTTCTATTAAGATGTGCAAGTAGTGCCGTTTTTTGCGTAACAAATATTGTGCTTTTTTTGAAAAAACGTAAACGAAAATAAGTGCTAACACCAAAAATAATTATTAATTTTGCGCTGTACTATATCGTATAGAATTATGAACGACGAATTAAGAGTCATCATTAGTGGTGGTGGTACGGGCGGACATATCTTTCCAGCCGTCTCGATAGCCAACGAAATACGCGCAAAACGCCCCGATGCAAAGATACTTTTTGTAGGTGCTGAGGGACGTATGGAAATGCAACGTGTGCCTGCCGCAGGTTATCCCATTAAGGGGTTGCCTATAGCAGGCTTTAATCGCAAGAATCTATTGAAGAACATTCCTGTTCTGTTCAAAATAATGAAGAGCCGCTATATGGCTCGCCAGATTATCAAAGATTTTCAACCACAAGTGGCAGTAGGGGTAGGTGGCTATGCCAGTGGACCTACACTCAATGTGGCAGAAGGTCTGGGCATTCCCACCTTGCTGCAAGAGCAAAACTCTTATGCGGGGGTAACCAATAAGTTGTTGGCTAAGAAAGCTCGCAAGATATGTGTTGCCTACGACGGCATGGCACGTTTCTTTCCAGCCGATAAGATTATGTTCACGGGTAATCCCGTACGTCAAAATCTGTTGGACAATTCGATGTCGAAAGAAGAGGCTATTCGCGCCTTCGACCTCGTGCCAGGCAAACACACAATACTTATTGTAGGCGGTTCGCTTGGCGCACGCACATTGAATGAAAGCATCTTAGGTAATTTACCTTTGGTAAAGCAGCAAAGCAAGATACAGTTCATTTGGCAAACGGGAAAGTATTACAGTGCTGAAATAAAAGCGGAGTTAGAACGTCGCGGTTGTCCTGCAAACTTGAAGGTGATGGACTTTATAAGCGACATGAGACAGGCTTACGCTGCAGCCGACCTTGTAATATCTCGTGCGGGTGCAGGTAGCATTTCAGAGTTCTGCTTGTTAGGCAAGCCTGTTGTGTTAGTGCCTTCGCCCAATGTGGCCGAAGATCATCAGACGAAGAATGCTCTGGCTTTGGTGCAAAAGGGCGCAGCCCTCTACGTGACCGATGCTGATGCACGACGCACCTTATTGCCGTTGGCTATCAACACTGTAGTTGATCATGATAAATTAGACTCTTTGAGTCGCAATATCTTAAAATTAGCACGTCCGAACGCCGCTTCTGATATCGCTGACGAGGTAATACGTTTGGCCGAACAAGGATAATAAAATGTGCTAATATGCTAATGTGTCAATATGTTAATATGCAACTAATTGGTGCTATGAATTGTATATGACATCTGCGTAGTTGTATTATTGTATTGTGTATTGACGGTAATCAGACATTAACATATTAACACATTGGCACATTAGCAGATTGAAAAGAATGAAATCAGTATATTTTATCGGTGCTGGAGGCATCGGAATGAGCGCTCTTGAACGCTACTTTTTGTCAAAGGGCTTGGTAGTTGCAGGATACGATCGTACATCTTGCGAACTTACAGAAGAGTTGCGTGCAGAAGGCGCCGACATACATTATGAGGACAATCCTGACCTCATACCAATGGCTTGTCGCGATAAGGAAGAGACGTTGGTGGTTTATACCCCCGCCATTCCTGCTACGCACAAAGAATTGACTTATTTCCGTGAAAACGGATTCGATATACAAAAGCGCGCCCAAGTGCTTGGCACGCTGACTCGCTCTATGAAGGGACTTTGCGTAGCTGGTACGCATGGCAAGACGACTACCACTTCAATGACGGCTCACCTACTGCACGAAAGCCACGTGGGCTGTAATGCTTTCTTGGGTGGTATTACGAAAAATTATGGTACCAACTACTTGTTGAGCAAAGATTCTCCCTATGTGGTGATAGAAGCTGATGAGTTCGACCGCTCTTTTCATCATCTGCGTCCCTATGCTACGGTGATTACGGCTACTGATGCCGACCACCTCGATATCTATGGCACAGAGGAGGCCTATCTGGAGAGCTTCCGCCATTATACGCAACTCATTCAACCCGGTGGTGCGCTCATCGTTCATCGCAACCTCAAGATGCAGCCCGATCCACAAGAGGGCGTGCGCGTTTATACTTATGACCGCACGGAGGGTGACTTCCATGCCGAAAATATTCGCATCGGTGGTGGCCATATCGTCTTCGACTTCGTTTCACCCTTTGGCAATATCAACGATGTAGAGTTAGGTGTGCCTGTAAGCATTAATATCGAAAATGGTATTGCTGCGATGGCTTTGGCACAAATAGCTGGAGCTACGGCCGACGAGATACGTAAGGCAATGCTCTCATTCGCAGGGGTTGACCGTCGCTTTGACTTTGCGCTGAAGACAGATAAGCATGTGCTCCTCTCAGACTATGCACACCACCCAGCCGAAATCAAACAAAGTATCTTGAGCATTCGTGAGGTGTTTAACGGTCGTAAGATCTCGGCTATCTTCCAGCCTCACCTCTATACGCGCACGCGCGATTTTTATAAGGACTTTGCCGATAGTCTCTCATTGCTCGATGAGGTGATATTGACAGAGATTTATCCTGCACGCGAAAAGCCCATTCCTGGTATAACAAGCCAGATTATCTATGACAACTTGCGTCCTGGTATTGAAAAGCATCTGATTGAGAAGAAAGACATTCCGTCGTTCGTGCAGTCAGAGAACTTTGATGTTCTTGTAGTACTCGGCGCAGGTGATGCCGTAGACTATATACCACAAATTAAGCAAATATTGGAACGCAATTAGTTAATGTGCAAACTTAGTTAATGTGCGAATGTGCAAATGTGCAAATGTGCGAATGGTCGCCTTTGTACGCTGAGTAATTAAAACATCATTCAATCATTTGCACATTTGCATATTTGCACATTTGCACATTCTCACATTTGCACATTTCCCACGCATTTGCACATTTCCCACGCATTTGCACATTTCCTACGCATTAGCATATTAGCACATTACTTGAAGACCTTTTTCAAACTGATTCTATTGGCAGGAATCATCGTTTATCTATGTTTCGCCTTTGCCAACTTTACCACACATGGCGATACGACGGTGTGTAAGGAAGTCAGCTTTACCATAGCCGACAGTTCACATGCAGGCTTCATCACAACCGATGAGGCCGACCGCCTTTTGCGCCAATCGGGACTCTATCCCGTAGGACGCGAAATGGAACAGATTGATGGATTGGCCATAGAGCGTGCTTTGCGTCGTAACTCTTTCATTGACTCTGTATCGTGTTACAAGTCACCGGGTGGGGTAGTGAATGTGTTAATATTGCAGCGTTTACCCTTGTTGCGTGTCAAAGCCGACAATGGCGATGACTATTACATTGACGACAAAGGCAACATAATGAATCCACAAGGCTATTCGGCCGACCTCGTTGTCGCTACGGGCGATATCTCTCGCCCCTATGCTCAACGTCAACTCATTAAGTTGGCACGCTTCTTACGCGATGATGCCTTTTGGAATAATCAGATAGAACAAATATATGTCAGCCCGCAACGCCATATATCAATGGTGCCGCGAGTGGGCAGTCACACCATAGCTTTCGGTACGACCGATAGCATTAATCAAAAGTTTCGCAATCTTTACACGTTCTACGAAAAGGTCCTCCCCGAAGTAGGGTGGAACAAGTATGCTGAAATATCAGTAGAACACGTATCACAAATTGTAGGAAGAAAGGAACAGTGAGAGGCTTAAAGGACTTAATGAACTCAATGAGTTTAAATAAGTAACAAGTAGGAGAGGTCGTTAACAAAACGACCTTTTAACACCCTAACCCCCTAACCTTCTCCCCTTCCCCCCAACCATAACATCAAGAAAATAAAAAACAACATATAATGGCAACAGAAGACAACTTTATAGTAGCTATCGAGCTGGGGTCGTCGAAAGTGACTGGTATGGCAGGTCGCAAGCAGCCCGACGGCGCCATTCAGGTGCTTGCCTTCGCTCAAGAGCCTTCAACCACCTTCATTCGCAAAGGCCGCATTAACAATGTGAGCAAGATGACGCAGTGCATCATTAGCATGAAGGACAAGCTGGAGCAAAAGATGCAGCGCAGCATTAGCCGCGTCTATGTAGGCATTGGCGGCATGGGTATGCATACCGTAGCCAACACCGTAGTGCGCCACTTCGACTCAAAGGTAGAAATCACACAAGAGATGGTTGATGCCATGTGTGATGAAAATCGTAGCTCAGCTAATTCAGATCGCGACATTCTTGAGTCAGTTCCGCAAGAGTATCATCTTGGCACCCAAGTGCAGAACGATCCTGTCGGCATCCTCTCTGATAATATCGAGGGACACTACCTTAATATAGTAGCCAACTCAAGCGTGCGTGAAGAGATTCGCAACTGCTTCCGTGCTGCAGGTATCACCATTGCCGACCTTCCTATTAATGTGCTTGCCATGGCCGACACCGTATTGACTGAACCTGAAAAGCGTTCAGGTTGTGTGTTAGTTGACATGGGAGCTGAGACCACTTCTGTAGCCGTCTACAAGAACAACCTCTTGCGTCACATGGCCGTAATCCCATTAGGTGGTGCCAATATCAATCGCGACATTCAGTCATTGCAGATAGAGGACGATGAGGCCGAACAACTTAAGCTCAAGTATGGTAGTGCCGTTTCAACTGATGAAGCTGATAGTCATAAGCCTATTACTACCAGCGATGGCCGACAGATTCCTTACGAGGAGTTTATGGGCTTAGTTGAGGCACGTGTTGAAGAGATCATCTTGAATGTGAAGAACCAAATCTCGCTTTCTAATTATGATGTCAACCAATTGATCGGTGGACTCATTGTTACGGGTGGTGCTTCTCACATGCGAGGTATTGACCAAGCTTTCACACGCGACACAAAGTTTGAGAAGATTCGTTTCGTTCATAATATTCGCATTCCCCTTCGTGCTACCGACTATCCTGGTCTGAACGATGGTGGTGACTGCAATGCTGTTATCGCTTTAATTGATAAAGGCGAGATTAACTGCTGTGGTGGCCCCTTAGGTCAGCCAAGCCTCTTTGAAGAGAAGGAAGAACAACAGCACGAAAAACCTGCTCTTACTGCGGAAGAAGAAGCCGCAGCTGAAGCACAACGTAAGGCTGAAGAAGAAGAAGCAAAGCGCAAGGAAGAAGAAGAGGCTCGTATCAAGGCTGAAGCCGAGGCTCGTGAGCGTGAACGCATCGAGCGTGAATTGCGCAAGAAAGAGAAGCGCGACAAGTGGAAAAACGCTTTTAAGCGTGTAGGAAACTTCTTTGGCAATCTTGTAAAAGAAGGTGACGAAAACGCATAAGGGTGATTCTAATAATTCTGAAATAGGGATTTGTGCGCTATCGGAAGTGTATTTTTGAAAGTTTGTGAGGGAGCATAGCGGGCTATGTGACCGAACAAACTTTCAAAAAGACACTTTCGAGAGCGTACAAATCACATTTCAGAATAGCAGAACTCTAAAAACAGAATTTTTAGAACCACCCATAAGTAGGTGCAAATTATTAAGATCATACAAAGCAATGGCTGACGAAAATAACGATTTGTTGATTGATATGGGAGTGACAACCACCACTCCTTCTATTATAAAAGTAATCGGTGTAGGTGGTGGCGGCGGCAACGCTGTCAATCACATGTATCGCGAAGGCATTCATGATGTCAACTTCGTTGTGTGCAACACCGACTCAAAGGCTTTGGCCGATTCTCCCGTCCCCGTTCGTCTTCAAATAGGCAAAGAGGGCTTGGGAGCAGGCAACCGTCCGGCACGTGCTCGTGAGGCTGCCGAAGAGAGTGTTGATCAGATTAAGCAAATGCTTGACGACGGCACAAAAATGGTATTCATCACTGCGGGTATGGGTGGTGGTACGGGTACAGGTGCTGCTCCCGTCATCGCCCGTGAGGCAAAGTCAATGGGCATACTTACGGTTGGTATTGTGACCATTCCCTTCCTCTTTGAGGGTAATAAGAAGATTGACCAAGCGCTCGATGGTGTAGAAGAAATTTCAAAGCACGTTGATGCCCTCTTGGTAATCAATAATGAACGTTTGCGTGAGATTTATCCCGAACTCAATGTGCTCTCTGCTTTTGAGAAGGCTGATAACACGTTGAGTGTGGCAGCACGTTCTATCGCTGAGATTATCACCATGCACGGTATTATCAACCTCGACTTCCGTGATGTTTGCACCGTGCTCAAAGATGGTGGCGTAGCTATCATGTCAACGGGCTATGGCGAAGGCGAGAACCGTGTAAGCAAGGCCATCGAAGCAGCACTCCATTCACCTTTGCTCAACAACAACGACATCTTCAATTCGAAGAAGGTTCTCCTCTCTATCTCATTCTGTGCCGAGAAGGAGGGCGACACCCTCATGATGGACGAAATGAACGAAGTGCACGACTTTATGTCAAAGTTCCACGACGATGTCGAAACGAAGTGGGGACTCTCAACCGATCCTTCACTCGGCAAGCAAGTTAAAATCACCATTTTGGCTACAGGCTTTGGTATTAATAACGTGCCAGGTATTAAGAACAAGATGGACGCTGAGGCTGAGAAGAAACGCCAAATTGAGATTGAACGTGATGAAGAAAATGAAGAACGCCGTGTAGGTTTCTATGGTGGTGATAAGAAGGGTACCCTTCGTCGTCGTCCACGCTTCTTTATGTTTGGCCTTGACGACCTCGACAACGAGGAAATCATCTCATTGGTAGAACTCACTCCTACTTATAAGCGCTCAAAGGAAGCTCTCTCTGACATTAAAGCAAAGTCATACTCCAACGTAGCCATCGAACCCGAAGGCTTGGGCGGCACGACTCCTCCTGCTACTCCAGGTTCGGTTATCTCATTTTGATGAATGGGGTAGGAGGTTAGTAGGTTAGCGGGTCGTAGGTTAGAGGCTAAGAAGGGGTTAGAGACTTAAAAAGTCAGCTTCCCCTTTAACGCGTTCTGCACATTGGTATTATCAATTCATTACAGCGCAATATGCCCCCTTTAACCTCCTAACTTCCTACCCCTTTAACTTTCTCTACCCCTTTAATCTCTTTCCTAACCCCTAACTCCCTCCCCCTATGTCTGACGATCTTATACAACTTGCTCACGTTACGACACCGCGCATCATTAAGGTGATAGGCGTGGGAGGCGGTGGCGGCAATGCTGTCGCTCAGATGTATCGTGATAACATACCTGAGGTGCGCTATATGGTGGCCAATAGTGATAAAAAGGCCTTGGAGGACAATCCCGTGCCCGACCACTTACAGTTAGGCCCTGGCTTAGGGGCTGGTGGCAATCCCGAGACAGGTCGTGAACTTGCTATGGACAGTGTTGACCTTATAGCAAAGGCACTTGATGATGAAACGAAAATGGTGTTCATCACTGCGGGTATGGGAGGTGGAACAGGCACGGGCGCTTCGCCCGTCATCGCTCATGAGGCACGTAAGAAGGGGATTCTTACCATTGGTATTGTAACCATTCCTTTCCTCTTTGAACGCGAGAAGCAGATAGACAAGGCACTTGATGGATTGGAAGCACTTTCAAAGGAAGTTGATGCAATGCTCGTGATCAATAATGAGCGACTTTGCGATATATATCCAGACCTCAGCATTATCAATGCCTTTAAGCGCGCTGACGAGACGCTATCGACAGCGGTTAGTTCTATCACCGAAATCATTTCGATGCACGGCCGTGTCAATCTTGACTTTCAAGATGTGTGTACCGCATTGCGTAATGGTGGGGTAGCAGTGATGTCGAGCGGCTATGGTGAGGGCGAAGAGCGTGTCTCGAAAGCCATTTACGATGCGCTTAACTCTCCCTTGCTCAACAATAATGATGTGTTCCGCGCACAACACATTCTTCTGGCTATAACAACCAGTGATAGCGGCGAAAATGGTTTGCTCACGAGCGAGATGAACGAGATAACTGACTTCATGTCGAAGTTTAATGCCAACATCGAGACTAAATGGGGTTTGGCTTTCGACCCTAATCTCGGAAAGAAAATAAAGATAACGATTATTGCTTCAGGCTTTGGCTTGTTCGGCAACGCTAAGCAGGTCGCTCCACAACAGCAAACAATTTCAGAAGAGGAGGCCCTCGAACGTGAGGAGCAGCGCAATAAGTACTATGGTGCGACAAGAAATAAGCGCACTCGCAAGCGCTCATCCATCTATCTCTTTACTGAGGACGATTTGTCCAACCTTGAAGTGATAAGCGAAGTTGAGAGCGTGCCTACTTATAAGCGCACTGCGGAATATTTGCGCAACATTAAGCAATTATCGAAAACAAATAACTGACGTATAACAATGGATATTTTTGAAAAAGTAAGCAAGGACATCATTGCCGCAATGAAGGCAAAAGACAAAATGCGTTTGGAAGCACTCCGCAACGTAAAAAAGTTCTTTATTGAAGCCAAGACGGCTCCTGGAGCTAATGATACGCTCGACGATGCTACTGCGCTGAAAATTCTTTCAAAACTCGCCAAACAAGGTCGCGACACTGCAGCCCTTTATCGTGAACAAAATCGTGCCGACCTGGCCGAAGAGGAGGAAGCTCAAGCCGCTGTAATTGAGGAATACTTGCCTAAAGCTCTCAGTCCAGAAGAGTTAGAGGCAGAGATCAAGGCTGTCATTGCCGAAGTAGGGGCCACTAACATGAAGGATATGGGCAAAGTAATGGGCATTGTTAGCAAGAAACTCGCAGGTCGTGCTGATGGTAAAGCCATTTCTACCATCGTCAAGCAATTGTTAGCGTAACATAGTAGCGTTTTATATACTATAAAAAAAGATTAACGATAGAATAAAGTAACATTATTCTATCGTTAATCTTTTTTTGTTAGCCTTTTGACTTATTCCTCCACCTTCCAATCTGTAATATTGTGAGTAGCTACGTCAAAGTTGATGCCAATTTTTACTGTGGGGAGTCCACAGAGGGCGAACCGCTTTGTATAATCTTTTATGTTCATCTGCTTTATAGCGGCAGCGGCGTTTTGATTGAGTTTCAACTCGAAGAGGTAGATATGTGTGCGCGTGCGTAGCACCATGTCAACACGCCCCTGTGAGGTGCGCACTTCTACGTCAACCATATAGGCAGAGAGCAGGGTGAAGATGACGTAGAGCATCTGTTGGTAATGACCTTCGTAATGAGTATTGTCACAATAAGGTATGGTGCCAAGAAACGTTTGCAAGTATTGTAATGCGAGATGAAAGTTTTCCTTATTGAGTGCACGAGCCATATTGCGCACTGTATTATTCGTGGCAAGCGTGTTGGGTGTAACGTAATAAGGTATGAGTGCCTTGGTCAGTCCGATACGCACTTCTCTATTGGGCAGACCTAAGAAATAGGAGTCGTACTCTTGGTCATAGTCTTTGATCGTAATATAGCCACTCTGATAAAGTAGCGGTGTGAGAGTAGTCATCGTTTCGGTTGGGGCATCAAAGTCAGAAGCATCAGCTTCCATCCCTTCAGAGAAGTCAGTGTAGTCAACGCCGAACTTACGCATCATGTTGATGAGGTAAGTGGGAGTGCCTGACGTGAACCAATAGTAGTCTAATTTACCCTTTGCCATAGCATTGAGTAAGCTGAAGGGATTGAATATGTCGGGCGATTGCGCAGTAAAATGATAACCATCGTAATATTCGCGAAGAATCGTTAACGTTTCCTCTTTCGTTTTGCCCAACTTCTCTCCCAAGGCTTCAACGTCTGCTGCCATTTGCGTATTCAACTCCTCCAACGTAATACCACAAATGCCCGCATACTCATTGTCCATGCTCACGTTGGATATATTATTGAGCTCGCTGAAGATACTTAACTGTGAAAACTTGGTGATGCCTGTTAAGAATACAAAGCGGAGATAAGGCTCATTGTCTTTCAACGGACTATAAAAATTGCGCATAACATTGCGAAGCATATCGAGCGATTTTTCTTCATGTACAACGTCAAGCAGTGGCGCATCATATTCGTCAATCAGTACGACGACCTGCTTGTTAGTCTTATTGTAAAGCGATCTGATTAGGTTGCTTAATCGTATGTTAGGGGCAATGGAGTCACAGGTTATGCCATATTTCTCTTCATTACACTTTAGTATATATAAGAGGTATCTTTCCAACTCATCCTTTTCCATGTGCTTCCCTCCTGCCATGCTAAGATGAATTACCGGATATTCCGTCCAATCCTTCTCCAACTTTTCAATAGCCAGTCCTTTGAAGAGAGCCTTTTCCCCCTCAAAGTAACTTTTAAAGGTGGAAGTCAATAGCGACTTACCAAAACGGCGCGGTCGACTTAAGAAGAAATATTTGCCACTGCCATGTGTCATGCGGTAGATATATTCCGTCTTGT
The DNA here is from genome assembly GCA_900540885.1 of uncultured Prevotella sp. Taxonomy (GTDB): domain Bacteria; phylum Bacteroidota; class Bacteroidia; order Bacteroidales; family Bacteroidaceae; genus Alloprevotella. The sequence goes on from UQHJ01000004.1 coordinate 63,670, forward strand.
CTACATATAATAAGTCGCGTCTGATTATCTCTTCAAACGTCTGTATGCCTACAGGATATAGTTTTAGTGCTGCCATATTGTTTGTCGGATTTGTTGGTGCTTGCAAAGTTAATGTAAAAAGCAAGTAAAGCAAAAAAGAATAGTTGAAAACGCATTGTGTGGGGCGCAGAGTCCTTTTGTCGCAATAAATAATATTCTATAAACTGCAATTTATCTGCCTAATTGGGGGGGACGCGTCCTAACCTGGGGGCGACGCGTCCCCGCGTCGGCATTGCCAATTTGGGGTTCGATGCCCCAAATTGGCAATACTTGAAATATTGATATTCATGTATTTGTTAGTCAAGGCATCGAGCCTTAACTAACAAATGCCGACGCGGGGACGCGTCGCCCCCAGGTTAGGACGTGTCCCCCCCCAATTTGGCAGCCAAATGGCTTAACGCGAGTTCGAGATAATATTCTAAAAAGTAAAGAGCAGAAAACCATCCAACCTACAAAGGGTGGCCATAAAATGCTCACCTGTTAAAATTATGTAAGTTTATTGCCAAATTACAAGTTGCCCATTAGATGAGGGGCGTAAAGTGCAAAAATGCCCCATTTCATCGCAAAAATCCCCCATTCTATCGCAAAAAATCCCCATTTCATCGCAAAACGGCCTTTCCGGTGCAAAAAACGGGTAAAGTGTCCGATTGGTACCAATCGGACAACTACTTATGAGCAATCGGACAACAAGACAGGGCAATCGCTTGCATTCAAACGATGGCATTACTTAAATTTGTAAACAATTTCACTAATTTCATAAACATTTATCATTATGCACACACACTTTACACGATTACCTCATCAGTGGGTAGCGAAGAAAGTGCCTCCTCCGCCCCTATTGGGCCGGTGGTTGCTCATGTTGGGCGTGTTGCTCATGACCTGGGGCCTTGTGCCGCAGGTGGTGAGGGCAGACACCGACCCCAAAGATGTAGCCAAGCTGATAGGTCTTGACAATATTGCCATGAGCGAGGCACGTCCGTACATCGAATTCCATTACATGGACTACGACAAGGATAACAGAAGGCCTGATGCCATGCGCAATATTAAGATATATGTGAGGGAGTTCGTTGAAATCAGGTCTGTTAAAGTTATGAATCTGAATAGATATATAACAGTCCGCGATTACAAAGACATATTGGTGGGCGAAATGCCCCGTTGTCATGACAAGCTGGTGCGTCACAACGAAGCGTATGGCCGCCTTACCATTGTAAGGGATGTGATGAACGGCAAAAAACGCACTGTCTACGCCCGCTTTTACCCTTCAAAGAAAATGCTCGAGGGTGAAGGCACTTCTGACGGCAAGGGCAAAATACAAGGCCTCAAGTTTGTGGGCTGTTGGGACAACAATGACAATGGCGATGACCCCGACAACATAAACAAGGTCCTGGACTTCACTGCCGGCTCGGCCATCAACGAGTCCCAAACCAATAAGGGCAGTTTTGTGCGCAGTGCCGCAGGCAAAATTACATTCAATGCTTCGAAGCTGCCGAATAAGAAAGCCTGGGGTTTCGCGCCCACCTACTATTTCAACAATTCAAGGTCGTATACTTCCCTCAAGTATGGTTCGGTATATGCGGCCGACAATGCCACCAGCGTGACCAAGACGCTCGACGGCACGTTCAGCAACCGCAATGCCGTCACCATTTACTATTGGGGCGCATGGAGTGCCACGATGAATATTGGCATGGGTAGTGTGGTAGATCCCATTCAGGACAACAAGAACAGTGTGTTCCAGCGTTACAACAATGGCACTATTTGGTCAGTCACCGTGCCCGGTTGCCCGTATCCGGGCAATTTGAGCGCAGAACCCAAACAGTGGACCAAAACCGTGAAGCTGACTTGGAACACCAAGGGCGACACCCGCTTGAGCAGCGAGAAAGACAAGTGGCTGGTGTACCGCTACAAGCAAGGCGAATCAGCAAGTTCGGCCAAACGTATCGCTGCCGTTGACTATAAAACTCACGAATGCGAGGTGGAAGTGCCAAGCCTTGAAACCGAATATGTGTATATCGTCACCTACCAAAAGGACGGGTGGAAGGAAGGCATAGTAGACGACCTCAAGGCCACAGTGACGACCAAAATAGTGCCGTCGTTCGTATTTGACAAGGTAGACACCCGTTCTGAAGAGCAGAGCGTGGTGGTAACCTGGAAGTATGGTGCTTTCAGAAACAGCGAGCAGAGTTTCCTTGTGTACAGCCGTTTGGCCGGCACAACCCAGTGGAGCAACCCCGTGAGCGTGCCCCGCACCGATGTGAATGCCACCTTGGGCGAATACGAGTACACTGGCATCAAGAATGTGTGTGACTCTTACGAGTTCAAGGTTGCGCTGAAAGCCTTTGGCAAGACCTTTGAGTCGCCCATTGCCGTAGGCTCCATCAGCGGCAGCAGCCGTGTGACATCGTTAAACGTGAGCAAGGGTCTGTACAGCAACAGCGTCAAGCTCACCTGGAACGCCCAGCAAATATCTGAGGGCAACACCCGTTATGTGGTGGCACGCCGTATGCTTGGCAGCAAGGGCAACTGGAGCGACATACATACCGTGTCGGGCACCTCGGAGATGTACACCTTCGACGACAACAATGTGGCCCCCGGCCAGTACTACGAATACCGCGTGTTGTCGTACATCAACTGTAATGGCAACAGCACGCTGACCGCCGAGGCCATCGACAACGGCTTTTGCCAGGCCACCGGCACCATAGCCGGCCGCATAGCCTATGGCACAGGTACGGCCGTTGAGGGCGTGCGCGTCAATTTGGTGCAGGCCAAGGACGATGCCGAGGCCAAGTCGCAGTTCTACTCATTGCGTGTTGACAATGTAGGCGGTGGCCTTGTGCTGCCCCTCGACCGTGAGGAGGCTGGTGCCCTGTTTATGGACAGTGTACCCCTCACCATGCAGGCATGGTTCCGCCTCGACGACAACATCAAGGAGTCGGGCAATGCAACCAATTATGCAACGCCCATGCTGATTGACACTTACGACAACTTCTCACTGTTTGGCCAGCGCACCAGCAGCGGTGCCTACCAGCTGACGTTGCGCCTGCCCACACCTAACAAGTATGCCGACACGCGCACCACGGTGGTACTCGAGCCCAACAACTATTATGCCATAGCCCTGTCAACCGACGGCGCCGCCAACTGGACCCTGCGCGCCATCGACACCAAGGGCAAGATGCAGAAGTTTGAAACCAAGGCCACGGGCATGCCCAAGGAAAACCGCAAGAAGCTTTACAACCTGGCCTTCGGTACGAATGTGAGCGATTTGGCAAGCTACAACTTTAACGGCTACATCGACGAGGTGCGCGTGTGGAACAAAGTCCTTGCCGATGCCGAGTTGATGGCCACCTACGACCACCAGCTCTCGGGCGACGAGAAAGACCTCTATCTGTACTGGCCGCTCGACGAGGGCATTACCAACCAGACTACCGCTTACGACTATAGCAAGACCGGCGGCGTGGCCAATGGCCATCACGGCACTATCAAGTCGTCGAACAAAATCAGCACAATTGTGCCTCCCGACGATGCATTCAGCATTTACGGCCGCACCGATGCCGAGGGCAACTATGTGATAAAAGGTGTGCCATTTGCCGGCAGCGGCACCAACTACTCGGTTGTGCCAAGCAAGGGCGTACACAGCTTTACACCACAGAAGCTCTCGCGCTACGTCAGCCAGAACTCAATCAACCACAATGGCGTTGACTTTGAGGACACCTCAAGTTTCCCCGTTACAGGTCAGGTGCTGTACGAAGGCACCACCTATCCGGTGGAGGGTTGCAACTTCTACGTAGACGGCAACATCTGCTATAAGGACGGTGAACCCATCACCAGCGACAGCGAGGGCCGCTTCAGCATCAGTGTGCCCATTGGCGACCACTTTATACAGATAAAGAAGCAGGGCCACGAGTTTGGCTCGGCAGGCCGTTTCCCCGCTGACGACAAGGGCGTTGGCACACGCTACACCTTTGTGAAGGAAGAGCCGGTGAACTTTACCGATGTGACCAAAGTCGTAATAGCCGGCCGTGTGGCAGGTGGCGACGTTGAAAAGGGCAAGCCCCTTGGTTTGGCACAGAGCAAGGCCAACATTGGCCAGGCCGTGATAAAGCTCAGCGCAGGCGATGCCTACCGCATGAATGTGGTGCGCAAGGACAATGGTGGCGCCTACACCTACGAAAACGCCACCGACGCCCGCAACTATGAAGCAGCAAGCAAGCAGGTGAAGAGCACCGCCCAGGTGGGTGGCGGCGATGACGATGCCGTAAAAACCATCACCATCACCACCGACCCCGCCACAGGCGAGTTTGCCGCCCTGGTGCCCCCCGTACAGTACAAGGTGACCAGTGTCGAGGTGCCGTCAAACGCCGAGATTGTGTTCGACCGCGCCACTATTCCCAACATCGACGCCAGCAATCCGCTGGCCGTCAAGACCGACTCCGCCACCACCGACGAGGGCAAAGTGCAACGCTTCGACTATGTGGCATCGCTCAACTTGGCTCACCGCGTGGAGCCGACATTCGATGTCAAGCAGAAGGGCGCTCCGGCCTTTGGCGACGCCACCTTCAAGTACGTGACACTCAGCGACCCCAAGGGCCAGGAAGTGCCGCTCTACACCACCGACGAGCAGGGCACAGTGACCTATGCCATGGGTGCCCCAGTGTTCACCCAGTTGCGCCGCTACACCTTCACCCTCGACGGCTACGAGCAGTACGTCAACCAGGACGATGCCCAAAATCCCGTCACCGACCGTGTACCGTTGCAGAAGTCAACTGTCACCATCACCAACCAGTTTGCTGCCGGACAGGTGGTGAACTTTGAAGGTGCCGACGACGGCAAGTTTAAGGACGAGAACAACTTGGCCACCAACCAACTGCAGCTCGACTCGCTCGGCCATGCCGAATACACCTTTATGGCAGGTTTCCCCAACATCACAGAACCGTACACCTTGGGGCTTAACATGGTATTCGACGTGAATGGCGCACAAAAGCAGTGGAGCGGCAACGGCACCTTCAAGGCCATTGTGCTTGGTGAACTGCCATCGGGCAACAACTTTGTGACATCAGGCCCCGACAAGGTGCTCATGGTGCTGCGCGACCCCCCGGGTTCAAACTCAAACGCCTATTATGAGACAGCCACCTCTGTGACCGAAAGCACTTCGTATGCCGGTTCGTTTGTAACTAACAACGAGGTGAGCACCCTCACCAAGCTCGGTTTCGAGGCCGCCACTTGGGTGGGCGTGGGTGCAGGTGTCATAACCGAAGCGTCGACCAAGGCCGACCTTGAAGTGGGTGCCGAGGTCAACCTCGACATTACCGACAGTCAGGAAAGCGCTACCACCACCACTACGACCAACCGCGTGAGCACATCTGACGAGGAGGACTATGTGGGTGCCAACGGCGACGTGTTTATAGGCACCGCCACCAACATTTTGTTTGGCAATGCCCGCAGCGTGGACATACGTCCCGACGGCAAGGGCGGCTTTGGCGTGACCCGCGAGGACGTTATATCAACCGGTATGGAGTTTGGCACAGGGTTCAACTACTCGCAGAACTATGTGGAGAACACCCTGCTGCCCAACCTCGAGAGCGTGCGCAACAGTTTGCTGCACGACCCCTCAGAGGGCATTACCAGCAACACGACCAACGAGGTGGTGTATGTGTCGAAGGTGAGCAAGGACGACCCGCGCTTTGGTTCGAACAACAACGACAAGGACGTGTGGGGCGCTGCCGCCGTGTCGGGCGACAAGCTTGACGGTCCGAGCTACACCATGATGCTCCCTGCCAAGACCACCGACAGCAATGGCAAGCCCATAGCCTTTGAGGACAAGGTGAAGTGGTACAATTCGCAAATGGCGCTTTGGACACAGACCCTGGCCAACAACGAGAAGGCCAAGATTGAGGCCAAGAGCAGCCGCTCAGAGTACCTCATAAGCAACTACTCGTTCGACGCCGGTGCCACCATCGAGAACTCGGTAGGTACCCTCGAGGCCAAGAGCCACGAAACCAGCGAGGAGTTTGAGGTGATGATCGTGGGCGGTGTGACTACCGGATTTGAGATAAACGGCACAGGTGTCGACCTCACGGTGAAGACCACCACAGGCACCCGCAACACCTTTGTGCAAGGCTCAAGCTCGGAGAATGCCAAGACCATTGGCTATACGCTCAAGGAGAATGGCGACGACGATGCCCTGTCGGTAGACGTGTTCAATGCCCCCGACGGTTTCGGCCCCATCTTCATAACCCGTGGCGGACAAACTTGCTGCCCCTATGAGGACAAGTATGTGAGCAAGTACTATGAGCCAGGCACCGAGATATCGGCCGCTACCATGCAGATAGAAGTGCCCAAACTCAATGTGGAGAATAACTATGCCACCGATGTGCCCTCAGGCGGTACCGCCAACTTTACTCTGCTCATGCAGAACGACAGCGAGACGGGTGAGGACGTGTGGTTCCAGCTCTCTATGCTCGACGAAACCAACCCCAATGGCGCCAAACTCAGCATCGACGGCCAGGCACTGACCGACGGCCGCGTGTTCCTGGTGCCGGCTGGCAAAGCCCTGCGCAAGCAGCTGCAACTCACACAAACCGACCAGAGCGTGCTGGAATACAACAACATCAAGCTCGCCCTGCGCTCGCAGTGTCAGAGCGACCCCACAGGGTCATTCCCGGTAATAGCCGACACCGTGGCCATTTCGGCCCAGTTTGTGCCCAGCTGTTCCGACATCATGCTCAGCGTGCCCGACCGCGTGGTGAACCATAACACCGGCAGCCAGCTCAAGATGGTGGTAAGCCGCTACGACCGCAACTTCCGTTCGTTCAAGGGCTTCCGCATTCAGTACAAGGGTGCCCGCGATGTAGACTGGCAGTTGGCCAAGGAGTTTGTCAACGATGAGGCCGACCTTACCGACAACAACCAGCTTATCAGCGGTGCATCGACCACCTATGTGCTCGACATGAGCAACAACGCACTCTTCCCCGATCAGACCTACGAACTGCGCGCCATCACCATGTGCGACTTTGGCAGTGGCGAGGTGAACAATGAGAGTGAGACCATTGAAGTGGTGAAAGACGTGGCGCGCCCGAAACTGTTGGGCAACCCGTCGCCCGCCAACGGTGTGCTCACCCCCGACGGTGAAGTGTCAATCACATTCAACGAGGACATTAAGGCATCAAGCCTTATCAAGACCGAAAACTTTGTGGTGACCAGCAAGCTCAACGGCTCGAAGGTTGACCACGATGTGGCCCTGCAACTCACAGGTGCCGAGGGTGCACAAACCGAGGCCGACATCGACTTGGCCGCACGTCCGTTCGCCCTTAACATGTGGCTCAACTACACTGGCGCCGGCCAGATACTGAGTCATGGCGCAGCAGCTACCAAGTTTACCCTGTCGGTTGACGACGAGGGTCACCTCACGGCCGATGTGGCCGGCACCAAGGTGACATCGGAAGGCACACTGCCCAAGGACAAGTGGACCTATCTCGCACTCAGCTATGCGCCCGCCAGCCAGGGCGGCACACTCACTGCCGACTGTGCTTACGATGACACCGACGCCAGCCTGTTTGCATCGCAGCCCGTGCCCGCCTACAACGGCAATGGCCCGCTGCGCATAGGTGGCGGAATGAAGGGCGCCATGCAGGAACTCACCTTGTGGAACGCTGCCCGCTCATACGCTGAGGCCAAGGCCGACATGTACACTACCAAGCAGGCCAACTCTGCCGACATAGCCGGCTACTGGCCGCTCAACGAGGGCACTGGCACTACAGCCAACGACGTGGCCCGCTCGCGCCACATCACGCTGCCTGCCGCCTCGTGGTATATGGCTACGCCCAACAAGGCTGTCAGCCTGAATGGTACAACCGATTATGCTGCCATTGACCTGACCTCATGCTCACCCGCCACCGACGAGGATTATGCTCTCGAACTGTGGTTTAAGGGCAGCAAGCCCGAGGCAGGCAAGCAGGCCACGCTCTTCAGCACCCATGTCGATGGCGTGATGGCTGCTTTCAATGCCCAAGGCCAGCTGCAACTGAGCCAGAACGACCAGATGCTGGTCACTGGCACAGCCGACTGCCTTGACAACCAATGGCACCACTTTGCACTGAACGTGCTGCACGACGGCACGGCAGCTGTCTACGTTGACGGTAACAATGTGGCACAATTTACACCCAGTGCCCCGCTCCGCTTGCAGAGCGACAGCCTGATGCTTGGCGTGATGCGCCGCGCACAGACTGCGGGGGCTGCCGACTTTGTGTACAGCAATTACTTCAACGGTCAGCTTGACGAGTTGCGCCTGTGGAATGCCCGCCTTACTGCCGATGTGCTGCGCGCCGCACGCTTGCAGCGCCTCGAAGGCACCGAGAGTGGACTGGTGGCTTACTATCCGTTTGAGAAGATACAGCTCAACCAGTACAGCCAGGCCGAAGTGGTGGCCGACATGGCCGACCATGCCACCACCACGCTGCCCAAGCCGCACGAGGCCAAACTCTATGGCTCGGCTGCCATTGGCGATGAGGCTCCTGGCTTGAAGGCTGCTCCCAAGCTCAGCAATGTGGCATTCAACTTTACCGCATCGGAGCGCAAGGTGGTTATCACCCTTAACGAATCGGCCGCTGCGCTCGAGGGTTGCACCGTCAACTTTACGCTGCGTGGCATACGCGATGTGAACAACAACTTGGCCGACCCCATCAGCTGGACGGCTTATGTGCAGCAGAACCAGTTGCTCTGGGGCGACAGCCAGCTGACGCTTGCCAAGCAACAGGCCGACAAGCTCACCACCGAGGTTGAGATTGTGAACAACAGCAGCACCGCCGAGGCATGGACTATCAGCGGATTGCCCTCATGGCTCACGCTCAATACCGAGAGCGGACAGCTCAAGCCCCTTGGCACAGCCAAGTTGCGCCTGACAGTACCCGCATCGGTGGCAACAGGCCGCTATGAGGCAACGCTCTACCTCACTGGCAACCAGGGTGTGGCACAGCCGCTGCACGTGCAGCTCACTGTGACAGGACAGCAGCCCGACTGGCGTGTTGATGCTGCTAAGTATGACATGAACATGAGCATGGTGGCCCAGTTGCAATTCAACGGTGTGCCGTCAGAGAATGGCGCCGACCTTGTGGCAGCATTCAATGCCAAGGGTACTTGTGTGGGTGTGGCTTCGCCCGTCTACAACAAGCGCTTCGACTGCTACTTTGCCATGCTTACCATCTATGGCAACTCCGACGACCCAGGCTCGCCCGTCAGCTTCAAGGCATGGCATGCCGCCACGGGCAAGGTACACCCGGTGGTTGAAACCGCTGACAAGGTGACCTTCAGCGCCAATGCCGTGTACGGCAGCGTAACGAAGCCGTATGTGCTTAATGCTACCAACGCCGTAGAGCAGCAGTTCAGTCTGCATCAGGGCTGGCAGTGGCTGTCGTTCAGCGTGACGCCAGTTGATGCCACCGTGACTGGCACCTTTGCCCCCGTGGCTGCAACAGCCCGCACGCTCAAGAACCAGACGCAGTTTGCAGTGCCTGCTGCCGACAATCTGGCCTGGACGGGTGGTCTTGACAAGCTTAGTGTGAAGGAAATGTACATGCTCTATATGGAGCAGCCCGCTGACTTCAGCGTGAAGGGCGAGCAGGTGAATACTGCCACCACGCCTGTCACACTGGCCAAGGGCTGGACATGGCTCGGTTACACGCCCATTTACACCGCATCGCCGCTCTATGCCTTTGCACCGGCGGCACCCGTTACGGGTGATATTGTGAAGGGCCAGAACGGATTTGCCATGTATCAGGACTATGAGTGGATAGGTTCGCTCGAGGCTATGGAACCCGGACAGGGCTACATGTACTTCAGCGCAGCTGATAACAGCCGTCAGTTTGGTTATCCCACTGCGGCTCCTGCCAGCAAGATGCGCCGCCGTAAGGCTGCCAATAGTGACGAGGTGCAGTCGGCCTTCCCGCCTGTTGACCGCCATGCTTATCCCAACAACATGACGGTTATAGCAAGTATCACGCAAGGCGGCCAACCCGTAAGTGGTGCCGAGATAGGCGTGTTTGCTGGCGACGAGTGCCGTGGTACATCGGTCGAAATTGATGGTCTGTATTTCATAACCATCAGTGGCGAAGGCAATGGACCGCAACTTGATGTGCGTGTGGCACACAATGGTCAGATATGTTCAACCAACGCTGCTCTGACCTATGTTGACAATGCCATGATTGGTACGCTCAACGAGCCGTTTGCCATAGAGTTGCCCACCGTGACAGGTGTGACAGATGCTGAGGCTTCTCAGGTGAACATTATGCCACGTCGCGTTAAGACGCACGTGACAGCAAGCACCAATGGTCCGGCCATGCGTCTTATCACCATTCACGCCACCAATGGCCAACTGTTGTACATCAACCAGAACCCCACACCCGACACGGAGCGCATTGACATGTCGCACTATGCCGAGGGTGTGTACTACATCACCGTACAGACGGCAGACGGCAAGAGTCATACTGCCAAGTTGATGAAGTAGGAACGACCTATTGATTAACCTGTTGACGGGTTGACAAGTAAGTGAATAACTGACTTGTCAACCCGTTTACTTTGGATCTAAACGAAATTAAAGATAAATATAAACTGCAATTTATCTGCCTAATTGGGGGGGGCGCGTCCTAACCTGGGGGCGACGCGTCCCCGCGTCGGCATTGCCAACTTGGGGTTCGATGCCCCAAGCTGGCAATACTTGA
>UQHJ01000005.1 GCA_900540885.1 uncultured Prevotella sp.
GTATTTGTTAGTCAAGGCATCGAGCCTTGACTAACAAATGCCGACGCGGGGACGCGTCGCCCCCAGGTGAGCTTGCGCTCGTGGCGCATAACTGTTTGCAGTTTGAAAGTTTCTATGAAATGTTTTAGAATGCCCTAAATAGACATTGGCTTACGTATATTTTACCTACGATGTTTTTTGCTTTCATGTTTCATTTTTATGTTTCAACTTACTGATTATCAATACTTTTTAAGACTGAAACATACGACTTATATGTTTCATTTTTAGTTTCAATGTTTCATTCTAAAAACACTGAGGGAGAAAAGCAAAAACACTGAGGGAGCGATTAAAAAACACTGTGGGAGCGTGAAAGCGCTCCCTCAGTGTTTTGAAGAATGAAACATGAAACTAAAAGTGAAACATTTAAGTCGTATGTTTCATCTTCTGGAATAACTGATATTCAATTACTTTATAACAGAAACTGAAACATGAAAGATAAATCAGAGGTTTTGAAAACGTATAGATAAATGTGAGAAAAACTACAATTTGTCGAACAGACAGGAATAAACATTAAGGCACTTCACTGCACGGCAATTATACATCAAAACTTTTTCTTCAGCCATTGCACAGCTTTCGTCAACGCATTGTCACGCTTTGCCTTAAAATAGCTGTTATAAGTTTCTGTTACATGCACATCGGGTGCGAACCCCTTGCCCACGAACTCTGTGCCATCGGCTGCATAATCGTGTTTTGAGCAAATATTGGCGGCACAAACACCTGGGATTATCGATACCAGTACGCCATTGCCTGTACTGCCTCCTGTGTTTTCGCCCACCAAGGTGCAATTTCCTGTGGCACGCATCACAGATATAAAGTCCTCAGCAGCCGAGAATGTGCCACGATCAACCAACAATACCACGGGTTTGAGATAAAGTTTAAACGTGTCAGCCTCACTATGTCGCCACACGTCGCCCTCGGCATGATACACCTTTTCGGGATAACTCCACGAGGCAAAGGCAGGAATATATTGACGACTCTCCCAAGCACCTGTCAGCAAACTGTCGGCATAAAAATGCTTGGCAATGTAATCTGCGTTGACTGAACTTCCACCATGATTACTGCGAATGTCTATAATTAGCGCACGTGTTTTCAATATTTCAGGATAAACCTTATCGAACTCTTTAGTCAAACGTCCGTCCATAAAGTTAGAGATTTTCATATAGCCAATGCCGTTTTCTAACTCTTTAAACGTCATTAGCTCGGGTTGTTGGCTATTATACAAATCGAAGTCGTTTCCCTTAAAATCATAGGTGATATGCAAGGTCTTCTTACCATCGCGCAATTCTACGGTCATAGGCTTTGTTCCAAAACATTTTGTCAGTTCCATGCCGTCGTAGGTTTCGTGCATACGCCATTGTTCTGTTGAAGCCGAAATATAAGGCATCACTTCGCGCTGTGCATAAGTCTGCACGTCCTCGCCATCAATGCTTACCAACTCTTGTCCACGGCGCATGCCTTGCTTCACAAAGGCAGAACTATACACCTTATCGACATACACTTTACCGTCTACCCAACGTGTGGCAAAAGGCATGTTTTTTATATCTTGCGGATAGTAGCTATACACATAGGTATGTCCATCGTTAAGTGTTGCTGCCATGCGCTGCAACAAGCGCACTGCTTCGCCATCGACCGTCGTTGCCTTTATTTGTGGAATCATGGCTACATACAAGCTGTCCCAATTCACTGCCACACGCTCCATGAACACAAAGTTTTGCTTCACACTGCTCCACAAATGGCTCAAACCCAATAATCTGCGTGTTGGCGCATCAATGCTACCCCAATTATCAGGACGATGTGTCACACCTTTGTAATAACTTATAAGGTGCCAGTCTATAGGCACACAAAATTCATCTTCAAGCTTTTTAGCCTTCAAAAAATAAAGCGTACCATCTTCCCATCTCAATCCGTAGAACGTCTTACATTTTTCTAATCCCATATCCGCACGGTCTCCTTTTACAATAACGTGCGTATAAGGCTTATAGTCGAAAACACCTTTAAGTAGCGTTCTAAATCGGCTCTATTTGCCTTTCTCAGTGTCAGACGTGTGCCCACGGTCCAACCACGCCCCTCGCCTTGTCTCCAAGAAAAGCCCCTTATACTTCGTTCCCATTCGCCTGTGTATCGCACAGTCTTTTTTGTAACTTTCGGATTTGCCAATAACTCTTTATAAATGGCATCAACCGCCGTTGTGTCAATCTCACTTGCCCAAGCTGTCATCGTGCAAACCAAAGCTAAAAGCAATAAAGTTATTTTTTTCATAATCGTTGTTTTGTTTCTTTAATGATATTCTATTCTTATGTCTTTAATGGAAAGATGAATGGCTCTGTAACGAATCATGTGGGTACACTGCTATTTGTCATAAAAAAATTTTTTTACCCACACTATTGTAACCATGACTTCAAAGGTAAGAGTTTTTGAGGAAATAAGCAAACCGCTACCCTCACGAATCAACACAGACCCGATATTCATGTATTTGCAAGTCAAGGCCTCGATGCCTTGACTAACAAATACATGAATATCACTAATTCAAGTATTGCCAGCTTGGGGCATCGAGCCCCAAGTTGGCAATGCCGACGCGGGGACGCGTCGCCCCCAGGTGAGCTTGCGTTCGTGCGCAACTCCTCAACATATTGCAGTTTTGAGTAGCTTTTTGTCATAATGAACATCCTATAATTTAAAGTTTTCCAACTTTCATTTTGCATTGCGCTCACCTTGCAGTATCTTTGCATCTATATAATAAGCAATTATTTTAATAACAGACTGAATCTAAGATTTGAGAAAACAGTCACAAAAATGACTCAAAAAGCATGTACATTAGTATTACAACCATCATATCCTTTATTATAGTCATCATTAGTTCTTTAGCTATTCTCGTAATATTTTACCTTAAAAGGACAGGGAATATTGCAAAGATTCTTGACAAATTAATGCACAAGACACAGAGCAATAAGGTGACTATAGAACTATACCTTGGCATTATGCGTAACAGCCTTAAAAAACTCAATATTAAGTACGAAAAGGTTACGCTCAATGAGGGGAAGGACATGCTATTTACCTTTGAATACCAATCAGGAAATTTTTCGCTCTTTATACCAATGAGCGATACCAATGTCAAAGGTTTCTCGCTACATTATCCCTATATCTATATCGCCAACCTTGATAAACTTCAAGCCATTCGTACTACTTGCAACGAGGCAAATAATACCAGCAGCATAGCACGAGCGGTCTACTTTATTGACGACGAAAAGAATCAGATTTACGTACACTTGGCTTGTCACATACCCTTCACTATCCTTTCGCATGAGTTAACTGACAACTTAACCGACGCTATGCAAGAATGCTTTGTTCTTCAGCGATTTATAGATGAACGTGTAGATCAATTAGACAAACAAATGATCGAAACGCGCTTTTCTGACCTTGAATACGCACAAAGCAACCTACTTGAGCAAAACAATTGGATTAATGAAGTTGAAGCGCGCCACTCACAAAATGAAATGAGTTTCAACGCAAATCATCTCATACAATCAACCGAGGAATGTTTATTAGGCGAATGGTTAAACACACAAGAAATTCTGCCCCCTGAGAGCAAAGTACTTGAAATGAAATGCGAAAGTGACGATGGGTATCAATTCTCAACAATGGACCCAAACAGCATTTTGCACTATGCTTTAACCACCCCCATTATACACCAATTACAGCAAGATCAAGCTCCGAAAGCGCAGAATGGTAGCATTAAAATAGCCTATCAACGTAAGAATGAGATAAACTCTAAGAGAACACACTGGCTCACGCTTTACATTGAAAACCTGGGAGTAAATGAGCATATTGTATACATTCGCATCAACTACATGCTCCCAGAGAAGTCTACCAATCCGCAAAGCGAATTTCAGTCAGCAAACGGCTATACACGCGTGACAGGCGGTAGCTTTGTTATAGGCTACGATTGGAAAGATGGTCACCGCAAACAAGTAGAGTTCGATTATCTATGGAAAGATGCCCAAGATAAAATAAAAGAGGGCAAAACCGATGAATGGTCGCCCGAACAAGAACTCATACACACTATTACGCATGCTGAATTGGGCTACGACATCTATTGGGGCAAACGCTTTGCACGACAAAAGCGTTACTACGAAGCAGCGCTACACCTAAGTCGAGCTTACAATAGGCTGAACAATGAATTCTATACAAGCGACAAGAAGCAACAAAGCATCATCTTCGAAGTGTGTTTTATATTAGGACACTGCTACATTAAAATGAAGCAGTTCAAAACAGCTTTCTTCTACCTACATATATTGTCTGGATCAAACCAAACGAACCACATAGAAGAAATGATCACTTGTCTGGTAGCACTAAAAGACTTCAGAAGTGAGCAAGCCCTTGAGTTTTATAGCACCAACGTCAAGACGCAGATACAAGAATACCTTGAGAATGAAAGGGAAGTGCCCGAACATCTTCAAGAATTTTACGACTTCTTGCGACGACAAGACGTTTACATCAACATTGAACGCCACTTTTTCGAAAAGGCACAAAAATTATGTTGTAGCATGCTCAATGAAAATGAGAACAAAGACTTTGCTCTAAACGAGCTTAGACACATTCAACGCCTACGCGAGAAAGGTGTACAAGAACTCACTCCCACACTTAATCCACCTATTGAAAATCTCTTTTAATTAGGTAAATCAAAACACAAATAATAACATGAGGGCTAAATAATGCCCCACTTCATATATTAAGAATTATGCCATTAGTATCTCCTTCACTTCTCTCTGCCGACTTTGGCAATCTACAACGCGACCTCGAAATGCTCAACCATAGCGAATGCGATTGGTATCACCTTGACGTTATGGACGGCGTATTTGTGCCTAACATTTCATTCGGTTTCCCCGTCATGCAAGCTATGGCTCAGCATGCTACCAAGCCACTCGATGTACACCTTATGATTGAGCGCCCCGAAAAGTTCATTAATGAAGTCAAAGCACTTAACGCTAAAGTAATGAACGTACATTATGAGGCTTGCACCCACCTTCACCGCGTCATTCAGCAGATTAAAACGGAAGGCATGATGGCTGGTGTTACACTTAATCCCCATACACCCGTCAACGTATTAGAAGAGATTATTGGCGACGTTGACCTCGTTATGCTCATGTCTGTTAATCCGGGTTTTGGCGGACAAAAGTTCATAGAACACTCATTAGACAAAACGCGTCGTTTGCGTGAACTAATCGAGCGCACTAATTCACACGCTTTGATTGAAATCGACGGTGGCGTAAATCGTCAGACGGGACTTCAATTAGTCGAAGCTGGAGCAGACGTATTAGTCGCAGGTTCGGCCGTATTCAAAGCTGCCGACCCCGTCGAAGAGGTACGCATATTAAAACATTTAGGAGAATAACACGAGAAACATGAAGCCACTTTTATCAAATAACGAACTATTTTCGCTATTGCAAACCATACAACAGAGCCATAAGATTGTTATCTGTGCCCATCGCGGTCCTGATGGTGATGCTGTAGGTTCGTCATTAGGTTGGGCCGAATACCTTACTCAATTAGGCAAAAAAGTGACAGTAGTTCTTCCTAATCCATTTCCCGACTTTTTACGATGGTTACCGAACTCTCATCTCATACAATACTATTGTCGTCATGAGGCAAATGCGAGCGCTATCATTAACGAAGCAGACCTTATCTTCTGTCTCGACTTCAATGGACTATCACGTTTGCAAGAGATGCAAGGAGTTGTCGCACGCGCTAAGGCTGATAAGATTATCATCGACCACCACATCGACCCCGACACCAAAGTAGCCAAACAAGTGATTTCATTCCCCAACATGTGTGCAACGAGCGAAATCATCTTCCGACTCATTTACCAATTAGGAGGCTTTGAAAGCATGACACTCGGAGGAGCTACTTGCCTTTACACTGGCATGATGACCGACACAGGGGGCTTCACCTACAACTCCAATGCCCCTGAAATATACGAAGTTATCTCACTTCTTCTTACCAAAGGTATCGACAAAGACAAGATCTATCGCAACGTATTCAATGTATATTCTGTTGATCGCATGCGCTTGACAGGCTACATTCTATACGAAAAGTTGAAATTCTATGCCAACAACCGTGCATCTATCTACACCCTTACACGTAGCGAGATGAAGCGCTTCAACTTTATTCGCGGTGATGCAGAAGGATTGGTAAATATGCCATTGCAAGTGAAAGGTATGCGACTGAGCATTTCGCTACGTGAGGACACAGAGCGTGACGTCATTCGCGTTTCACTACGTTCAGTTGACGACTTTCCTTGTAACAAAATGGCTGAAGCATTCTTCAACGGTGGTGGACATTTGAATGCCTCAGGTGGTGAACTTCCCTTCCCTCTTGAAGAAGCTATCAAAACAGCCGAAAGAGCAATCGAAGCTTTTGCCGAAAAACTTTAACGCCTCCCTTTACAATAAAGGGTGGTTCTAAAAATTCTGTTTTTAGAGTTCTGCTATTCTGAAATGTGATTTGTACACTCTCGAAAGTGTCTTTTTGAAAGTTTGTTCGGTCACATAGCCCGCTATGCTCCCTCACAAACTTTCAAAAATACACTTCCGATAGCGCACAAATCCCTATTTCAGAATTATTAGAACCACCCTAAAAGGAGAAACAACATAAAAGACTTTGCACCATGATAACAGAAAAAGACAAAGCACTGTTAGCTAAAAAAGGCATCAGTGAAGAGAAATTTGAACATCAATTAGCTTGCTTTGCCACAGGCTTTCCTTTTTTGCGCCTTGCAGCTGCTGCAAGTGTCGAAAAAGGTATTTTGACTCCTAATGCAGAAGAAGAAAAAGATTTTTTAACTTCTTGGGAAAATTACACCACGAATGAGCAAAATAAGGTAGTAAAATTCGTACCTGCTTCAGGCGCTGCCAGTCGCATGTTTAAGAACGTATTCGCATTCGTGGACGCAGAATACAATGAGCCAACCACAGATTTCGAGAAATTCTTCTTCAACAATATTCATAAAGCTCCGTATTTCAACGACTTAGATGCTGCTTGCATACGACTTTTTGACCGAAATATTGACAATCTGATAGCAACCAACCAGCAAAAAAAGGTGGCAAAAGCGATGTTAAGTGCCGAAGGACTTAACTATGGAGCCCTCCCCAAGGGATTATTAAAGTTTCACCGCTATCCAGAAGGTAGCCGCACACCACTTGAAGAACATTTGGTCGAAGGTGCACTTTATGCACGTGAAAAGAACAATACCGTCAACGTACACTTCACCGTTTCGCCCGAACACCGTTCATTGTTTGAAGCATTGGTGAAAGAAGTCGTACCCACCTACGAGGCTAAGTTTGGAGTAAAATACCATGTAACCTTCTCTGAGCAAAAGCCCAGTACAGATACGGTTGCGGCTAACCCCGACAACACTCCTTTCAGAACAAAGGACGGCAATCTCTTATTCCGTCCGGGCGGACACGGTGCTTTGATTGAAAACCTTAACGACATTGATGCTGATGTCGTATTCATCAAAAACATTGACAATGTCGTACCCGACCGCTTAAAGGAAGACACCGTTCGCTACAAGAAACTATTAGCAGGAGTCTTGGTCAAACTACAAGCACAAGCTTTCGCCTACTTACGCAAGTTGGATAGTGGCAAGTATACCATGGACGACCTTCGCGAAATGTTACAATTCGTACAGAAGAAACTCTTCACGAAAAATCCCGAAACAAAAATGTTGGAGGACACCGAAATGGCCATTTACTTACGCAAAAAGCTCAACCGCCCCATGCGCGTCTGCGGCATGGTGCGCAACGTGGGCGAGCCTGGCGGCGGTCCGTTCTTAGCCTACAATGCCGATGGCACAATATCACTTCAAATTCTTGAAAGTTCACAAATTGACATGAACGATCCCGAGAAGAAAGAAATGTTTGAGAAGGGAACTCACTTCAATCCCGTTGACCTCGTATGTGCCATTAAGGACTATAAAGGCCAAGCCTTCCACTTACCCGATTACGTTGATCCTCAAACAGGTTTCATCTCTCATAAGAGCAAAGACGGTAAGGAGCTCAAAGCACTTGAACTACCAGGACTTTGGAACGGAGCGATGAGTGATTGGAACACTGTTTTCGTAGAAGTGCCCCTTTCTACTTTCAACCCCGTTAAGACTGTAAACGACCTTTATCGCGAACAACATCAGTAATCATTACAAAGCAAAGGTAAGTTGAATAAATCGTTCTTGCAAAAGCATTTATTCAACTTACCTTTTTAAACTATTAGATTTATGCCACTAAACTTTTTGACACTCTTCCTTACATTCTTACAAGCAGGTGGACTTTGCATAGGCGATGGCTATGCCACCATTGTGCCTCTCAGAAGAGCCATCGTTAAAAAAAATAGTTGGATGACAGACGATGACTTTTCACGTCACATAGCTATTGTACAAACCATGCCAGGCGTATTCAATGTCAACCTTGCCAACTACTTTGGCAAGCAACTTATGGGTTGGAAGGGTTCAACAGCCTGTATCATGGGCATGATTCTTCCCCCACTCTTTTTGTTTTTACTATTTTCCACCTTCTACAACGAGCTCGTAGGATTAAGTTGGGTTCAATCCTTTATGCGCGGTGCACGCCCCGCTATTGTTGCCCTTATTGCCCTACCCTGCCTTCAAATGTGGCGTAACTCAAGCATTACGCTCAGCACAATTTGGATACCCATAGGAGCTGCCATCGCCATTGGTTTATTAGGCATTTCGCCCAGCTATATTATAATAGGACTCATTGTATTAGCCGCACTATATGCCATATTTGTTCAAACTACTAACGATTCGGAACAATGATGATTTTTCTTATTCTTTTCCTTAGCTTTTTTCAAGTTAGTTTCTTAGGCATCGGTGGCAACGCGAGCGCACAAGCTCTTATTGAGCATGAGGTAATAACACTTCATCATTGGTTTACTCCCGCTCAAATGGCCGACTTGATGGTATTCTGCCGCTTACTACCCGGCGGAACAGGTCTCAACACCGCCACCCTAACCGCAACCATTGCCACAGCCAACAAGTTTGGCTTCTTTGGCACCATTGCTGCCAGTCTTTGTACCATAGCAGGACTCATCGTCCCCTCCACTTTTTGGACTGCATTTTATACCAAAGTGCAAGAAAAGCGCAAATATCAAAACTTTTATGACTGCGCCATGGTAGTATTACGCCCTCTTGTGCCAGGACTTATTGGTGCGGCCACCATTATTATGATGCGACCCGACAATTTCGGTTCGCCAACCACTACTCCATGGGACTTTTGGATTAGCATTTTCCTTTTTCTATCTACACTAATAGGTGTGGGTGTCTACCGCTTTAATGCCCTCTTTATGATTATATTGTGTGGCATTGCGGGGTGGATTTTGTTATAGGGAGCGGCTTTCAAATTGCACATTATCTTTGTATAAGATAGGCTGCACCTCAGCAAAAATCTCAAGCAAGCTTGGCTTTTTGCATTCGGTTTGCACTATCTTTGTATAAGATAGGCTGCACCTCAGCAAAAATCTCAAGCAAGCTTGGCTTTTTGCATTCGGTTTGCACTATCTTTGTATAAGATAGGCTGCACCTCAGCAAAAATCTCAAGCAAGCTTGGCTTTTTGCATTCGGTTTGCACTATCTTTGTCACAAACTATTACCTTGCCGTTACATGAAAGCACGATTGGTTTACTTCATATTTTACGTAACAGGCTCCCATCTCACGCATGTCGTTTAAGACTTCAGCCAAGATGGACTTATAGACTGTTACCCAACGAATGTTGCTCTTGCCGTCAGGTTCGATTTCGAGAAAGCGATTGTACGAAATATCGAAAGTAGTACCATATTGATGGCACGAATTTTCGGAAGCATTGGAGTTAAAGCCCCGCAATTTCTGTACATCAGCTTTGGTACGTAATACAGAGGTGATAAGCAACTTATGAGGGGGATAGCCCTTTGTGGCTAAGGAGTCATTAAAAGCTCGAGCGATTTGATTAAGAAGCGTTGCAGCACGAGGCACGAGATAGGGGATAGATTGGTGTAAGCGTTGAACAGTATAAAACGGATTATCAGCGATATACACCAAATCTTTCATACGATGATGCGCCTCATCACGATTTTCTATCATCGGAATGCCTAAACGACTTGCCGTAGCCAACTGCACATCATTCAAGTCGGGAAAAGACGTTTCAAAACGTGGCACACTTGTTACGCGATTCTTAACTGGTGATCCATCTTTTTTTAACAACGTTAGTCGATTTCGCTCCTTTAAAAAGATACCGTCAACCCGCTTCGCTTGCAACTCTATGCTATCGGGCACATGTTTGGGTTCGTTCTTTATCGAATCATTCTCACTAAGAAGTCGGGGAAGAGCCAACTGTGGATTAACACATTTCGTAATAGCTAATGCTATGACTATCAATACGAAAGCGGTTAGAAAGTGAATACGTCGAGGTTGGTATAATTGTTTCATTCGTAATAAATATGCTCTTTTGTCGTAAGGATTTTGCTAAATAGCGCACACAAAGTTAGTGCATTTCAATCGGATTTTTTAATTTTGCACGTAAATAAAACTAAACAACATTTCGATGTGCTCCTGATAGCACCTCATCTTGGTCAACTCAATGATTGAAAAGCATTTCATACTCGAAGAAGCCGACCCCGTAATCTTCTACGGAGTTAACAACGTAAACATAAAAATGTTGCGTGCCTTATGTCCTAAATTGCGCATTATGGCTCGCGACAACGTGGTGCGCGTAATGGGCGATGAGGAAGAAATGGCTAATTTCGAAGATATTTTTACGAAATTAGAGCACCATTGTGCCAAGTTCAACAATCTATCAGAAGAGGACATTCTCAACGTAATTAAAGGACACATTACGCAAAGCGAAACGGCACAAGACGTCATTGTATATAGCACAGGCGGCAAGCCCATCACCCCTCGTTCAGCCAATCAACGTAAGTTGGTAGAAGCTTACGACAAGTGTGACATGATATTCGCCATAGGCCCAGCAGGATCAGGCAAGACCTATACAGCTATCGCCTTAGCGGTACGTGCCTTGAAAAGCAAAAGTGTAAAGAAAATCATCTTGAGTCGTCCTGCCGTTGAAGCAGGTGAGAAGTTAGGCTTTCTACCTGGTGACATGAAAGACAAGATTGACCCTTACTTGCAGCCTCTTTATGATGCACTGCAAGAGATGATTCCTGCTGCCAAGTTGCAAGAGTATATGGACACAAACGTGATTCAAATAGCGCCTCTTGCTTTCATGCGCGGACGCACATTGAACGATGCCGTGGTCATACTTGACGAAGCACAAAATACTACAACGGCTCAAATAAAAATGTTCTTAACCCGTATGGGGTGGAACACTAAAATGATTGTTACGGGTGACCGTACACAAATTGACCTACCTGCTTCGCAAAAGAGTGGATTGGTAGAGGCACAACGTATTCTACACAACGTAGAAGGCATTGCTTTCATCGAAATGAATCAAAAGGACATTATTCGCCATAAGTTGGTTACGAAAATAGTGGAAGCCTACAATCGCGATGACGAACGTAGAAAGCAGTTACGCGAACAAGCTAAAACTGCAACAACGAATAGCGAACAACCATAACGAAATACGAACAAGGCAAGTCTGCCAGTAAAGCTTTATGTAAAGTGAGCTATTATTGGTAGACTTGCCTTGCCGCTTATTAAGCATATAAAAACTCCAGCAAGACACAACTACTAAAAGTGCTTTGCTGCAACAAAATACATAAAACAAAATGTCAGCATTAACAAAAACCGATTTCCATTTTCCTGGACAGCAGAGTGTTTATCATGGTAAAGTACGTGACGTTTATAACCTTGGCGACCGTTTGGCCATGGTAGCAACCGACCGTATCTCAGCATTCGATGTTATCCTGCCCAAAGGCATTCCTTTCAAGGGACAAGTGCTCAACCAAATTGCCGCCAAATTCTTGGACGCAACTACCGACATCTGCCCCAACTGGAAGTTGGCCACCCCCGACCCTATGGTCACTGTAGGCGTTATGTGTGAGGGCTTCCCCGTTGAGATGATTGTACGTGGCTACCTTTGCGGTAGTGCATGGCGTGCTTACAAAAGCGGTGTACGCGAGATTTGTGGTGTGAAGTTGCCTGAGGGAATGAAAGAGAACCAGAAGTTCCCCACTCCTATCATCACTCCTACAACAAAGGCCGAAATTGGTGAGCATGATGCCGACATTTCAAAAGAAGAGATTTTGGCACGTGGTTTAGCTACTCCTGAGGAGTATGCCGTACTTGAGAAGTACACACTTGCCCTCTTCGAACGTGGTACTGAGATTGCTGCTCAACGCGGTTTAATCCTTGTCGACACGAAATACGAATTTGGTAAGCACAATGGCACCATCTACTTGATGGACGAAATTCACACGCCAGACTCTTCACGCTACTTCTACTCTGAAGGATATGAAGAGCGCTTTGCTAAAGGTGAACCTCAAAAGCAACTTTCAAAGGAATTTGTTCGCGAATGGTTGATGGACAACGGCTTCCAAGGTAAAGAAGGTCAACAAGTGCCCGAAATGACCGATGAAATTGTCAATAGCATTTCTGCACGTTACATCGAACTTTACGAACACATTACAGGCGAAAAGTTCACGCCCGAGACTTCTGGCGATGTACTTGCTCGTATTGAGAAGAACGTAACTGACTACTTGGCATAACACATCTTTTTCTCCATATAATTAACGGCCTCACCCTTGATAAGAGAGTGAGGCCGTTAGTTTGCTAAAGATGCGAGGCCATCACATACACTTTTCACGAATGCTAAATCAAACACAGTCCTAACCTTGTCACTTTTTTGTAACATCAGTATAACATAGTATAAACTAAAAAAACAAAAAAATACATTTCGTATATCTTTTATGGCCATTTACTACGAAATATAACATAATGATTGTAACTTTGCAAAAATTATAACTTTGCAAAAGAGGGAATTGGCTAAATATTGTGTTTTAAGCCCTCCTAATACATAATTATCTAACACAGAATACGACTAACAAATATGAGCTTTAACGTTCCTAAAACCGACAAGAAGAGAGTGGTAATAGTAGGCGGTGGTTTTGGCGGCCTTAAGTTGGCAAACAAATTGCGCAAAAGCAACTATCAGGTTGTTTTGGTTGATCGCAACAACTATCATCAATTTCCACCACTGATTTATCAAATTGCTTCAGCAGGTATCGAACCAAGCTCTATATCTTTCCCTTTCCGTAAGATTTTCCAAAAGCGCAACGACTTCTACTATCGCATGGCTGAAGTGCGCTCTATCTTTCCCGAACATAAAATTATTCAGACGTCAATTGGTAAGGTAAGCTATGACTACTTAGTTTTGGCAGCTGGTGCTACGACCAACTTCTTTGGCAATAAAAACGTAGCTGAACAAGCCATGCCAATGAAGAATGTGAGCGAAGCCATGGGACTGCGCAATGCCCTACTCGACAACTTTGAGCGTGCCTTAACTTGCGCTACTGACAAAGAGCGTCAAGAGCTACTCAACATTGTAATCGTGGGTGGTGGTGCTACGGGCGTTGAGATTGCTGGTGCACTGAGCGAAATGAAGAACTTCGTATTGCCCAAAGACTATCCCGACCTCCCTACTTCATTGATGAACATCTACTTGATAGAGGCCGGGCCACGCTTATTAGCTGCCATGAGCAATGAATCAAGCCAAAAGGTTGAGAAGTACTTACGCACCATGGGCGTAAACGTATTGCTCAATAAAATGGTAACCGACTATAAGAACCACAATGTCATGCTGAAAGATGGTAGCAGCATTGCCACTCGTACGTTCATTTGGGTGAGCGGTGTGGCAGCACAGCCTGTTGGCAACCTCGACCCTTCACATTTAGGTCGTGGTCATCGCATTGTAGTCGACGCTTATAACCAAGTGCAAGGATTAGACAACGTATTCTGCATTGGCGACCAGTGCATCATGCCCGACGGTGACGATAAATGGCCCGGCGGACACCCACAGTTAGCCCAAGTAGCCATTCAACAAGGCAACAACTTGGCCAAGAACCTCAAGCGATTGGCAGCAGGCAAAGAAATGAAGCCCTTCCACTACAAGAACCTCGGCACCATGGCCACTGTAGGTCGCAACCGCGCCGTAGCAGAGTTTAGCAGCATGAAGTTTGGTGGTTTCTTGGCATGGGTATTGTGGCTCGTTGTTCACTTGCGTTCTATCTTAGGCGTACGTAACAAGATGATTGTGCTCTTCAACTGGTTGTGGAACTACATTTCTTACTCACAATCTTTGCGCATGATTATCTACGCCAAGAAGGCCAAAGAAGTCGTTGATCGCGAAAAGCGCTTAGCCTCAACTCACTGGGGTACAGACCTACTCAGCGAAGGTTCTGAAGACCCTAACAATGAGGTGGAAGAGTAAAGTAAATCATATTTCTTAGATAAACTGCAATTGGGGTCTCACCCCCTCCCCCTCTCCTTGAGGACAGGGGGAGGGGGTGAAACCGTTAGGTTTGTTCGTGGACTGTTTGTCAAATTGCAGTTTATCTAAAAAACAATAAAAGGGCAGACTTTTGGTCTGCCCTTTTATTATGCTACTTTTTTAAGAAAAAATACATTATTTCATCGCCGCTCGGCTATCATTTGTATTTTCAATAAACTCTGCCAAGTCGACGCCTTCGTAGCGTTCGAAAGAGGAAGTAGCGGTGGTGGTTGAACGGAAACCTACGTCAATTACTTGCTTTATGTCTGTTATTTCACCACGCTCTATGCGCGCCTTTACCTCGGCCACTCGATAGCGCATAATGTATTCGTGTATGTCGTTATACCCTTGTGAACGCAAACTCTGCAATACCATGTGACGATTAAAACCCGCCAGACGGCACAAGCGTTCGCGGTTGAAGGCAACATCGATATAGGGTTTCTCGTGTTGCATAACATACTCCATTACTTCAAAACGGTGAAGATTGGCCTCATTGAAGTCGTCGGCTTCTGACTGCGTAATCTCCTCTTTCGTTGGTGGCTTCTCTACCTGGCGAAAACTTGGATATGACATGGCCGACACCGTAGGGCGCAATATGCGGAAAAACAAGAACATATTGACCAACGTAAAGAGGAACATGTAAATGCATACTAATGTCCAATTGAACTTTATCGTAATAAAGACAAAGAACAAGCTTACAAATCCTAACAACGCACCATAGGCTATCAAGTCACTAGGCAATTGCATACTACGCACCAAACGATGTGGAAGACGGAATATATTACAAATGTAATAGCCCGATAGCAACAAACAGATGATGCGTAACACCACATCGCCCGATAGGAAAAAGTGAACAATATCATCGAAAGTATAGACGTTGGCCATGTTGCTGCCTACCGCAGCCCCCACTCCATATATAAAGATAAGAACAAGCGCTGGTACAGCATAGCCCCACATACGTCCCCACTGCAAATAGCCTGGCATACAAAGCCCTAAGGGATAAATACTCTGCAAATAAGAGCAAGCCAATAAATAGATGAGCAACACGGGATGTAATATGCCCAACTGCGGCACTACCCCATGCGTAGCTATAAAAAACAAAGCGCCACAATACATCAAACAGATAAGCAACATAATCCAAGCCTGCGACAGAAACTGCACACTGCGACGCGCTAAGTAAAACATTACCAAGCTCATCATTAAGTGTGCAACGGCTGCAAACTCTGTTGTTACCAATACAAGTGTATGCATTATATGTATATACGTTTTTAAGTGATTGTTTTCTGCAAAGGTACGAAAGTATGTGTAAAAACTGTAAATTTGCAAATAAAACATACCATAAATTCATGAAACCCTTCCTTCCACTTGAAGATTTTTTTCGCAATTCTGAGCGAACAGGTTACCAACTTTCGCCCGACGGCAAGTACATATCTTACATGGCTCCTTATAAAGACCGTCTGAACGTTTTTGTACGCGCCATCGGCAAAACCGACGAACAAGCACTACGCATTACGCACGAAACTGAACGTAGCGTAGCAGGCTATATGTGGGCCGACAATGAGCGTTTGCTTTACATGAAAGACACTGCTGGTGACGAGAACTACCAACTCTATGGTGTACTACGTGACGGATCTGACGAACGGGCCTATACAGCCTTTAAAGGAGTCAGAACAAGTCTGATTGACGACCTTGAAGAGCAAGATGACTTCGTACTGATAGGTATGAACCGCCGCAATCCTGAGGTATTCGACCCTTATCGACTTAACCTCAAGACAGGAGAACTCACCTTATTAGCCGAAAACCCTGGCAACATTCAAGGTTGGATGACCGACCACGAAGGGAAGTTGCGTGTAGCAACAGCCATTGTTGACGGCATTAACACGCAGGTGCTTTATCGCGACACTGAAGACGAGCCTTTCCGCGCAGTATTAACCACTAACTTCCGCGATGTGGTTAGCTTCATGGAGTTTACACCTGACAATAAAGAGGTCTATGCCGCCACCAATCTTGGACGCGACAAGACGGTATTGGTACGCATGAACCCTGCCAACTGTCAAGAGTTGGAGTTACTTTACGAAAACGACCAATACGACATTTCGAGCATTAGCTACTCACGCAAGCGTAAGAAGCTACTGAGCGTTTACTGCACAGGGCACAAAGAACCCATTCGCCACTATTTCGACGCAGATGAAGAGGCGCTGCGTACTCGCATCAAAGCTCACTTCCCTAACCAACGCTATGGCATAGCCGACACTGATAAGGCTGAAGAGCATTATCTGATATATGTTGGCGGCGACCGCACACGCGGTGCCTATTGGTTCTATGACGCACAAACAGACGAGGCAACACCCATGGCTGAATTAGCTCCGTGGATAAAGGCTGAAGACATGAACGAGATGCACGCCGTTAAGTACACTTCACGTGACGGACTCACCATTGAAGCATATCTAACATTACCTAACGGACTTTCGATCAACGAAGCTCATCAGCTCCCCGTAGTAATCAATCCTCATGGTGGCCCGTGGGCACGCGACTGCTGGGGCTATTCATCAGAGGTGCAATTCTTAGCCAACAGAGGTTACGCCGTATTTCAAATGAACTTTAGAGGTTCAACGGGTTATGGCCGTTCGTTCTTAGAAGCCAGCTACAAGCAATGGGGACTAAAGATGCAAGACGACATTACCGACGGCGTTAATTGGTTAATTGAACAAGGTATTGCCGACAAAGACCGCGTTGCCATTTATGGCGGTAGCTATGGTGGCTATGCTGTTTTAGCAGGCCTAACGTTAACCCCTGACGTATATGCTTGTGGCATTGACTACGTTGGTGTGAGCAATCTCTTTACCTTTATGAAGACGATTCCGCCCTACTGGCGTCCCATGCTCGAAATGATGTACGAACAGGTAGGCGACCCCGAAAAGGATGCTGAGCAATTAGCTGCCACTTCCCCTGCCCTACATGCTGACAAAATACGCGTTCCTCTGTTTATTGCCCAAGGTGCTAACGATCCTCGTGTCAATAAAGCCGAAAGCGACCAAATGGTAGCTGCTCTGAAAGAACGTGGCATCGAAGTTGAATACATGGTAAAGGACAATGAAGGCCACGGCTTTCACAACCAAGAAAACCGCTTCGACTTCTATCGCGCCATGGAGGCGTTCTTGAAAAAGTACTTATAAAGAGTTCGCGATTAGTGGGTTAAGAAGTAAAGGATTTTACTTCTTAACCCTCTAAGTTTATAAAACAATGCAATATGCGCAAACATACTTTCCTACTTATACTATTAACTCTCTTATTTTGTTGTACAAAGACACGGGCACAACAAAGTCAAGCTGAGCAACTCTTTAGCAAATTCAAGGCAGCATCACGCTTTGATTATCGCTACCCACGTGAGAAGGTTTACGTTCACCTCGACAACTCTGCCTACTTCGAAGGCGACACCATTTGGTACAAAGCCTATGTTGTGCGAGCTTCATCGCTCAGCACCACCAACTTAAGCCGCGTGCTCTATGTGGAATTGCTTAGCGATGACGGACAACAATTGGTGCAACAAACGCTTCAACTCGACAGTTTGGGGACAGCTAATGGCGCCATTTCACTACAACTTCCCATTCACGCAGGTTATCACGAAGTGAGAGCCTACACACGTGAGATGGTCAACTGGGGTACAGAGGCTTGTTTTTCACGCGTTATTCCTGTATTCACAGGGAGCAACCCGCAACGCAAAATGGAGAAAACGCTCTCAAAAGATATCACGCAGCTTTCTATACCACAACCGACAGATGAGAATGCAGGGTCATTGGGTAGCCCACGTCCTTACCGTCTCAAAAAGAATTCTGATCGCATGATAGACTTCTTCCCTGAGGGTGGAGAACGAGTTGAAGGTGCCGCGCAACGCATTGCTTTCAAGTTAACCGATGGTCGCGGACTGCCAGTCTATGATACGCTACAAATCTACCGACGAGACGGCACGCTCTATGCCACTGCGCAGTGTGAGCACGATGGGATGGGCGACTTCATATTGTCTGCAGACTTTGGCAATGGGGGTTATGTGACGCTCCAATCTGACGCTATCTCGCGAAAGGTGCGTAAAAGACAAAATAACTTGCCCGAATGTAAAGGGTTTTACGCTCTCTTTGCCTCTGAACAGACGGATGGACTGGCGGTACAAATCAGCAAGGGGAGCCAAACTCCAGAGGGAAATCTGTTAGGGGTGGCAATATTTAATAGAGAAAACGTGTGTTATTTCGACACCATTACCGTCAACGCTGCACCCGAAGAACTCTTTATTCCACGCAAAGGATTGCGTGGCGGTGTCAATCGTTTGGAACTCTTCAATACGGATGGCATTAGCCTTGCAACACGTCTCTTTTGGGTACCATTTGAGAAGACGGATAGTACACGCTTTGCACACATTGACGTGAAGCAAAATGAATATGAATACCAACCATTCTCACCCGCCGTCGTTGCAATCCAAGCCACGACGGCACAAGGCCAACCTATACAAGGGAGTTCACTCTCTGTGTCGGTGCGCGATGAGTCGGGCAATATTCTATCCAATCGCGATGGAGGTATTGAGGGATACATGTTATTGGCTTCTGAGGTTAAGGGGTACATTCACCGACCTGACCTCTACTTTGAGTGCAACGATGCAGCCCACCGCCGCATGCTTGACCTATTACTGCTCGTACAGGGTTGGAGTGCCAACTCATTTGACGTGATGTGTGGCACAAAGGAGTTTGTACATAAACAACCGATTGAGGAAAAACTCATTCTGCGTGGCACTATCTATAAGGACAACGACAAGCTAACTCCACTTTCTAACGTCAATCTCAATATGCATGCTTACCAATTTGAAAACGGCAAACCAATGCCTGGCACATTGGAGGCACATACGCACACGGATAGCGTAGGACGATTTGCTTTCGAATCAAATGTCAACTACGAAGGGGAATACTTGGCACAATTTACCATGCGCGCGGGGGATAAGGACCAAAAGACGTGGAGCCGACTGACGCTCGACCGATGGTTTTCGCCCCTACCCCGCCCTTTCTATGCTCCCGAACTCAATCTGACACTCTACAACGGAGCAGATAATCAGGCGCGACAACTCCATAACGCTAACCCTCGCGATAGCCGCACCTTTGAATGGAAAGATACCATACAAAAGACGATGTACTCCACGCTTCATCAAGCTGAGGTGGTGACTCACGTTAAGCGTTACCACGGCTTCACGGGCAATCGCTACACTTGGGGCGGTGGCGAACAGAACGGAATGCGCCACACGACTAAGTATTACGACATTCAGAAAGAATACGAGCGACTTAAGGACTATGGCGCAGGCTCTAAATTGGAAGTTTTGGAGGTATTTCGCATGCTTGAAAGCGATAAGTTCGAGTATAGCCGCTACTCTGATGTCGATCAGGGAGTGCGATTGATTGACAACATCTTTGACAATGCCGAAAAGGAAAAAGATGATAACACTGACAAGCCCTCTCAATTCGAACAAAACTTGCGCGACCATACGGAGCACGACTTCGAATATCGCGGCCGCAAGATTAACACATACATTGACAATGAGCCTGGCATACCCGACTTATTTTGTAGTGAAGTGAAATCCATTTCCGTCGTGCGCGACAACAAGGGAGTTGACAACATTACTGGCAAGGAGGTACGCACTGCCGACACCTTCTACTCTATCTACATCTACACGTTGCCAGAGGAATATCGTTCGCGTAGCCGCAAGGGGGTTGAATATCGCCACATCGTAGGCTTCACGCCCAAGGTAAAGTTTTATTCGCCCAACTATCGCAAGTTTGATCTCCCCTCTGACAAAGACATGCGCCGCACGTTACTTTGGGCTCCGAATGTCACAACCGACCACGAGGGTAAAGCCAACCTAATATTCTTCACCAACTCTCGTGAAACTTCTACACTCGACATCAGCGTGCGTGGCATCACCAAAGAGGGGGTATTGATTGATTGGAACTAATCGGGGGAGGAACAAAAAACACTAACAAGATTGTAATGATCTGGGGTTCTAAAATATCGCCCTTGGGATATTATGTTCCGGATTTAGATAAGAAGGGGATTCCTATAGCATTTGAGCCGGAATAAAGGCCCTAAGAGGTAATGAATATTGACATTTTCAACCATACTTCCTATACTTGTAATGGGAACATTTTGGAGCAGTCTAAACAAAAACTAAGCATAATAAGACATGAAAATCAACTCTCGGCGACTAATATTAACACTAACGACGAGTAGTTTTTACGCTAACGAGGACTAATTTCATTTTACTCTCGTTAGCGAACTTAATTTTGCCACTATAGTACCTAATTTCCAGAATGTGATTTCATCCTGCAATTTGACCTATACGCCTATTATCACAGAAAAATCTACATTTTATTTGCTTTAGCAAAGTAAAACTTTGTACTTTTGCCACTAACTAATTTTAAATTAAAAACTAATGAAAAACGTAAGGTATATAATAGGTTCATTAGCCATTATGGCTATATTGTTTATGAACTTTAGATATGCTTATCATAATTATGGCATTCCTAAACATAGACATGAAGCATGTGCCACTACAAAGCCATTAGGCTATAATCACGTAAAAGTCGCAACACACATGATGTGTACATTTATTGAATATCGTGTGGAAGTGCATTATAAAACACATACATATGATATAAATAGCGTTACGCACCGAAAAGAGCCTTGTAAACATGAAGTAATAGATTACGAATATTTCCGTGATTTTGACAGAAAAAAGGCTTTTAATGCTGCAACAAATTTTGCGGCAAATATATACAAGCCAGATTCTGCTAAAGTAGAATCTTTTTATACATACGTTCATGCACCCTATGAAAGCTATCGTATAGAATGCAGTTACGGCGGAGACTTGATAGATTGTACCAGCGAAGATGCAACCTGTCCGATGTGTAATTCAAATAGTTAAGTTGTCAGCTAATCACCTATGAAAGCACTTGCCAAGCATATTCTTTTTATTGTCATTTTGTTAATGACTACAAGTAGTCTTAAAGCGCAACAAGTTCTGTCAGAGACAGAACAATTGTTTAGCCAATTTAAGCGTGCCGCGCGGTTTGATTATAACTTTCCGCGTGAAAAAGTGTATGTACATTTTGACAATTTAGGCTATTTGATGGGTGACACTATTTGGTATAAGGCTTACGTTGTACGAGCTTCTTCTTTGAAACCAACCAATCTGAGTCGAATTCTTTACATTGAATTGTTGAATGCTGACGGGCAGATGATTACACAAAACATTCACAAATTAGACTCCTTAGGTACTGCTAATGGTAGGTTTTCGTTACAATTACCAGTATATGCTGGCTATTATGAGGTTAGAGCGTATACGCGCGAAATGGTTAATTGGAATACTGAAGCTTGTTTTTCAAGAATAATCCCTGTGTTCTCAACCAGCAATCCCAATAAAAAGGTAGACAAAACGCAGTTACGAGACATCGTACAATTATCCATTCCTGAACCTTTGGCGCATGACCAAGTTACTTTAGGCGACCCGCGTCCGTACGTAATGAAAAATGACAGAGGTGCATTACTAAATTTCTACCCTGAGGGTGGAAAGCGAGTAAAAGGGGCCAATCAGCGTATAGCCTACAAACTAACCGACGGAAAAGGTGCTGTAATAGAAGATACTTTAAAAATATACGATAATAAAGGTCGTATCTATGCGACTTCTGTGCCCGAACATGATGGTATGGGCACTTTTGATTTAGCCTCCGATTTTATGGGCGGTCACGTTTGTTTATCGTCTAATCGGAAAATATACAATGGTGATAAAAAAGTAGGAGCTATAGCATTGCCCACACGAGTCGCCCCTTATGCAATACATGCAGATTATAGTGACGAAGGAGAACTCATTCAAGTAGCAGTTGGAGATAGTCTTCGTGGGACATCTAAACTATTAGGGCTTGCTGTGTTTAATCGTGAAAATGTGTGCTATTTCGACACACTTACAGTCAATAACGACAGTGTAGAAATACTCGTACCCCATAAAGCATTAAGAGGTGGCGTTTGTCGTGCCGAACTTTTTGATGAACTAGGCAATAGCCTTGCCACACGTTTGTTTTGGGTGCCAATAAAGCAAGATGAAAAATCGCGTTACGTAAAGTTAAGTGTAAAACAAAATCAAAAATGGTATGGACCATTTTCTCCTATCGTTCTTCAAATGCGTGCTGTAGATGCTATGGGGCGTTCGGTTAAGGGAGCAACCATGTCTGTTGCGGTACGAGACGAAGGAGGCAACTTCGTATCAACCAACGATGGTGGCTTTGAAGGCTATCTATTGCTTGCATCAGAATTAAAAGGCTACATTCATCGTCCTGACCTATACTTTGTCAAGAATGATGCTGCACACAGACGTATGCTCGACCTATTAATGTTGGTGCAAGGGTGGCGCACCAATACGTTCGAGGTTATGTGTGGCAAAGATTCTTTTCAGTTAAAGCAACCTATTGAAAACAAACTGATACTTCGTGGAAAAATTTATAAAGACAACAAAAAGCATGAGCCACTTGCTAATGCTACCTTAAATATGTATGGGTATCGTTTTCAAGATCATAAGGTAATTGGCGAAAGTATAGAGGGAGCAACTCGTACAAACAACAAGGGTGAGTATGCTTTTGAGTCGAATATTGACTTTGAGGGCAATTACATTGTAAAGTTTGTGATGAAGCAAGAGACGGGTAAGCGCACATTTACGCGTTTAATGATAGATCGTTGGTTTTCTCCTCAGCCACGCCCACTTTGGCATACCGATTTGGCATTGCCGATAAAAACCATTACAACTGATGATTTCACAGCTAATCCTAAAGAGAATACTACTTTTGAATGGGTAGATACTTTGCAGCGAGCTGTATTTTCTACTTTAAATTCTGCAGAAGTTGTAGCGCGTGTAAGAAAATACAAAGGACTTCAAGGCAGCAAATACACTTGGGGAGGTGGCGAAAAAGCTGGAATGAAACACGCTATGAAATATATTAATGTTATTAGAGAAGTAGAACGTAGCAAAGATTGTGGTAGACAAGAGGGCATGCGAGTAATAGATCTTTTGCAATATAGCAATAATCGGATTCAACATGATGAGTACGGTGTGCTTGAAATGGATAATTTGGTTGATACTTTATCTCGAAATAGTGAGAGTTCAAGTTTTCCCAATAAAAGCAATATGGATGCTTTTAATCCTAATCCCTTGCATACAAATAATATAATGGGACGTTTTTTTATAAATGGTCATGAAATTTTTTTATACGAAAACAATACAAGAGTTGACTATAGCTATATTTATGGTGATTGTAGCGAATACAAATCTATAGCAATGGTCATAGATAACAAGGTTGACGATGCATTGTCAGGTAACGAAAAGCGATTTTCTTATTCAGCTTATTCCATTTATTTATATAGCGACCCAGATGCTTTTCGCTTTCGTGAAAATTCGAAAAAGGGCATTGAACTTAGAAATGTACAGGGATTTACCCCAGAGGTTAATTTCTATTCACCCAACTATCGTAGGTTCGACTTACCCACCGACAATGACAATCGTCGTACATTGTTATGGAAACCGAACGTTACCACCGACAATAATGGCAATGCAACTGTTATTCTATTCTCTAATTCACATGAAGCTCAACGCATTGACGTGAGTGTACGTGGTATTACAAAAGACGGCGTTTTGATAGATTGGAATTGATAACATTGATTACAAATAAATTGCAATTTGTCTTCCTAATTGGGGGGCGGGTTACAAACCCGCCCCCCAATTAGGAAGACAAATTGCAATTTACAGTTCAGTTCCACCAAACGCAAAAAGGAGAATACAAATTGCTTGTATTCTCCTTTTTTATTGATGTATAAGTGTGTTAGTATTAAAGTTACTTCACCAAGTCGAGCGTATCGCTAGCAATGAGCAACTCTTCGTCAGTAGGAACAACGACTACCTTTACCTTGCTGTCTGGAGTTGAGATGATCTCTTCCTCACCAAAGTTCTTCTTGTTCTTCTCCTTGTCGAGTTGAATACCCATAAATTCAAGGTCCTCAACAGCACCTTGACGAACGTCCCATTGGTGTTCGCCTACACCTGCAGTGAATACGACAATGTCTACACCACCCATTACGGCTGCATAAGCACCTACGTACTTCTTGATGCGGTAGCTATACATATCCATAGCTAATTGGCAACGCTCGTTGCCTTCACGAATGCCAGCTTCTACCTCACGAATGTCGCTTGATACACCAGAGATGCCTTTCACACCACTTTGCTTATTGAGCAAGTCGCTCATCTGATCGGGAGTAAGACCTTCCTTCTTCATAATGCTGAGCACGGCTGAAGGGTCAACATCACCTGAACGTGTACCCATCATCAAACCTTCCAACGGAGTGAGACCCATTGAGGTGTCAACACACTTACCATACTTAACAGCTGATACAGAAGCACCATTACCAATATGGCAAGTAATGATACGAACGTCTTCAGGCTTCACGCCTAACACTTCGCATACGCGAGCGGTAACGAAGCGGTGGCTTGTGCCATGAGCGCCCCAACGACGAATGTTATTCTCTTCGTAGTACTTGTAAGGCACAGCGTACATATAAGCCTTGGCAGGCATTGTCTGGTGGAAGGCTGTGTCGAACACGAACACTTGAGGTAAGTTGGGCAACATTTCCTTTACAGCAACGTAGCCTTTGAGGTGAGCGTCAGAGTGAAGGGGAGCGAGTTCCATGTACTGCTTCCACTCTTGCAACATCTCGTCCGTAACGATTTGGCTCTTAGTGAAACGACCACCAGCCACGATGCGGTGACCAGCTGCGCCAATCTCGTCGAGGCTCTTGATAGCACCATAAACGGGGTTCAACAACGTGTCGAACATCAACTTAATGCCTTCAGTGTGTGTAGGACAGGGTGATTCAATAATCTTTGTTTCACCATTAATTTTTGTCTTCAAGAACGAGCCTTCAAGACCAATCTTTTCGATACCGCCAGCAGCGAGTACAGACTTATCGTCCATCTCGTAGAGCTTATACTTGATAGATGAACTGCCGCAGTTGATTACGAGAATCTTCATTTCTAAGGTTATAGGGTTAGAGGGTTAAGGGGTCAAAAAGTTGCCTTAACCTATTTGATTAGTTATTATCTAAAAAGTAATTAGTGCGTCAAGGGGGTAAAGCATCATTTTTACCCCCTTAACCCACTAACCTCTGGACTTACTCTGCCTCTTTCGCAGCAATAGCTTGGTTGGCAGTAATGGCTACCATCATGTAGACATCATCAACAGAGCAACCACGTGAAAGGTCGTTAACAGGACGAGCAATACCCTGAAGGATAGGACCAATGGCTGTAGCGTGACCTAAGCGTTGAACGAGCTTGTAACCAATGTTACCAACTTCGAGTGAAGGAACAACCAATACGTTTGCCTTACCTGCGATTTCGCTACCCGGAGCCTTTGAAGCACCTACTGAAGGAACGAGGGCGGCATCAGCTTGCAACTCACCGTCAATCTTCAACTCAGGAGCCATTTGCTTAGCAATGCCAAGTGCTTCCGTCACTTTGTCTACTACTTCGTGCTTAGCAGAGCCCTTCGTTGAGAAGCTCAACATAGCTACGCGGGGGTCGATACCTGCAACGGCCTTGGCAGTTTGTGCAGTGCACACTGCGATCTGTGCCAATTGATTAGCATCGGGCACGGGAGTAACGGCTACGTCACCCATTACGAGCACACCATTGTCGCCGCATTCAGGAGCATGCGTGAGCAACAACATGGCACCACTCACGCAGGTAATGCCAGGAGCAGTCTTGATAATCTGCAATGCCGGACGAAGCACATTGCCCGTTGTGTTGCGAGCACCAGCCAACTGACCATCAGCATCGCCACTTTTAATAATCATGCAACCGAAGTAAAGTGGGTCGAGCACCTTCTGACGAGCCTCTTCGATGGTCATGCCTTTCTTCTTACGCAACTCGGCAAGGAGTTGAGCATATTCCTCTTTTTTAGGACTAGTAGCGGGATCAATGATGGTAGCCTTGTCAATGTTGCCCAAGCCCCACTGCTTTGCGAGGTCATGGATTTCGTCAACATTACCCAAGATGATAAGGTCTGCTACGCCATCAGTCAACACCTGGTTAGCGGCTTTCAATGTGCGTTCTTCCGTACCTTCTGGAAGAACAATGCGCTGCTTGTTAGCTTTTGCACGCGCAATAAGTTGTTCAATGAGTTCCATAAAAGACTTATATATATATTCTTTATAGGTTTTTGTTTGGTCTTTATTCATTGCAAAGTTACAGACTTTTATTCTTATGCTCGTCTTTTTCTTGAAATAGTTTGTAAAAAAGTAAAAGCATTTATTTCATACTTTTTACATTTCAATTAAATTTGCACGCGAAAACCATCACACAAACAATCAACTACTTAAACTATGGGAGGTTTCTTTGGCACCGTATCACGCATAGAATGCGTGGCCGACTTGTTTTACGGCACTGACTACAACTCACATTTAGGCACCCGCCGAGGCGGTATGGCCACGTACAACGCAAACGAACACGCGTTTACACGTTCTATTCACAATCTTGAAAATTCTTACTTCCGCACTAAATTCGAGTCTACGCTTCCTCGCTTCGCAGGAGCTACTTCGGGCATAGGCGTCATCAGCGATACTGATGCACAACCCATTGTCTTGAACTCGCATTTGGGGCGGTTTGCTATTGTTACAGTAGCCAAGATTCAGAACATTGACGAACTGGAGCAACAGTTGCTTAGTCAGAACATGCACTTCACCGAACTCTCTTCGGGCAAGACGAACCCAACAGAGTTAATCGGGTTGCTCCTTATTCAGGGCAAGACGTTTGAAGAAGGCATTGACAACGTGTTCCGCCACATTAAGGGGTCCTGCTCTATGCTTTTACTTACAGAAGACGGCATTATCGCAGCACGCGACTCATGGGGACGCACACCTATTATTATAGGTAAGAAGGAAGGAGCCTATGCTGCTACCAGCGAGAGCACGGCTTTCCCCAACTTGGGCTACACAACGGAGCGTTTCCTCGGTCCGGGCGAAGTGGTACGTATGCGTGCCGATGGCATAGAACAATTGCGCGCACCACGCAAGCAAATGCAGATTTGTTCTTTCCTTTGGGTGTACTATGGTTTCCCCACCTCTACTTACGAGGGACGCAATGTGGAAGAGATGCGATATGAGAACGGACGCATGATGGCTATGGAGGACAACACGGAAGTGGACTGCGTTTGCGGCATTCCCGACTCTGGCGTAGGCATGGCCTTGGGCTATGCTGCTGGCATGAACAAACCTTATCAACGCGCTATCTCAAAGTATACGCCCACTTGGCCACGCAGCTTTACCCCTGCCAATCAGTCTATGCGTTCGTTAGTGGCTAAGATGAAACTTATCCCCAACCGCGACATGCTGAACGGCAAGCGCGTACTCTTCTGCGACGACTCTATCGTACGCGGCACGCAGTTGCGCGACAATGTAGGCGTTCTCTTTGAAGACGGAGCACGCGAGGTGCACATGCGCATTGCTTGTCCGCCGCTTATTTATGGTTGTCCTTACATCGGTTTTACTTCGTCAAAGAGCGACATGGAACTCATTACGCGTCGCATCATTGAGGAGTTTGAAGGTGATGCCAACAAAGACCTTCCCCTTTATGCCACAACCGATTCTCCGCAGTACACACGCATGGTGGAGGAAATCCGCAAACGTTTGGGCCTCACCACGTTGCGTTTCAACAAGCTCGAAACACTTGTCAAGGCCATAGGTTTACCAAAATGCAAACTCTGCACCCACTGTTTTGACGGAACGGGGTGTTGTGGATGTAATGAGTAAGTAACTCAAGTTTCGGATTTAGCAAGGACGGGCTGAATCATCGTGCAGGGCGAATGCAATCAAACTTGCTTGAATTGCTGAGCCGCAGCCGATGATTCAGCCCGCCCTTGTTAAATCCGAAACTTCAGTAAGTAAAATTCAGGCTTAGTAAAATTACAATATATCGAACAGAACATAACGCGTGCTTTTCTTGACATTATTGGCTGCGACTCAGCTATTCGAGCGAGTTCGATTGCATTCGCCTTGCACGATAATTATAGCACGCGCGTTCAATACCCCAAATGAACGATAAAATCCTATACGTTTTTAAAACTTTTGTTTTATCTTTCATGTTTCATTTTTTCTGCTAACTATTTGAATATCAATCATTTTAAAACATGAAACATACGACTTCAATGTTTCACTTTTAGTTTCAACGTTTCATATAAAAAACACAATGGGAGCGAATGATCGCTCCCATTGTGTTTTGATATCGCTCCCACTGTGTTTTGGAATCGCTCCCTCAGTGTTTTTGTTTTTCTCCCTCAGTGTTTTTGGAATGAAACATTGAAACTAAAAATGAAACATAAATACGCCATGTTTCACTTCTCAAAAGCATTGACAATCAATACTTTCAAATCAAAAATGAAACATGAAAGCAAAAATAGCAGTAGGTAAAATATACGTAAGCATAATACCTATTTAGGGCATAATGAAACGTTTTATAGAGGCTTCTGTAGAGGTAGGTTTCTACCTACTCATTACGCATGAACGTAAGTGCCAATATTTTCACCACTGAGCACTTTCTTTAAGTTGCCATATACGTCCATGTTGAACACATAGATAGGCAACTTATTCTCACGACACATAGCAGTAGCCGTTACGTCCATTACCTTCAGACCACGTGAGAGCACTTCATCATAAGTAATCTCATCGAACTTGGTTGCTGTTGGGTCCTTCTCAGGATCAGCCGTGTAAACACCGTCAACACGCGTACCCTTTAACATTACGTCAGCTTCAGTCTCAATGCCACGCAAAGATGACCCTGTATCGGTAGTGAAGTAAGGACTACCCGTTCCACAACTGATGATAGCTACCTCACCACGTTCCATAGCTTCAATAGCCTTCCACTTGGTGTAGAACTCACCAATGGGTTCCATACGAATGGCGGTGAATACGTGGTTTTTCACGCCAATCGCACCTAAGGCTGAACTCAAAGCCAATGAGTTGATAACCGTAGCACACATACCCATTTGGTCGCCCTTTACACGATCAAAACCTTTACCAGCTCCACTTAGGCCACGGAAAATGTTGCCACCACCTATTACGATGCTGATCTGTACCCCCATTTCGAGTGCTTCCTTAATCTGCGTTGCGTACTCGTTGAGTCGCTTTACATCTATACCATAACCTTGTTCGCCCATTAAGCTTTCACCACTAAGTTTGAGCAATATACGTTTAAACTTTGCCATTTTCGTTTTGTTTGTTAATAATACAGCGCAAATTTAACGAAATAAGTGGTTGCCTTGCCACACAGATAGTAGAAAAATCGAGCAGCAACCCTTAAAGCTTTCTAAAAATAGTACATTTCCAGCCATAAAAAACCATTAACGACCATAGATATTTGTAACTTTGCCCACAACATGAGACAAGATAATAAGACGAATCAGTTTAACGTACTGGCCGAGAAGCCCATTGGCTCACTGCTTATGCAGTACGCCATTCCTGCCATTGTGGCTATGGCGGCCTCATCGGTATACAACATCATCGACGGTATTTTTATTGGACAAGGTGTGGGTCCTGAAGCTATCATGGGATTGGCTTTGACGGGACCTCTCATGTCGCTCACGGCAGCCTTTGGCGCTATGGTAGGCGTAGGTGCAGCCACCCTTATGAGTGTAAAGTTAGGACAGAAGGATTATACTACAGCGCAAAAGATCTTGGGCAATGTGGTCATCATGAACCTTACCTTGGGTATCGTTTTAGGACTGGTGTTGGTTTGCTTTATCAACCCAATATTACGCTTCTTTGGTGCGAGCGATGTTACGTTACCTTATGCGCGCAGTTTTATGTCGATTATTTTGATAGGTAACGTTGTAACGCACATGTACTTAGGTCTGAATGCCATGTTGCGTTCTACCAACCGTCCACAAAAGGCGATGTATGCCACCTTTGGCACGGTCATTCTCAACTGTGTGTTTGCCCCTATCTTTATCTTCGTATTGGGTTGGGGCATTAAGGGAGCGGCAATAGCTACCATCTTGGCTCAGTTTACGATGCTGATGTGGCAAATTCGTCTTTTCTCCAACAAGAACGAATTGATTCACCTTAGCCGTAAGATTATTAAGTTGGATATGCATCTGGTAGGTGAATCCTTATTAGTGGGTTTGCCTCAATTCCTAATAAACCTTTGTGCGTGCTTAGTAGCAGCTATGATGACGCGCAGTCTTACCACTTATGGGGGCGACATGGCTGTTGGTTCGTTTGGTATCTGCAACCGATTAATACTCTTTATCGTCATGGTGGTGATTGGGTTAAACCAAGGCATGCAACCGATTGCGGGTTATAACTTTGGCGCAAGACATTACGACCGCGTGTTGGGTGTACTGAAACGTGCACTCGCTTTTGGCACCATGATTACGATGGTAGGGTTTATTATCGGTGTGTTCTTTCCCCACCCATTCGTCAGCTTGTTTGCTAAAGACTCGCCCGAACTCATCAATATGGCCTCACACGCACTAAGCTGTATGGTCATGATGTTCCCAATCGTGGGCATACAGATTGTGTCAACGGCCTTCTTCCAAAGTATAGGCTATGCACAGAAGAGCATATTCTTGTCGCTCACTCGGCAACTTATCTTCTTAGTTCCAGCCATATTTATTTTACCTCACATCTTCAACGACCCGCTTGAAGGCTTGTGGCACGCAGCCCCTGTGGCTGACGGTTTAGCCTCAGTATTAGCTATTACGCTCTTGCTCTTGCAAGTTAAGAAATTTAAGAAACTTCAAGATGCAGCGTAAAGCTTTCATAACCTAATTACTAAAACACCTCTATATCTATATATGGAACCTTTTGTAATCAACATAGGCCGTTCGCTCGGTAGCGGTGGACGCGCCATTGGTCATATCTTGGCCAAAGAGTTTGGCATTGAATACTACGACCGCGAGATTTTGTCGCTTGCTGCGAAAGAGAGCGGCTTTTGCGCTGAAGTATTTGAGAAGAATGACGAGAAGAACCGCTTCTTGCGCACGTTGGGCAACATTATTCCCTTTATTGGCGGTGGCACGACGTATTATAGCAACGAACTTTCGAATGAAAATCTATTTCGCATTCAAAGCGAAGCCATTCGCAAAGCTGCAGCCGACCACTCTTGCATCTTCATTGGCCGTTGTGCCGACTACGTATTACGTGACTACCCACGTTGTGTCAACGTGTTTATCACAGCCGATATGAAAGACCGCATTGCCAACGTTATGAAGTGGAGCAACTGTTCTGCCGAGAAGGCGGAAGAGATTATTGAAAAAGGCGATAGCCAACGTGCTGACTTTTACAACTTCTATAGTTCGGGCACATGGGGCGCAGCCAGCACTTACCACTTGTGCATCAACTCTTCGGTGCTTGGCATTGAGGCGACGGCAGCCTTTATCAAAGAGTTTATTCTTAAAAAATTAGGCGAGAAATGAAACGACTGTTTTTCATATTTACCTTATTACTATTGCCACTTGCTGCCATGGCGCAGCAGGTGCAAATTGAGAAGCGCAGCCAGACGCCTTGCTTGTATCCCGAATTTAAGGAGGCTAAGATATTACAAACCTTTGGCCGTCAAATCAAGGCAAAGGCAAACATCTTCTTAAAGGATGGTTCGTTAGTCTACATTGACGAGAAGACGAACAAGGTGATGCGTGCTTATGTTAAGAACATTACGGGAGTAGTATTCGATGACACGATTCGTTACATGAAGGTGGACTCTGTCATG
Organism: uncultured Prevotella sp.; assembly: GCA_900540885.1. Lineage (GTDB taxonomy): Bacteria > Bacteroidota > Bacteroidia > Bacteroidales > Bacteroidaceae > Alloprevotella. The sequence goes on from UQHJ01000005.1 coordinate 32,357, forward strand.
GCGCGCGTTGTAGCACAAAAGGGGTATAACTTTCTCTTGTGCAACACACACGTCAACATGTCTCTCTATCGCGAAGAGACTTCAGGCGGAAAAGGCATGGACTACTTTAACGTAGAGTTACCCGGCAGCGAAACGTTTTTGTCGCTTGACACGCAGAAGCGCGATGACGAAGGTGGTATTCCTTTAACAGATACGTATTACTTCAACATCAAGGGCATCATCATTCCCGCCAACGAAAGTCAGTTTAAGAAGTTTATTGGCAAAGACCAACAACAGGCCTTCAAAGTATTAAAGGAAAATCGATTTTGGAGTTGGAAAGACCCAGAATCGCTCAAAATGTTGCTTGACTTTTTGCCAGAGAAGTAAAGATGGAGTTTAATGAGTTTATGGGGTTAATAAGCGGAGAACTCGCCTAAATTACGCGTGCTTTTCTTTGACATTATCGGCTGCGGCTCTGCAATTCGAGCAAACTTGATTGCATTCGCCTTGCACGATAATTACAGCACGCGCGTCCACAAAAACGAACAAACTATCAAATCTCATTAACCCCAGAAACTTATTAAATACCATAAACTTACCCCTCAAAAAACACCCTTTCATCTTGCTAAAATATTGGATACTCGCTGCCCGTCCCAAAACACTTACGGCAGCCCTCATACCTGTACTCACCGCTACGGCATTAGCCTATAGCGAAGGAAAAGGAGCATGGTTGCCAGCCTTGCTCTGTTGTCTGTTCGCAGCTATCATGCAGATAGCTGCCAATTTTATTAACGACCTCTTTGACTACAAAAAAGGTACCGACCGCGAAGACCGCTTAGGTCCTAAACGCGCTTGCGCACAAGGCTGGATAAGCCCGAAAGCTATGCAACGAGGCATCATCATTACCCTTGCATTAGCCTGTGTCATAGGTTGTTGTTTACTTCCCTTTGGCGGTTGGGCACTCATTGGCATTGGCGTAGCCTGCGTTGTATTTGCTTTTCTTTATACCACCCTACTCTCATACATGGGTTGTGGCGACTTATTAGTTTGGGCGTTTTTTGGTTTTGTACCTGTATGTGGCACCTACTACGTGCAAGCGCTCACACTTACGCCAAGCGTATGGTGGCTATCTGTAGCTTCAGGATTAGTAACCGACACCTTGTTGGTACTCAACAATTACCGTGACCGCGAACAAGATGCCCTTAGCGGCAAGCGTACACTCATAGTAGCCTTAGGCGAACGTTTTGGTGCTTACTTTTATTTATTACAAGGCGTAGCAGGTTACGTTTGTGTAGCAATGTTAGCCTTCTACGGCCACATGTGGGCAGCCATTCTTCCCCTGTTCTACCTCCTTCCACACTTCTTAACCTGGCGCAAAATGGTCAACATCTATCGCGGACGAGAACTAAACCGAATTTTAGGTTTCACCTCACGCAATATGCTGACATTTGCCCTTTTGGTGGTACTCTCACTTTTAATTGCTTAACCCTCTATTCATGGCAGCAAAATCACTGAAAGAAAAAACCGCCAACGGATTGCTTTGGGGCAGCATCAATAGTGGCGCTCAACAGTTGCTCAACTTAGTGTTTGGCATCTTTCTGGCTCGTTTGCTCTCACCTGCCGATTATGGCATGGTGGGCATGCTCACCATTTTTACGTTGATAGCCTCCACACTACAAGAGAGTGGTTTTATCTCAGGTTTAAATCGTAAGAAGGACATTACCGATGCTGACTACAACGCTGTATTTTGGTTCAACGTGCTTTGCAGCGTGAGCATTTATGTCATTTTATTTTTCTCCGCTCCCCTCATTGCCCAATTTTACCGCCAACCGATATTGGTTCCTTTGGCGCGATTGTCCTTTCTGAGTTTTGTTATTTCAGCACTCAACACGTCCCCCCGTGCTTGGCTCTTTCGCAACATGAAGGTGCGCGAAACGGCCCTGCTCTCTACCGTTGCCCTCATCGTGTCAGGCATTATCGGCATTTGTTTGGCATGGAACGGATTTGCTTATTGGGGTATTGCCATTCAGAACTTAGTATTCTGCTTAATGCTCACCATTGGTAGTTGGTGGTTTGCTGATTGGCACCCTACGTGGCACATCAACCTTCGTCCCCTTCGCGGCATGATAGGCTATAGTTCAAAGCTGTTGGCCACTAACATCTTTACGCACATTAACAACAACCTATTTAGCCTCTTCTTCGGCCGCCTTTATGGTGAACGCGAAGTCGGTTATTACAATCAAGCCAACAAATGGACGGGCATGGGACACACCATGCTTACGGGTATGGTATGGAGCGTGACGCAACCCCTCTTCGCACGGCTTTCGTACAACGAACCAGAGCGTATGCAAAGCGTATTTCGTAAGATGCTCCGACTCACAGCCTTCCTTTCGTGTCCAGCACTATTTGGACTGGCACTCATTGCTCCCGAATTTATTACAATTACGATTACCAGTAAGTGGTTGGTAAGTGCTCAACTGATGCAACTGCTTTGTATAGGCGGTGCGTTTATCCCCATTTCATCGTTCTACTCTAACTTCATTATAAGTCAAGGCAAGAGTAACATCTTTATGTGGAACACCATTGCACTTTGTTTGGCACAAATGTTGCAACTCGTTATACTATACCCCTATGGCGTTAAAACGATGGTAATTGCTTACGTCGTGACCAACACGCTTTGGCTCTTCGTGTGGCATTTTTTTGTACGCTATATGATTGGCCTTCGCTTGCGCGATGCGCTACGTGATGTATTGCCTTTCGTTGCCCTTAGTGCTATTGCCATGTTATTGGCATGGGGCGCTGCTCAGCCTGTAAAGGACAACATCTACTTATCACTCATCGTAAAAGTAGCCGTTGCCATCCTCATCTATATAGCCAGCCTACGCTTGCTCGGTGCTAAAATCATGAACGAATGCATTGACTTCGCCCGCAGCAAAATGGGGCTAAGGAACAAGGGGTAGGAGGTTTAAAAAATATGTTCTTGTAAACTTATACCTCCTGAACACATTAACTCACTAAACTTATTAAACTCCTAAACTTATTAAACTCCTAAACTTATTAAACTCATTAAACTCCCAACTCATTAAACTCCCCAACTCATGTACTGGATATTATTTATTGGCATTGCACTGATTAGTTATATCGTGCAGCAAAACTTGAATAGCAAGTTTAAGAAGTTTTCGAAAGTTCCCTTATCGTCGGGCATGACAGGACGCGAAGTAGCCGAAAAGATGCTTCAAGATCATGGCATTTACAACGTGACAGTAACTAGCACGCCAGGCCACCTTACCGACCACTACAATCCTGCGAACAATACCGTAAACCTCTCACCAGAAGTTTATAATGGCAACTCGGTAGCTGCTGCTGCCGTGGCAGCACACGAATGTGGCCATGCCGTTCAACACGCTGTAGCCTACGCTCCATTACAGTTGCGCTCAGCCTTAGTGCCCGTCGTATCATTTGCTTCAAATTGGGTACAATGGATACTCTTGGCTGGCATTATCATGGTACAGACAATGCCTTCTATCCTGTTTATCGGCATTATATTGTTTGCCATGACTACGCTATTTAGCTTCATCACGTTGCCCGTTGAGATTGATGCCTCACGCCGTGCCACCGCATGGTTGCAACGTGCAGGAATTACTTCTAATTACGACCACCCTATGGCCGTTTCGGCACTGCGTTCTGCAGCCTACACCTACGTGGTAGCAGCCCTCAGTTCGTTAGCTACGCTCATCTACTACGTGTTAATATTTACGGGGAATAGAGATAGCGATTAAACAACATCTCTTTAAACAAAAGTTTGTGCGGCAAGTTAGTACACTTCTACAAATTAAAGTGCTAACTTTGCCGCACAATTTTTATGAATATGGACAAAAAGAATAAAGACATAGATAAAGTTGAATCAGATGAATTCGTAGAAAATAACGAAGCTACTACTTCTGAAGCAACAAACATTAATACAGAAGAGAAGGAAGCGGAGCCAATCGAGGACGAAGAGGAAGACACCAATGACTATGAAGCGGAAGATGGGCCTACACAACCTTTGTTACACGCACTTGACTTCGAACAAAGCGAAAGCCGAACGACCAATATTCCACCTCGGTTACCCATAGGTTACTCGTATGGTACGGAGAGGAATACCTCTGCAGCTTCCACTAATAAGAAAAAAGCGAAGAACAAAGCTACGGTGGACTCACACCCCGACTTGCCCACCAATACTGACACGCTACAAGAAGCAAATGAGCGTCCAGAACGTAGCAAACGCTATCGACAGCGCAAGCCTAATAAGAAGTGGGCGGCCCTTAAAGCATGGTGGAAGCGCTGCTGGATATGGTTGTTAGTCGTCCTTATTGCCATTGCCATAGTAGCAAGCTATCAACTGTGGCTACCTATAGTTAAAGGATGGCAACCCCAAGAAGAGGAAGTGCCTGCCATTGCAGCTGACTCGCTGCCTAAAACGGTTAAGCCTGTTGAACCAGATAGCATGATAACTACCCTATCGCACGAAGATAGCTTGCGCATTCAAGACTCTGTGCGCCATGCACGCTGGCTCTATTGGAAACGCCGTAAGCAAGCCCAGCAACAAGCTGAACAAGAAGAGACCAGTGGTGAAGAGGTTTCTACGACAGCAACACCTGTTGAAACTGAGCACTCAACTGTACACGTCAACGACTCATTGCATCATTGATGCATGTAAACTGCAATTTGTCTGCCTAATTGGGGGGCGGGTTTTCAACCCGCGGCAGCAGCATGTTGCTTATAGCCGCTAAGCGACTATAAGTAGATATTCAAAGCATGCTGCTACCGCGGGTTAAAAACCCGCCCCCCAATTAGGCCGATAAATTGCAGTTTATCATAATCTATTTCTATACATTGCAAAGCACATATAATCACGATTTCTTTTACTTTCACTTTGCTCTTCGCTCGCCAAGTTAGGCTACATCTCAGCAAAGCCAAACGAAAAAAAACTTTTTTTCGTTTGGCTTTGCGTTCGGTTTGCACTAACTTTGCACCGCAAAAGACGAAATAAAAGTGAAAAAGGGCTGCTATGTGAGTACACCTATGGTGTATACTACTGGTAAAAATCGTATGAAAGCGACGAACAAGTGTGTTCGCTCGCTGATTTTTTTGTGACCGCACGTCAGGGAAGCCCTAACCCCTTGATGATGCGGTTTTTTCGTCTGCTTAACATGGGCAGTCCATTTCTCACTTTAAGTTTGTCTGATGCCGTTTTAGATAGGTGGCATACATATAATGTGTAGGCACAGATTTAAAACGCTAAGTGATATTAACAACATTATTAACAATAACATTAAAGAGCTATGAACTTTACCTTATTTGTCACTGCATTGCTGACAGGTTTGGCGTTTGTAGGTGTTGTAACGATATTAGCTAAGCTAATTTCACCACGCAGCTACAATGCTCAGAAGGAGGAAGCTTATGAATGTGGTATCCCTACTCGTGGTCGCTCATGGATGCAATTCCGCGTAGGTTACTACCTCTTCGCTATTCTCTTCCTGATGTTCGACGTTGAAACGATGTTCCTCTTCCCTTGGGCCGTCGTGATGCGCTCATTTGGCCCCGCGGGCTTGTTGAGTGTGCTCTTCTTCCTGTTTATTTTAGTTCTGGGCTTAGCTTATGCCTGGAGGAAAGGAGCGTTGAAATGGCAATGAAAAGAGCAAAAATCAAGTCGATTCCTTACGAGGAATTCAAGGACAACGAGACGTACGAAAAACTCGTTGAAGAACTCAATGCGGGCGGCGCAAACATTATTGTGCGCAAGCTCGACGACCTCATCGACTGGGGCCGTTCTAACTCTCTTTGGCCATTGACATTCGCCACGTCATGCTGTGGTATTGAATTTATGGCCGTGTGTGCTGCACGTTACGACATCGCACGCTTTGGCTTTGAGGTGACACGTAACTCACCCCGTCAGGCCGATGTCATTTTGGTCTGTGGTACAATCACCACTAAGATGGCTCCGGTACTCCGCCGCCTCTACGACCAAATGGCAGACCCGAAGTATGTTGTAGCCATTGGCGGTTGCTCAATTTCGGGCGGTCCGTTTACAAAGTCATACCACGTGCTCAATGGTGTGGACAAGATTATTCCAGTTGACGTCTACGTACCTGGCTGTCCTCCACGCCCCGAAGCCTTCCTTTATGGTATGATGCAGTTGCAGCGTATTGTGAAAGTTGAAAACTTCTTCGGCACAACCAACCGCAAGCAGAAGGATCCCTTCAAGCTGGCTGCTGAAGAGAAAGAAGAACAAATTTACACTCAGGAGGAAGAAGCATGAGCGAAGAATTAAATCCTACAGCTAATCAAGGTGCTGAGGCACAGAAGCCTGCTGCACCTGCTGCAGCTCCGGCTGAAAAGCCCGCTGCGCCCGCAGCAGCTGCTAAGCCTGCAGCACGTCCTGCAGTAGCTCGCCCTGCTGCTCCTGCCAAGCCTGCCGTTAACGAACTGAAGCCTAAGACCATTGAAGCCTCAGCCTTGTACGCTGAAATGAAGCGTTTGCACGATGAAGAGGGCATGGACTTCTTACTCAACCTTACGGGTGAGGATTGGTTGGAAGACGGCATTGGTGTGGTTTATCAAGTAGAAAACACTGAAAATCACAAGCAGGCTTGCGTTAAGTGCGTTGTAGCCGACCGCGAAAATCCCATGATTCCTTCTGTTAGCGACTTATGGGACATTGCCAACGTTTACGAACGTGAGGTATACGACTACTACGGCATTATCTTTACCAACCACCCCGACATGCGCCGTCTGTTTATGCGCGAGGACTGGGTTGGCTATCCCTTCCGTAAGGACAACGACCCTGAGAAGGACAACCCCTTCGACCCTCAACACATGACTAACGAGCCTTTGGCTGATGTTACTTACGAATATCAGTTGCAGCAGGACGGTACGATTAATAAGGTAGAGCACGAGATTTTTGGTGCTGACGACTACGTTGTCAACATCGGTCCGCAGCACCCCTCTACACATGGTGTGCTTCACTTCCGTGTTAGCCTTGAGGGCGAAATCATTAAGAAGGTTGACCCCGTGTTGGGTTACATTCACCGTGGCGTAGAGAAGATCAGCGAAAGCATGACTTACCCACAGACGTTGGCCTTAACCGATCGTTTGGACTACCTCGGTGCGATGCAAAACCGCCATGCCTTGTGTATGTGTATTGAACAAGCTATGGGGGTAGAAGTGAGCGACCGCGTACAGGTAATCCGTACGATTATGGACGAGTTGCAACGTATCGACTCTCACATTCTCTTCTTCGGCTGCTTGTGTCAAGACCTCGGTGCTACGACGGCCTTCCTTTACGCTTTCCGCGACCGTGAGAAGATACTCGACATCTTCGAAGAGACTTGTGGTGGCCGCTTGATCTTGAACTACAACACGATTGGTGGCGTGATGTACGACATTCACCCCAACTTCCAAAAACGCGTGAAGGAGTTCATCAAGACGATGCGCAAGAACATTCAAGAGTATCATGACATCTTTACAGGCAACGTCATCTTCCAAAACCGTTCAAAGGGTGTTGGCGTATTGACAAAAGAACAGGTGATAAGCTTTGGTTGTACAGGTGGTACGGGTCGTGCCTCAGGTTGGCACAACGACTTGCGTAAGATTCGTCCTTATGCTGCTTACGACCGCGTTCAGTTCAACGAGATTGTACGTACAGAAGGTGACTCTTTCGCACGTTACATGATTCGTCTCGACGAGATCAAGGAAAGCTTGAACATCATCGAACAACTCATCGACAACATTCCTGAAGGCAATTATCAGGAGAAGATGAAGCCTATCATCAAGCTTCCCGTCGGCACATTCTACAGCGAAGTAGAAGGTAGCCGTGGCCGTATGGGTGTATTTATCGAGAGCAAGGGCGATAAGAGTCCTTATCGTTTGCACTATCGCTCAACAGGTTTGCCTTTGGTAGCTGTAATGGACACTGCTTGCTCTGGCAATATGTTGGCCGACTTAATTACCATCGGTGGTACAGTCGACTACGTTGTACCTGATATTGACAGATAATACATATAAGTTTAATAAGTTGATTAAGTTTAATAAAATTATCATTAAGCTCATTGACTCATAAACTCATAATCAAAAACAATGTTTGACTTTAGTATAGTAACAAACTGGCTACACAACTTCTTAATGGGTACTTGTGGCTTTGCTGAGTGGGGTGCTATCTTAACAGAGAGCATTCTTGTCGCATTGATCATCATTACCTTGTATGCTGTGTTTGCCATTGCCCTTATCTATATGGAGCGCAAGATTTGTGCATTCTTCCAATGCCGTCTTGGCCCGATGCGTGTAGGTAAGTGGGGACTTCTTCAGGTGTTCAGCGACGTATTTAAGATGCTGACGAAGGAGATTATTAGCATGCGACAGAGTGACCTTTTTCTTCACAACTTGGCTCCGTTCCTCGTTGTGACAGCTTCAATGGTCACTTTCTCATGTCTGCCTTGGAATAAGGGTGCACATATCATCGACTTCAACGTGGGTGTATTCTTCTTCCTCGCTATGTCATCAATCGGTGTCGTAGGTATTCTGCTCGCCGGTTGGAGTAGTAACAACAAGTATTCGCTTATCGGTGCAATGCGTAGTGGTGCTCAGATTATCAGCTACGAGTTGTCTATCGGTATGACGATGTTGGCCATGATTTGCTTGACTGGCACAATGTCATTCAGCGAGATATGTAACGATCAATACTTGAATGGTTGGAACATCTGCCGTGGCCACCTGCCTGCAGTTATCGCTTTCCTTATCTACTTGGTAGCCGGTAACGCTGAGTGTAACCGTGGCCCGTTCGACTTACCAGAGTGTGAAAGTGAGTTGACCGCTGGTTATCACACAGAGTACTCTGGTATGCACTTCGGTTATTACTACCTGGCTGAATATTTGAACCTCTTTATCTGCGCTGGTATGGCAAGCACCATATTCCTCGGTGGTTGGGCTCCGCTCCACATCTACGGACTCGATGCCTTCAATGGTGTAATGGACTACATTCCTGGTGCTGTATGGTTCATTGGCAAGACTTTCTTTGTCGTATTCTTGCTTATGTGGTTGCGTTGGACTTTCCCCCGCTTGCGTATTGACCAAATCTTGTCGCTCGAATGGAAGTATCTCGTACCCTTTAGCATGGTTAACCTCATCCTCATGGCCATTTGCGTGTCAATGGGATGGACGTTCTAAATAGTTTAAAGTTTAATAAGTTGAGGAGTTTAATAAGTTTAATAAGTTGAAGAGTTTAATAAGTTTAATAAGATAGGGGAACTCTCCCATAAAACTCATTAAACCAATAAACTCATTAAACCCATTAAACTCATTAAACTAAAAAACTCATTAAACCCAACATCTTACATTCATGGAAGAAAAAAGTTATATAGGCGGAGTGGTTGACGGCTTGAAGAGCCTCGGCACTGGTTTGAAAACGACCATGCGTGAGTTCTTCACTCCCAAAATCACCGAGCAATACCCCGAAAACCGCGGCACGAACGTGATGTTCGACCGCTTCCGCGGTTCGCTCACAATGCCCCACAACGAGCAGAATGAGCATAAGTGCGTGGGTTGCGGACTTTGCCAGATGCAATGCCCTAACGGCAGCATTAAAGTAACCAGCGAATTTTATGAAACTCCCGACGGCAAGAAGAAGAAACGCCTCGTGAAGTATGAGTACGACTTAGGTTGCTGCATGTTCTGCATGCTCTGCACACGTGCTTGCCCACATGGTGCTATCACTTTCGACCAAAGCTACGAAAATGCGGTGTTCGATCGCACGAAGTTGGTCAAAGTGCTCAACCACCCTGGCAGCCACGTCGAAGAAAAGTAATCAGTATTACTTGAAAGGTCTTAGTGCTTAACAGACAGTCGTGTTATTGCACGTTTGCTCACACAAAAAGAGCCTAAGACATTCAAACTTAATAAAACAATGAATTCACAAAACATCATGTTTGTCATTTTGGCTGTGCTCATGGTGCTTTCGTCAATTGCTACAGTATTGACTAAAAGCATTGTACGCGCTGCCACTTACCTGTTCTTCGTGCTTTTAGGCACAGCAGGTATGTACTTCTTGATGGGGTATACATTCCTTGGTGCAGCGCAAGTAATCGTTTACGCTGGTGGCATCATCGTATTGTATGTATTCTCTATCTTGCTGACAGAGGGTGCTAAAGATCAAGAAATCTTCAAGCGCAAGATTAAAGATGCCTCTTGGGGCTTCGTTCTGAGCTTGGTAGGCTTCCTAACCTTTGCTTGGGTAGTGCTTTCGCACAACTTCAAGGCTGCCATTCTCACGGCTCCAAGCGAGACTGCAAGTAGTGTTACCACCATCGAATCAATTGGTCGCAACATGCTCTCATCAGGCGAAAATGGTTACCTCCTCCCCTTCGAGGCAGTCAGTGTACTCTTGCTCGCTTGCATTGTTGGCGCATTGTTAATCGCCCGTAAACGCTAATAGATAAGTTTAATAAGTTTACGAGTTTAATAAGTTTATGCTTCGCCACAACTCTTTAAACTCATTCAACTTACGAAGCTCATTAAACCAATTAATCATTATGATACAGATTGAATATATATTGATAATTTCAGCCATCATGATGTTTGCAGGCGTTTTCGGATTTTTGACTCGTCGCAGCACGTTGGCTATTCTATTGTCGGTAGAGTTGATGCTCAATGCTACTGACTTAAACTTTGCAGTGTTTAACCGTATGCTTTATCCCGATGGTTATGAAGGCTACTTCTTTGCGCTCTTCTCTATTGCTATCTCAGCAGCTGAAAGCGCCATTGCAATTGCTATCATGATCAATATCTACCGCATGATTAAAAACATTCAGGTAGGTGAACTCGAGAAGATGAAGTGGTAAGAGGGAGGAAAGTTGATTGTAAGTTTTGAGGTTATTAAGCAACTCTTTGCACTCAAAATGGAAAATCAATGTTCGAATGGTTATTGAATTAAAGGAAACTTTATAACCTCATAACCTCCGAACTCCAAACTCAAAATAAAACAAACAATGGATTATACAATTCTTATTCTTTTGCTGCCATTCTTCTCGTTCCTCCTATTGGGTGTGTTCGGAAAATGGTTCAGCCATAAAGCAGCGGGATTGGTTGGTACGGTTGTGTTAGGCGTAGTAGCCGCTATGGCTTATTACACTGCATTTCAGTACTTCTTCCAGACACCGCGTACGGCAGAAGGTGTGTTGCCCACACTCATGCCTTACAACTTTCAGTGGCTGCCCTTCTTTGTAAAGGGACTCAGCTTCGATATGGGTATCATGCTCGACCCCATCTCGGTTATGATGCTGATCGTCATCACGACCGTATCGCTCATGGTACACATCTACTCTTTTGGCTATATGCACGGCGAACGCGGTTTCCAGCGTTACTATGCCTTCCTTAGCCTCTTTACGATGTCAATGCTCGGATTGGTAGTAGCAACGAACATCTTCCAGATGTACATGTTCTGGGAGTTGGTTGGTGTTTCATCTTACTTGCTCATCGGCTTCTACTACACCTCACCCGCAGCCATTGCTGCCAGCAAGAAGGCATTTATCGTAACACGCTTTGCCGACCTCTTCTTCTTGATCGGTATCCTGATCTATGGTTACTACTGCCATTCATTCGGATTTGAGTTCAACCAAGAGGGCTTCGCTCAGGGAGCTATGATGTTGCCTACTGCCTTGTTCTTAATGTTCATTGGTGGTGCTGGTAAGAGCGCTATGTTCCCTCTCCACATTTGGTTGCCCGATGCCATGGAAGGCCCAACGCCTGTGTCAGCCCTCATTCACGCTGCCACAATGGTCGTTGCTGGTGTGTTCCAAATTGCGCGTCTCTTCCCCTTGTGGATTGACTATGCTCCTGGTACGCTTCACATTGTAGCTTGGGTAGGTGCCTTCACTGCCTTCTATGCAGCAGCCGTTGCTTGCTGTCAGAGCGACATCAAGCGTGTATTGGCCTTCTCTACCATTTCGCAAATCGCGTTTATGATGGTATCACTTGGCGTTTGTACCGAGTTCGTAACAGGTCACGAACATGTAGGCTCATTAGGTTACATGGCCTCAATGTTCCACTTGTTTACGCATGCTATGTTCAAGGCCTTGTTGTTCTTAGGCGCAGGTTGCATCATTCACGCTGTTCACAGCAACGAGATGTCAGCCATGGGTGGACTCCGCAAGTATATGCCTATCACACACATCACCTTCTTGATTGCATGTTTGGCTATCTCAGGTATTCCTCCCTTCTCAGGTTTCTTCTCAAAAGACGAAATTCTGACTGCGGCCTTTGCTTATATGCCCGCTATGGGTTGGATTATGACAGCGATTGCTGCCATGACAGCCTTCTACATGTTCCGCCTTTACTTTGGCATCTTCTGGGGTACAGAGAATAAGGAACTTCATGCAGCGCACACTCCCCACGAGGCTCCTTTGACGATGACCTTCCCCTTGATGTTCTTAGCTGCCGTAACTTGTGTTGCAGGTTTCATTCCCTTCGGCCACTTTGTTAGTGCTGACGGTCAAGCCTACGACATTCACCTCGACTGGAACGTCGCAGGCACGTCAATCATCATTGCCGTGGCAAGTATCTTCTTAGCTACTTATATGTACATTGGCGAACGTCAACCCAAGGCCGATGCCCTTGCCGAAAAGTTTGCACACCTCCATCGTTGGGCTTACAAGCGTTTCTACATGGACGAGGTTTACCAATACATTACTCACCGCATTATCTTTGCCCACATCTCTAAACCCATTGCATGGTTCGACCGTCACATTGTTGACGGCTTCTTCAACTTCTTGGCATGGGGTGCCAACGCCCTCAGCTTCCGCATTCGCGGTTTGCAGAGCGGTTCAGTTCAAGGCTACGCTTACGTATTCTTACTTGGCACACTTATCTTGTTGGCTATAATGGCTCTTGCATAATAAGTAAAAATTAAATCATGAATTTTCTATCATTATTCGTATTGATTCCACTTGTCATGCTGCTTGGTTTGTGGCTGGCAAGAGATGTGAAGGGCGTACGTGCGGTAATGGTGACAGGTAGCAGTTTGTTGCTTATCTTAGCAGGCTACTTGACAATCACCTTCCTCGGCGACCGTGCAGCAGGAGCCACAGGCGAAATGCTCTATACGGCATCGGTCAATTGGTTCGAACCACTTCACATCAAATATTCAGTAGGTGTTGACGGCATTTCAGTAGCCATGTTGTTGCTCTCAGCCGTTATCGTCTTCACAGGTACCTTTGCCTCATGGCAACTGAAGCCCCTCACGAAGGAATACTTCCTTTGGTTCACCCTCTTGAGCCTTGGTGTGTTTGGTTTCTTCATTTCTGTAGACATGTTCGCTATGTTCATGTTCTACGAGATAGCCCTTATCCCGATGTACCTTTTGATTGGCGTTTGGGGTAGCGGTAAGAAAGAATATGCAGCTATGAAGTTGACCCTCATGTTGATGGGTGGTTCAGCATTCTTGATGTGCGGCATCTTCGGTATCTTCTATGGTGCTGGTGGTCAGACCATGAACATCGTCGAAATCGCTAACCACCTCAACGGCGCTCACGCCATACCTTTTGCACAACAATGCATCTGGTTCCCCTTGACGTTTATCGGCTTTGGTGTATTGGGTGCTTTGTTCCCCTTCCACACATGGTCTCCTGATGGTCACGCTTCAGCGCCTACTGCAGTGTCAATGCTCCACGCAGGTGTATTGATGAAGTTGGGTGGTTATGGTTGCTTCCGCATCGCTATGTACCTCATGCCTGAGGCTGCCAACGAGTTAAGTTGGATTTTCCTCATCTTGACAGGTATCTCAGTCGTTTACGGTGCATTCTCTGCTTGCGTTCAGACCGACTTGAAGTACATCAACGCCTACAGTTCAGTTTCACACTGCGGTATGGTACTCTTCGCTATCTTGATGCTGAACCAAACAGCTTGTACTGGTGCTGTGCTTCAGATGTTAAGCCACGGTTTGATGACGGCCCTTTTCTTTGCCTTGATCGGTATGATTTACGGCCGTACTCACACACGTGACATTCGCGAACTGAATGGTTTGATGCGCATCATGCCTTTCCTCTCAGTAGGTTACATCATCGCTGGTTTGGCAAACTTAGGTCTACCTGGATTCTCAGGCTTCATTGCAGAGATGACTATCTTCGTAGGTTCATTCCAAAATGCCGACACCTTCCACCGCGTGCTCACCATTGCTGCTTGCTGTTCAATCGTAATTACCGCAGTCTACATTCTCCGTGTAGTAGGTAAGATACTTTACGGCACTTGCACCAACGAGCATCACCTCAAACTTACTGACGCTACTTGGGACGAACGCTTCGCAGTTATCTGCCTTATCCTTGCCGTTGCAGGTCTCGGCCTTGCACCTCTTTGGGTGAGCGACATGATTACAACAGGCGTTGCTCCTATCGTTGACCACATTCACTCAGTGGCTGGTACAGTAGCAAGTTGCAATCCTTTCCAATAATCTCATAATCTAAGCAATTAATACAATGGATTATTCTCAATTTCTCTATATGCATGAGGAGCTATCGTTGTTGGCAGTAATCGTAATACTGTTCATCGCCGACCTCTTTATGTGTCCTGATAAAAAGAGCGGGAAGGGAGTTTACAACACTGCTTTACCCGTTGTATTGTTAGCCATTCACACCGTGCTCAACCTCCTGCCATGCTGCGGAGCAGAAAGCACCAGTGCCTTTGGCGGCATGTATCAATACACTCCGATGATGACAATCATGAAGAGTGTGCTTAACGTAGGTACAATCGTTGTGTTCTTAATGGCACACAAATGGTTGACTCGTGAAGAGAACCTCGTAAAACAAGGCGAGTTCTATATGCTCACGCTCTTCACCTTGTTAGGTATGTACTTCATGATTTCGAGCGGTCACTTCTTGATGTTCTTCATCGGACTTGAAATGGCATCAGTGCCCGTCACGGCATTGGTTGCCTTCGACAAGAAGCGTTTCGAAAGTGCTGAAGCAGGTGCTAAGTTCATCTTGCTCGCCCTCTTCTCAAGTGCATTGTTGCTCTACGGTGTATCACTCATCTATGGTGCAACAGGTACACTCTACTTCAACGAGATTGGTGCACAACTCGACGGTTCACTGCTCAGCATCTTCGGTCTCGTGCTCTTCATTGGCGGTATGGGTTTCAAGATTTCTCTCGTTCCCTTCCACCTCTGGACAGCTGACACCTACGAAGGCGCGCCCACCTCTGTTACAGCTTACTTGAGCGTTATCTCAAAGGGTTCTGCAGCCTTCGTGCTGATGACCATTTTGATGAAGGCTTTTGCTCAAAGCGACCTCTTCTATAGCTGGAACACGGGCATGTATTGGATTATCGTAGCTTCCATCACCATTGCCAACCTCTTTGCCATTCGCCAGAACAACTTGAAGCGCTTCATGGCTTTCTCAGCCATTTCGCAAGCAGGTTACCTCGTATTAGCTATCATGGACGGCACGGCTCAAGGTATGACAGCCTTGGTATTCTACCTCTTAGTTTACATGGTGTCAAACCTTGGTGCCTTTGCGGTAATGACATCAGTTGAGGAGAACAGTGGTAAGATCAACATCAGCGACTACGACGGCTTGTATCAGAGCAATCCGAAGTTGGCATTCCTCATGACGCTTTGCCTCTTCTCATTGGCAGGTATTCCTCCCTTTGCAGGTTTCTTTAGCAAGTTCTTCGTATTCATGGCAGCGTTCAAGGCTGGTTACCCCTTGTTGGTATTCATTGCCTTGGCCAATACCGTCATCTCGTTGTACTACTACTTAATGATTGTCAAGGCTATGTACATCAAGCCCAACGACAATCCTATTGCTACCTTCAAGAGTGATGGTTACACACGCGTAGCGCTTGCGCTCTGCACCTTAGGTGTACTCATCTTCGGTATTGGTGGTGTATTCTACAACTACATCAGCGGCTTTGGCTACGGACTCTAAGTCTAAACCCAAAGTTATATGATACATAATTAAAAAGCTCGAAATCGCAACATTGCGATTTCGAGCTTTTTGCTGTTTTACAAAAAAGTAAAGTAATCACGTAAAGTAGGGCTTTTATTTTGAATTTCAATTGACAATTATTAAATTTGCAATCAATATCGAAAAAACGCGACAATAAAGTCAACAACGATATTGTTGCTCCCTGCGAAAGCCTTTCGTCATGCCCAAACAGACGAAGTGCATCCGCACACACTTATTCCAATTATTGTGAAGTGGGACAGGGCTTATGTCTAACTAATTTCACATTCCATGGGGCTATTACTCCTCTATCTTTTAGGTGCTTTAAGCATCTCATTTCTGTGTTCTATCCTTGAAGCGGTGCTGCTCTCTGCACCGATGTCGTTTGTGTCAATGCTTGAAAAGGAAGGACGCAAGGGCGCTACGCTCTTAAAAAAGTACAAACAAGACATTGACAAACCTATTGCGGCCATTCTATCACTCAACACAATCTCGCACACGGTGGGTGCTGCGGGGGTAGGCGCGCAAAGCGAATATTTGTTTGGCAGTCAGTTCTTTGCTGTGACTTCTGCCATACTCACCTTGTTAATCCTTATCTTCTCTGAAATTATTCCTAAGACAATTGGTGCTTCTTATTGGCGCAAATTGGCCATACCTTGCGCACGCATCATTCATGTGCTCGTAATCGTTACCTATCCTTTGGTCTTGATGTCAGAGTTAATTACTCACATATTCTCGAGCAATAAGAAGCAAACCTCTGTTAGCCGTGAAGAAGTGTCGGCTATGGTCACCGTAGGTGCTGAAGAGGGCGTGCTTGAGAAGAAAGAGAATAGCATGATTCAGAACTTGCTGAAACTTGACGATGTCAATGCGCGCGACATTATGACTCCCAGCTCAGTAGCTGAAGTGGCCGAAGAGAGCATGACGCTGCGCGAATTTTACCAAAACGATGCCTACCGCCAGTTTTCACGTATTCCCGTTTACAATGAGGAAAACGACGACTACATAAAGGGCTACGTGCTCCGTCAGACTATTCTCGAAAAGTTGTCAGAAGACAAATTCGACCTTCGCCTTTCTGATATTATGCGTCCCGTACTCACTTTCCAAGAGACAGAGAATGTTTCAAAAATTTGGGAACGCCTTTTGGCCAAGAAAGAGCACATCTCGATTATCATCGACGAGTACGGTTGTTTCCGCGGCATTGTAACCATGGAAGACGTTATAGAAACTATGCTCGGCACCGAGATAGTTGACGAAAAAGACACCGTAACCGACATGCAAGAGTTTGCCCGCGAGAAGTGGCAAGAACAACAGCATAACAATGGATAAACAAAATATGGGGCAAGCTTTCAAGGCTTGCCCCAATTAATTAACGTCATAAAAGAAATATAGCGTGTTTCGTTTCTTCTTTCTCTTACTTCTGTTAATTCTCCTACCCGATTTATACATTTGGTGGAACTATACACGTCTACATGAAGGCTTTATACGCACGGCCATTCTTTTACTGCCCAGTGTGCTCGTCATTGCCTGTATGATCTTGCTCTTTTGTCAAGTAAGGGCCGCTATGCTCATGCAGTGGGCCTTTATACTTATTATATGCATCACCATACCCAAACTCGTATTTGTACTCACCGACCTTATCGGACGCGGTGTAACATTTCATTGGCCCATAGCACAACCTTATGTACATAAAGTATCCATTGTGTTAGCCGTCTTAATGGCCGCAGTACAAGTGTATGGTACTGCCTATGGTTGGCGTTCGCTCCGTGTAATTCACCAAGCTATCAAAGTAGCAAGACTACCCCAATCGTTTGAGGGCTACCGCATCGTACAACTGTCTGACATTCACTTAGGCACCTACGCTGGCGACACTTCCATCATGCAAGCCATGGTCGATAGTGTCAACCGCCTTCAACCCGACTTAATCGTCTTTACAGGCGACATGGTCAATACCGCCTCTGCCGAAGCCATGCCTTTTATCAAAGTATTGAAAGGATTGAAAGCCAAAGACGGTGTACTATCTGTATTAGGCAACCACGACTACTGCATGTACCACCCAGGCTTGACACCGCGCCAACAAGAAGAAGAGGTACAACGCATTGTGCGTATGCAACGATTAATGGACTGGAACGTTTTGTTAAATCAGCATTATAGCATCAGTCATGGTGAAGATACGTTATACATAGCAGGTGTTGAAAACGTAGGCAAACCGCCTTTCCCCGAACGTGGCAAACTCAATGTAGCCATGCAAGGCATTCCAGCCTCAGCTTGCACCATATTACTCAGCCACGACCCTTGGCATTGGCGACATGGCGTAATTGGTCAACCGAATATAGCCTTAACACTCTCAGGCCACACCCATGCCTTACAAATGCAGGTGGGCCACTTCTCGCCCGCAGCTTGGTTTATGCCTGAATGGGGCGGTTTGTACCACGAGGGGCAACAACAACTCTTTGTTTCGACTGGTATCGGTGGTGGTGTGCCCTACCGATTGGGGGCTTGGCCCACGATTGAATTGATTGAGTTGAAAAGAGAGAAATAAAGAAGCCCCCTCCCCGACTGGGGAGGGGGAAAAGACTTTCAGTCTATCACTTTCGATACAACGCTTCGTACTGTTGCGCCACCTTGATGTAGTCATGGTGGCGCTTTACGTAAGCTACGCTTTGGCTTTGCAAATCGGCTATGCGTTCGGGGTGCATTATTAACGCTTCTAACTGATGATAGACACTCTCATACGAAGGCGTAACGTTGATGATAGGACGCAATTCTGTTTCATTCAAGATGTCATAATTCTCAGGTTCGCCTCCTCCTACACAGATAATGCCACGACTCATGGCTTGTAAAGCGTTCATCGCAGGGGTATAACTGTAGAGTTGATCAAGAATAACGTCACTCTTTTCCATCATCTCGCAATACGCGGCGAATGGTATGCCTTCGGCCACTTTCAGCTCTACCCTATCGGCATACTTATCACGCAAGTCTTGCGCTGCGGATAACATAATATCCGTACCTTTATAAGCACTACGCGACTTGCTAACGCCCACAAAGATGCGTACTTTGCGGTAGGGGGTGTAATATTGAATCGGTCGTTTATCCTTTTCACAATCTATGGGGAAAGGAATAAAAACCGTCTTTTGCGGGAAGACGGGTTCATAACACCGCCAGTATTCATACAACCCCGCCACGATTGCATCGCTGTCAGTGGCTATCAGTTTATTCAAGCGCTCCTTAGCTGTGCCTAACCAGTCCTTTCGTTCGCTTTCGGCCTCAACGTTGGTGCGCAGTTCATGGCCGATATTGAAGTCGCCATAACGGAAGGGGCTTTGTGTGCTGCTTCCCGTCTTTACCCAATAATAGTCCATGCCATAGGCTCCGAGAATGACTTTTTTATTATTGCGTCGCAAATAGCGATAAACTGAAAATAAGCGTTCTGCCGTAAGTTCTAAAAACATCGGGTTAATCAATTGCACCACATCGTACCCTCGCATTTTGGGTAATAAACGAAGCAAATCGAACATATACTTCACCCCACTCCAACGCCCCGACTCACGCACTAAGGAATAGTCACGCGGATAGTTCTTCCAAAAGTCGCCATTCGACAAGACTTTTACTTCATGTCCTAATAGGCGTAGGCCCTCGGCTAAAGTCCAATGCACATTGCTGTATTCGCCAACTAATAGTATTTTCATATTTAATGCAAAAGTAAGGTTAACAAATGACGGGTTATAGGGCAAGCTACCAAACTCCGAAAGAGAGTATACTTACGCGTATAATGCTTATTCGGAAAGGGATAAAGCCCTTGACGGCGAAGCGCAGTCAGCGTTTGAGAGAGGTAAGCATAATGGTGGGTATAGCGCATCGTGTTGTACACGTGGTCCATTGTTAGCTGCGCAATGCGTCGCTCTAAGGCAGGGCGCTGAGCAGCCTCAACGGGTAAATGCTGCAAACACGTTAAGATGTGCGCTGACATAGGCAAGAACTTTTGTTCATAATCCTCCACCGTCTTTTTGCTTGTAATAGACCCTTTGCGTATGCGATAATAATAAGGCTGCGCAGTAGTGACGGCCATCGTCTTAGCCTTGAGCACAATTCGGGTCGTAAACTCAATGTCTTCGTAATAAGTACCAGCCACAAAACGCAAATCACCTACGAGTTCTCGTTTAAAGGCATAGCCACAGGCTGATGAACGCAAATTGTTATGCAACATAAAGTCTGCACCACTCGTCACTCCTTTCGGAGTAGTCCATGATTGGGGAGTAGTCGTAGCCGTAGTATCGAAGTAGAGTAAGTCTATAGCCTGTGCTTTGAGATAGGCCAACACTTCATTGTAAAGAGAAGAAAATAGATAGTCATCAGCATCAACAAACTGTACGTATTGCCCCGTGGCCACAGCAAGGGCATTATTGCGTGCCATTGAAAGCCCCTGATTAGCTTGACGAATAAGCGTGACACGCTCAAGCCAAGCTGGTTGCCAGCCTTGTGTAATGTCGTAATCACAACCATCATCTACAACGATTATTTGCACTTCATGTGTCTGAAGTGCAAGCGAAAAGAGGCTATGCAAACATTCACACAACATTTCGGTCGGCACGTTATATACGGGCACAATAAAACTGATAAAGGGAGGTTGAGTCAATGTCATTATTTACGAAGCAAATTAACAATAAAACAACAAAGGCGTACACCCAACAAACGTTGCAACCATAGTTTCGGTGTACCTCCTACGGACTGTCTCTTTAATAACACTCGGTGGTTAAAGCGTCGGTACACATCGATTTGCACATTCAGTACTTCAGCATAATAAGCTGCGAATTGGCTTTTGCCAATTTGCTTCGGACACGCCCAACGAAGTTGTCTGAACACACGCACGTGAGCCTCTAACAAATCAAGTAAATTGGCACTGGGGCTTTCGGTTATTCCTTCGGCATTGTAGCAATAATAATACATGCCTTTGGTTATTGTGGCAAAGGGTTTATTGGTATTTAATACGGGCAGTATAAAGAAAGCATCTTCAAAGACTCTCTTCTCAAAACGAATATTATCAATTGCTTCACGTCTATATAACTTATTACAAGCATAACAGTGCTTGTAACCCTCTGCGCCAAACCACCATTTCCACTTATCGGTGTACGTTTCTGCCACCAAAGCTACCGTATGCTGCGTAGGATGTCCCCACTTGACAGCTACGGGAAACTCTACAAACGAGAGTTCTACCGCCGAAGTTTCCATAGCGTTTACAGCTGCTGCTAAGGTATCCGTTGCAACGTAGTCATCAGAGTCGACAAACCATACATATTTCCCTTGTGCTACCTTTAGCCCTGCATTACGTGCCGCACTTAGTCCAGCATTGACTTGGTGAATAACGCGAATGCGCGCATCGGTGGCTGCCATACGGTCACATAGGGCTGGTGCACCGTCATCACTGCCGTCGTCTACCAATATCAGTTCCCATTGCGTAAAGGTTTGCGCTTGTAGGCTTTCGACGCAACGCGTTAAGGTGCGTTCGGTACGAAACACAGGTACGATTATGCTTACTTTCATGGTCAGAAGGAAAGAGGTGGTTACAAAAAAAGTGCGAATGCACATAAGCTGCACATTCGCACATCAGATTATTAAGAACAACTAATTATGCCTTAACACGGTTGAGGTAAGAACCGTCGCGAGTGTCAACCTCAATAATTTCACCTTCGTTGATGAAGAGGGGCACACGTACTTCAACACCTGTTTCGAGTGTAGCAGGCTTCGTCGCGTTCGTAGCAGTATCACCCTTCAAGCCCGGTTCAGTGTAAGTAATCTTCAACTGTGTCTTAACAGGCATTTCAGCGAAGAGGATAGTTTCGCTTGAAGCATCGCTTACTACTTCGCAAATGTCGCCTTCCTTCATGAAGTCAACACCCGTGATGAGGTCCTTCTCGATGATTACATCGTCCCAAGTCTCTTGGTTGAGGAAGTGATACTGATCACCCTCAGCGTATGAGTACTGGTAAGGACGACGCTCAACGCGAACGTCTTCAAGAGCTTCACCAATGTTGAAACGACGTTCGAGCACGCGGCCTGTTACAACGTCCTTCAAAGTGGTGCGCATAATCGTATTACCCTTACCGGGCTTTACATGAAGAAAGTCAATGCAGAAGTAGAGCTTGCCGTCGAGACGAATGCAAGTACCCTTCTTGATGTCTTGTGATTTAATCATTGGAGTAAATGTAATTTTATGTATTTACGTTATTTGGCGACAAAATTACTATTTTTTTGAGAAATGACTTGCTTTTTC
The DNA here is from genome assembly GCA_900540885.1 of uncultured Prevotella sp. GTDB lineage: Bacteria > Bacteroidota > Bacteroidia > Bacteroidales > Bacteroidaceae > Alloprevotella. Next base: position 54,575 of record UQHJ01000005.1, read on the forward strand.
CACTTAAAATATCCCGCAACGGCTATTACTACATACAATCCGTAAAGGCCTGCCTTAAAGGGAATGCCCTTACCGATATATAAATAGCAACACACCACATCTACAATTATCCAAAACACCCACTGTTCCACATACTTACGTGCTAAGGCCCAGAGCCCTACGAAACTCAGTGCATTGGTAAAACCGTCAAGCACGGGTACGGTTGAATGCATATAATATTTTAATATATACCATGTCAGCGCCCAAAGCATAAAGAAGCACAACATGGAGGGCAAGTAAAGGCGAACGGGCATGTGGGTAATGGGCAGTTCACCCTTTTCTGAAAGTTCGTTATTGGCCTTACGCTTTTTACCAAACGTCCACACCAAGTAGCCATAGATGCCTGCCAGCGTATAATAGGCGGCCATTCCAGCATCGCCATAGAGTCCGTGCGACCAATACAAGGCGATGTCGAGCGCAGGCATAATGATGCCTACTAACCATAGCCAGATACTTGCGCGATACTCTAAGTAGATGTATAGCAAGCCTAAAAGGGTGGTGATAAAATCAAGATATTGCATTTTTTGAAGTTGACGAGTAAGTTTTTTGCTAACGAGTTGACAAGTTGACGAGTTGACGAGCAAGTTTGTAAAAACTAACTTACTTGTCAACTCGTCTACTCGTCAACTTGTCAACTAAAGAGAATTAGAAGTTGATGCTCAAGTGTCCCATAACGTTGAAGGGAGCGCTTACGCCATAACCTGTTTCGTAACGATCGCCTTCGGTGTAGGCAACTACCTTACCGTCAACTTGCTTGTACTCGGGAGCAGTCCAACCATTGTTGAAGTACTTCGCACTGAAGAGGTTGTAAAGCGTGCAACCTGCGGTAATGCTCTTTACGCCCTTCAAGCGGAAGGTGTATGAGAGGTCAAGATTGGTTATAAAGTGGCGCTTCAATACCATGCTCACCTTGTGGTCGCCGTCTTCTTCTTCACTTACGTAGTAGTCAAAGCCAGTGTTTGACAAGTACTGCTTGCTTACGTACTGGCTCGTCAATGCAGCACGGAAACCAGCATAGTTGAAGGTGAAGATGTTGTTAAAGATGAAGTTCGGTGAGAATGAAAGCGGTGTATCGCCAAGGCTTACCACGTTGCCGTCTTTGAGTTTAACCGTCCAATCCTTCGCACGGTTGTGACTCCAAGTAGCGTTGGCATCCCAACGGAACCACTTCACCGGACTCCAAGCAGCTTGAATTTCTACACCACGGCGGTAGCTTTCACCTGCGTTGCGAGCAATAAACTCACCGATCTCGTTCTTCTCGCCTGTCAAGACGAACTGGTCGCGATAGGTCATGTAGTAGAAGTTAACGCCTGCTGAGAACTTCTCGCTCTCATACTTGTAGCCCAACTCCCAATCGTTCAAGCGCTCAGCCTTAACGTGTTGGTTGAGGTTGTTCTCATAATCATTACGCGTCGGTTCGCGGTGCGACATAGCATAAGAGGCATATACGCTATGGTTCTTATTGATTTGATAGAACAGACCTGCCTTCGGATTGAAGAAGTCGAAGTTTTGCTCCATGTCGAGCACCCACTGCGTTGGTGTTTCACCATCATAAGAATAATTGTCTGTCGGACCTTCGTTTACGTAATTAACGTGACGGTACTGCAAGTCTACATAAGCACTCAAGCCCTTTATAAATTCGTAGCTTACCTTACCATAGATATTGCCGTCATTCTTCTTACCCTTGTTGAAGTAATACTGATGATTGGGTCGTAACTCGTCAATCTTCTCTGTATCCTTTACCCACTTTACGAGTCCGAAGTGATCGCCTACATAACGGTTGAAGGCACCACCAATCGTAGCACGAAGGTTGCTCTTATTGTCGTAGTCGAACGAACCAATCACACCATAGAAGTCGTTGTCCATCAACTTCTGACGAATTAAGTCGGTCTTTGTCTTGAAGTCAGGACTTGAAGGTGACACCAAACCGTATTCACCTAACTTACGGCCACTCTTATACTCCTCATAATAGCCAAAGCCCTTGGTATAATGCAGCGCTGCATTAAACTTCCACGTGGGCGATATGATTTGGTTCAATAACAGTTGATAGTGCTGTTGGTGATAGAAGTCGCTTTGGTCTTTATAATAATGTACGTTTCCATCCTTGTCATAGTACTCACCGCATGAGTTGTAACGACGACCACCATTCATTTCCATTTCATATACTGAGGGATAAAGCCAAGCATGGTAAGTCTTTTCTTTACCATTAAATGTAACGAACTTTACGACTGTACTCTCGCCAAAGTAACCACCTTGCAAGAAGTAAGAATCAAGGCGAGTGGTAGCACGCTTCACATAACCGTCACTGGCGATGTGAGAGAGGCGGCCTTGGAAGCCCCAATGGTTCTTCAAGAGTCCAGAACCAAAACGGAAAGTTTCCTTATGACTTGCATAGCTACCAGCTGAGAGGTCAACACTTGCATAGGGCTTTGCACCAATCTTTTCGGTCTGCATATTAATCGTTGCACCAAAAGCACCCGCACCATTGGTTGAAGTACCTACACCACGCTGTATCTGCATATCTTCTACACTCGAAGCGAAGTCGCCCATATTGGTCCAATATACTTGGCTACTCTCTGCGTCATTAATGGGCACACCATTGGCTGTGATGTTAATACGACTGGGGTCCGTACCACGCACGCGAATGCTTGAATAACCAATACCAGCACCTGCATCAGAAGTCACTGTAACAGAAGGCGTAAACATCAACAAGAAGGGCACGTCCTTGCCATAGTTTACGGCAGCGATGTCCTTCTTTGTCAAGTTGTTGTAAGCCATAGGCGTGCGCTTACCAGCACGAGTTGAAACGACCTGTGCTGCCTGCAAGCTTACACTTGCCGTGTCGGCTTTAATGGGTAAATTACGAGAGGCTTCGTTCTCCTTTTCACTCGCATGTGAAGGAGTAACGTTAATTACGCTGGCCGTGAGTGCAGCCAACATCAACAAATTCTTGTTCATCGTTTTGTTTGTAAGAACAGTTGTTTAGTTAATAAATCAACTGGGGGACACTTGAAAAGATGTGCAAATGTGCGGGGAATGTGCAAATGTGCGAATGTGTAAATGTGCAAATGATTGATAGTTTGCATCACATTAGCATATTAGCACATTGGCATATTAGCATATTAAAAAAGGCATCGTGCTTCAAGTGTCAAGACAACTCTTTTGCTACGCCGGCATTGCCCGGTTCAGCTTATAAGGGTATAATCTCAGCATCCGCAACTACGGTAGCACCCCTGCCAAACGAACTGACCATTCGTTTAAGCGTTGCAAAATTGCAAACTTTTATGTAACAAACCAAAAGAACGTTACACTTTTCGCACTTATTCAGCAGTAAGCCGCAAATTTACAAAGTGCGCTTTGCAATAAACAGCAATTTATCGGCCTAACGAGAATGAACATTAACGAAAAAATTAATGGAATAATTAATGTTCAATTAATTACTTCATTATTTTTTTTTGTTAATTATTCGTTAATGTTCATTCTCATTAGGCCGACAAATTGCAGTTCTACCACTATCCTTTCGCTTCAAAAGTAGCATACACCAAATAAGCGTTGTCAGCATCTAACTCTACTTCAGCGTCCAAGGCTTCGTTTAATGTCCCTTGCCACAACTCCTTGTAAGCATAGGGGAGCCACTTAAGACCTTTGCCCTCAAGTCTGCTACTACCACCTATATTATAGATACTAAATTGTTGTCGCGGGAAAGACTCAAAGCGTTGTCGTCCACTGGTCGCTACAAAATAGCCATAGTCCGTTATCATCGTCACTTCAAGGTGAAAGGCAGCATAATAGCGCGCCAGCAAAGCAATATTGCCCAAAGTATGATCTTCGCGCCGCCCTGTGCTACCTATATAAGCAATGCGCTTCATGCCCTGTTCCATGCAGAAGCGGGTAGCTTTGGTTTGGTCGTTATCCTCTTGTTCGCTTACAAGGTGTAATCTATCTGCAAACCGCTTCTTGAGTTCTTCTGTAAGTGAGTCGCCATCACCCACAATGGCTTGTGGCGTTATGCCGTGCGCCACACATTGTGCCGTTGCACCGTCGCAACAACATACGTAACTTGCGTTTCTTAAAATAGCAAGCGGGATAGCACTCTTTGGGAAATCGCCGTCGCACAAGATGACGGCATCAAAAACGGAGCTTTGCGTGATAAGTGGATACATGGGATTTACGTTTTTAGTATCTACAAATGTAAGATATAACAAGCACAGCACAAAGCAAAAAGACACAATAACGCGCTAAAGATACAATTTAAGCTCGTCAAACTCCATTTTTAAGCGTAAATTATTACCTTTGCCTACATGAAATACTCATTTATCATACCCGTGTTTAACCGCCCCAATGAGGTGGACGAACTTTTAGAAAGCCTCACAACGCAGACGTTCAAAGATTTTGACGTTGTGGTGGTAGAGGACGGGTCTACCCTCCCCTGCCACGATGTGGTTGAACGCTACACCGAACGACTTACCATACATTATTATAACAAGCCAAACTCTGGGCCTGGACAAACGCGTAATTATGGTGTTGAACGCGCCACGGGCGACTACGTGCTCATTCTCGACTCTGACGTAGTACTCCCCGAAGGCTACTTAGCTGCCGTCAATGCAGAATTATCGGCCAAGCCTTGTGATGCCTTTGGTGGCCCTGACCGCGCACATAAGGACTTCACCCCGATGCAAAAGGCCATTAACTATGCTATGACTTCGTTCTTTACGACGGGTGGCATTCGTGGTGGTAAGAAGAAAATGGATAAGTTCTATCCTCGTTCCTTCAACATGGGCGTTCGTCGCGAGGTTTACAACGCACTTCACGGATTTAGCGAAATGCGCTTTGGCGAGGACATTGACTTTTCTACGCGCATCTTTAAGGGTGGCTACGCTTGTCGTCTATTTCCCGAAGCTTGGGTTTGGCACAAGCGTCGTACGGACCTCAAGAAGTTCTTCAAACAGGTGCACAACTCAGGCATCGCACGCATCAACTTGTCCAAGCGTCACCCTGGCACGCTCAAGTTGGTACACACCCTGCCCGCTGTATTCACCTTAGGTTGTGCACTGCTTATCATACTGAGCATCATTGCTGGCGTGTTAAGTTGTCCGCATTGGTGGGTGATGTTACTACCCTTTGCATTATTTGCCCTCATCATCTTTACCGATGCTACCCGTCAGGAACATAGTATGGACGTAGGACTCCGCGCTGTCGCAGCAGCCTACATTCAGCTTTGGGGTTACGGCTCCGGCTTTTGGCGCGCTTGGTGGCGCAGGTATGTGTTAGGAAAAGGTGAGTTTGAAGCTTTCCGAAAGAATTTTTATAAGTAAAGGGTGGTTCTAAAAATTCTGTTTAGAGCACTAATAGTTTTATTAGTTGACCAGCGAGTTCGTTTAATCAAGAACTTTAAAGGAACAGAGCCAAAACTCATTAAACTTCCTAAACTCATTAAACTCATCAATGAAGCTAAACATTACCGACCTTGCACTTGACGACCGGCCGAGAGAAAAGTTTGAGGCACAAGGGCCAACGCAGCTGACTACCTCAGAACTATTGGCTATTCTGATTGGTTCGGGCAATACGGACGAGAATGCCGTCAGCCTTATGCAACGCATACTTAATGATTGTGGAGGAAGTCTCACCACCTTAGGACGCAAAACCATTGCCGAACTTTGCCAATACAAAGGCGTTGGCCCAGCAAAGGCCATCACCATTTTAGCGGCTTGCGAGATTGGGGTGCGACGCGGTGGCGAAACGTGCCAACGCACGCAAGTGACCTCTGCCGAAGATATTTATGATTACTTTCGCCCCAAGATGCAAGACTTGGCACACGAAGAGAGCCACCTCTTATTGCTCAACCAACGATTGTCTATCATCAACTCACGACTCATCAGTCGTGGAGGCATTACAGGCACGGTGGTTGACATTCGCATGATACTTAAAGAAGCGCTCATGGCCAATGCCACCAACATTGCCTTAGCGCACAACCACCCTTCTGGCAACCTTAAGCCAAGTCGCGAAGATGACCACTTGACCGAAAGACTCAAGAAAGCCGCCCAAACGATGGACATCAAGCTCATCGACCACGTTATCGTTACCGACAAAGGCTATTACAGCTATAACGACGAGGGGAGAATATAATTTTTTAATGTGCAAATGCTTTGCAAATGTGCAAATGTGAGAATGTGCAAATGTGCAAATTGTCACCTTTGTACAATCGGTTATACAAACATTAAGCCATTTGCACATTCGCACATTTGCAAAGCATTTGCACATTAACCAAGCATTAACGCATTAAACCATTCGCACATTTGCACATTCGCACATTTGCACATTCTTAAAAAGCCATGACTCAAGAAGAAAAATTGAAAATAGAAGAACGCATTGTTGACGTACTCAAGACGGTGTATGACCCCGAAATACCTGTTGACATTTATAACCTTGGCCTCATCTACCGCATCGACCTACACGAAGACGGTATTCTTGAAGTTGATATGACTCTCACCGCCCCCAACTGTCCTGCGGCTGACTTCATCGTAGAGGACGTTCGCACAAAGTTAGAAGGTATCGAGGGCGTGAAAGATGCTAGAGTGAACCTTGTGTTCGACCCCGAATGGGACAAAGACATGATGACCGAAGAGGCAAAACTCGAACTCGGCTTCTTATAATACAAGTTTTACGTTTTATGGTTATAAAGTTTGTTTAGTTGATTTCTAACGCGATGTAACTTTATAATCTCATAACCTCGAGACTAACAACCGAATAACCCCCTTACCGCCTTATGAATACAAAATTTAATGATAACCCTAAACGGCGCAACATCTACTTTCTTTCTGACGCTCACTTAGGGAGTTTGGCCATTCCTCACCCTCGAATGCAAGAACGTCGATTGGTCAATTTCTTGGATAAGATAAAGTACAAAGCAGAAGCCGTTTACCTCTTAGGCGACATCTTCGACTTTTGGTACGAATACAAGACGGTTGTACCCAAAGGCTACACACGCCTTTTAGGCAAAATCAGTGAGTTGACAGACCTTGGCGTTGAAGTACACTTCTTCATTGGCAATCACGACATTTGGCAGCTTGATTACTTTGAGAAGGAGTGTGGAATGACCATTCATCGACAAAACGAGGTGATTGAGTTGCACGGCCAAACCTTTTTCTTAGCACACGGCGACGGATTAGGATCGAAAGACCGCAAATTTAACTTTATCCGTTCCGTTTTTCATAGCCATACGTGTCAGCGACTCTTCTCTATGCTCCACCCTCGCTGGGGGGTAGCATTCGGATTGGAGTGGGCACGCCGTTCGCGCCTCAAACGCGAAGACGGCAAAGAACCGCCCTACCAAGGCGAGCAAAACGAAGAACTCATCATCTTTGCCAAAGAATACCTCAAAACGCACCCCGAAATTAACTTCTTTATTTTCGGTCACCGCCATATTGAGTTAGACCTTATGCTCACGCGCACCACGCGTCTCCTGCTTTTAGGCGATTGGATCTCGCAATTCACCTACGCCGTTTTCGATGGGGAACACCTCTTTATGGAGAACTTCATCGAAGGCGAAACGGAAGTTTAAGGTTAATGGGCAGAAAACGTGCAAATGCTTGGTTAATGTGAGAATGCGCACATTAACTTAGCATTTACACATTTTCTCTTTCTCCTTTTGTAGTAAACACACACCTTACTTCGTCTTACGGACAATTCATTAACTGAAGTTTCGGATTTAACAAGGGCGGGCTGAAAGCCCAATGGAGCACATAGCCCAGGGCAAGCGAAGCGACACCCTGGGTATCACGCGTTGGAGCAGTCGCGCCCTGTAAGGGCAAAAGCTTTAAGACATGGTGCAAGTATTGAACAAAATATACATACGGTGTTCCACTTCAAGACCGCTAAATCAGCTATCAAGTAAAAATAACAACATAAAGGGTTAAAGCTTTTGCCCTTACAGGGCGCGGAGACTCTACTATGCGGGAACCCCAGGGTGTCGCTTCGCTTGCCCTGGGCTATGTGCTCCATTGGGCTTTTATTGACATCATCGGCTGCGGCTCAGCAATTCAAGCAAGCTTGATTGCATTCGCCTTGCACGATGATTCAGCCCGCCCTTGTTAAATCCGAAATTTGAATTCATTAATATTACGACACTATGAAAAAGACCTTTATCACCCTACTTTCTTTCTTACTCATCGCCTTTAGTGCCAGTGCACAATTACTTTATAAGGTAACAGGAGGCGGACTCACGAAACCGTCTTACATTATGGGCACGTACCACATGGCCAAACTCAGTTTTGTCGACTCTGTGCCAGGACTGCGCAAGGCCATGGCCGATTGTGAACAAGTGTATGGCGAATTGGACATGAGCCAAGTGGCTAACAATCCTGCAGTTGCCATGCAAATGCAACAAGCGATGATGTTGCCACAAGGCGAAACGCTTGACAATTATATCAACGCGGAACAGATGACGCGCTTGAATGCTTTCCTTACCCAATACATGGGAGCAGACCTCAACAACCCTGCCATGGCACAAGTGAAACAAATGAAGCCTGCAACACTTAACACAACCTTGCAAGTCATGCTGATTATAAAGGAAGAGGGCGGATTTAATCCGCAAGAGCAATTCGACACTTACTTCCAGCAAGAAGCACAAAAGCAGAACAAGTTTGTTGGCGGTTTTGAGACGCTTGACTATCAGATGAACGTGCTTTATGGAGCTACTCCTCAGCGCCAAGCAGAGCAACTCATGTGTTTGGTTGACAACGTTGACTACAACCTCAGCATTGCCAAACGCACCATTCAAGCTTACTATGCGCAAGACATGAAGGCTATCGAAAAATTGAACGACGAGAAGTTACACAACTCATGCGATGCCACGCCAGCCGAAGAAGATGCCCTTATTTATACGCGTAATGCAAATTGGGCGAAAGCATTACCCGCCATTATGAAAGCTAAAAGCACCTTAGTGGCTGTAGGTTGCCTTCACCTCCCCACCGAACGTGGACTGCTGCAACTGCTGCGAAACGCTGGTTACAAAGTTGAACCCGTAAAATAATCTACCACACACACATACGTTATGCAAAACGACTTTTTCTTACAAGCACATCATATCATTAAGCGTTATGCGGCACATACGGCCTTGAACGATGTCAGCATCGACGTGCCGCGCGGCAAGGTGTTTGGACTGTTAGGGCCTAATGGAGCTGGCAAGACGACGCTTATTCGCATCATCAACCGCATTACCGCCCCCGACAGTGGCGAAGTATTGTTCGACGGCCATGCTTTTCAGCCTGAAGACGTTATGCGTATTGGCTACTTGCCCGAGGAACGCGGCCTTTATAAGAAGATGAAGGTGGGCGAACAAGCCATTTATTTAGCACAACTCAAGGGACTTTCGAAAGCAGAGGCAATGAGCCGCCTTAAAGTGTGGTTCGAGAAGTTCGGCATCATGCCTTGGTGGAACAAGAAGTTGGAAGAACTCTCGAAGGGTATGCAGCAAAAGGTGCAATTTATCATCACCGTACTGCACGAGCCGCCTTTGCTTATCTTTGACGAACCATTCTCTGGCTTTGACCCCGTCAATGCCGAACTGCTCAAACGCGAGATATTGGCACTGCGCGATAAAGGCCACACCATTATTTTCTCTACACACAACATGGCATCGGTCGAAGAGGTGTGTGACGAGATTGCCCTCATCAATCATTCGCAAGTAGTGCTATCGGGCAATGTCAACGACATTAAGGAGCGCCACCGCACGGGCGTGTACGAAGCCGTATCGAAAGACGACACGCTCCGTTCGGTTGAAGGTTGCTTTACGATTGAGAAACACAAGCAAATGGGTGCTTGGCATACGTACCTCATTCGCAAGGACGAAACGCTGAACAATTCAGCATTGATTGGTCAAATAGCTCAACGCATTGAGTTACGCTCTATTAGCGAGCAACTGCCTTCTATGCAAGAAATATTTTTAAACACAGTGACAACCCCCAACAATCATGAATAAGTTCCTTTTAGTAGCGTCACGAGAGTTCTTGACGCGCGTAAAGAAAAAGTCGTTCATCATCTTAACGATTTTAATGCCCTTCATTTTTGCCGCTTTGGTGTTTGTACCCATTTGGCTGTCGTCAATCAAAGATGACGACCAAAAGGTGGTGGCCGTGGCTGATAAGACGGGCAAGTATTTGGCTAACTTTAAGAGCGATGCTACCTATCGTTTCGAACCCATTACCGACCCCGACAACAATGCCTACTACACAGACACTACGGCCTATGAAGCCGTCATCGACATTCGAACCGACCTGGCCAAAAACCCTAAGGGCGTTGCGATTTACGCTCGCAATGAAGTGCCTGCAGGATTGCTTTCCTACGTTAGCAATGTGCTAAACGAACAGGTGCGACACGACAAACTAACGGCCACGGGCATTGTGGGATTGGACAAAATCATTGACGACGTTCAGACAGAGATTACCATTCCTACCATGAAGCGCAATGCAGAAGGCGACACGACTTCGTCTAACACCGACATTGCCATTGCCGCAGGTTTTATCTTCACTTTCTTAATCTACATGTTTGTCATGTCATACGGTGGCATGGTGATGCAGAGCGTAATGGAGGAGAAGACCAACCGCATCGTCGAACTCATGGTGTCGAGTGTGAAACCTTTCCAACTCATGATGGGTAAGATTGTGGGCATAGCCTTTGTCGGCTTCTTGCAATTAGCCATCTGGGGCATTATGTTAGCAGTTATTCTCACGGCCACGGGCATGATCTTTGGTCTTTCGACGGCCGAACTCTCACAAACTTCAAGCATGTCGGCTATGGGTATGCAAGCAGTTCCTGCTATGAATGCCATGCCTAGTGAGTCGCAACAGATTTTCTCTGCTTTGGTCAACTTGCCTTACGCGGAATTAGGCATTTGCTTTGTGCTTTACTTCATTGGGGGGTACTTGCTCTATGCTTCTTTCTTTGCAGCGATTGGTGCTTCAGTCAATGAGCAGGAGGACTCTTCGCAGTTTATGATGCCCGTTGTCCTTATCATGATATTTGGCATATATGCTGCTATGGGGTCTGCTGAGAACACGAATGGGCCTTTGGCTTTTTGGGCTTCTATGTTCCCGCTTACCTCGCCCATTGTCATGATGGTGCGCATTCCCTTTAACGTTCCACTATGGCAAGAGTTGCTTTCATTGGCCATTCTCTTTGCCACCTCTTTCTTCTTTGTATGGTGCAGTGCCCGCATCTATCGCGTTGGCATTCTCATGTACGGCAAAAAGCCCAGTTTGAAAGAGATGCTGAAGTGGATGAAATATAAATAAGTTGTTCGACAAATTGCAGTTTGAAAACCACGACAGAGACCTCACAATATATTTCAGAATGCCCTAAATAGGCATTGGGCTTACGTATATTTTACCTACGATGTTTTTTGCTTTCATGTTTCATTTTTATGTTTCAACT
>UQHJ01000006.1 GCA_900540885.1 uncultured Prevotella sp.
TTAAATTGTATGTTATGTATGTTCTCGCGCTAAGCGACTATAAGTAGATGCTCAAAACCTGCTGCTGCCGCGGGTTAAAAACCCGCCCCCCAATTAGGCAGATAAATTGCAGTTTTTCTAAATCCATTACTCAATAAAACATCGTTAACGCAGCCTTCGCTATCGTTTACTTTTGAAAACTCTGCTTTACAACATACATACTAAACTTGGTACATTCAGAAATAAAGCGTAATTTTCGGCCGAAAAACGAGGAAACACTTCGTTAACGCACCCACACTGATAGCTACACACCTATATAAAATAGGTATACACCATGAGCTAAACGGGTGCTGAAGTTTCACCTAAATCAAGTAATAAGAACCATGAAAGTCTACAATTCGCACGAGATTAAAAACATTGCGCTCCTTGGCAATGACGGCTCAGGTAAGACCACGCTCACTGAAGCCTTGCTTTTTGAAAGTGGTCAGATTAAGCGTCGTGGACGTATAACGGCTAAAAATACGGTGTCGGACTATTTTCCCGTTGAGCAGGACTATGGTTATTCCGTTTTCTCTACTGTTTTCCATACGGAATGGAAAGGCAAGAAGTTGAACATCATTGACTGTCCGGGTTCGGATGACTTCGTGGGTGCTGCACTTACCGCACTCAACGTTACTGACACGGCTATGTTGCTTATCAATGGCCAATTTGGCCCTGAGGTGGGTACGCAAAACCACTTCCGCTACACGGAGAAGCTACACAAACCCGTTATCTTCTTAGTCAACCAACTTGACACTGACGGTTGCGACTACGACGTTGTCGTTGAAGACTTACAGACTATCTATGGTCAGAAGGTAGTGCCCGTACAGTATCCTGTTAAGACAGGCGCTGACTTTAACGCACTGATTGATGTCATCTTAATGAAAAAGCTCACCTGGGGGCCTGATGGTGGCGAACCGACACTCGAAGACATTCCAGCTGAAGAGAAAGATAAAGCCGAAGCTATGCACAAAGCATTGGTAGAAGCTGCTGCAGAAAACGATGAAGGACTAATGGAAAAGTTCTTTGAGACAGAACACCTTACTGAAGACGAAATGCGTGAAGGCATTCGCAAAGGTATGATTACGCGCAGCATCTTCCCCGTATTCTGTGTTTGCGCTTCAAAGAACATGGGCGTTGGCCGCCTCATGGAATTCTTGGGCAATGTAGTGCCTTTTGTAGACGAAATGCCAGCCGTACACAATACACGCGGTGAAGAGGTTAAACCCGACCCTACCGGTCCTACCTCTATCTACTTCTTTAAGACGGGTGTTGAACCTCACATTGGCGAGGTGCAATACTTCAAGGTAATGAGCGGCACCGTACATGAGGGTGACGACCTTACGAATGCCGACCGCGGTTCGAAAGAACGCATGGCACAACTCTTTGTATGCTCAGGTGCCAACCGCGAAAAGGTTGAGGAGTTGCAAGCTGGCGACATTGGTTGTACCGTCAAACTAAAGGACGTGCGCACAGGTAACACATTGAACGCTAAGGACTGCGAGAACCGTTTCAACTTCATCAAATATCCTAACCCCAAATATACGCGCGCTATTAAGGCTGCTAACGAGGCTGACACCGAAAAGATGATGGCTGCCCTCAACCGCATGCGCCAAGAGGACCCAACGTGGGAGGTTGAGCAGAGCAAAGAATTGCGTCAAATTTTAGTTCACGGACAAGGCGAGTTCCACCTTCGCACCCTAAAATGGCGCCTTGAAAATCTTGACAAGATTCCCGTAGAATTCTACGAGCCCCGCATTCCTTATCGCGAGACCATCACCAAACCTGCTCGCGCTGACTATCGTCACAAAAAGCAAAGCGGTGGCGCAGGACAGTTTGGCGAGGTACACTTGGTTATTGAACCTTATAGCGACGGCATGCCCGACCCAACCGTTTATAAGTTTGGCGGACAAGAGATTCGCGTTACAATAAAGGGTAAAGAAGAGATTCCTTTGGAATGGGGCGGCAAACTCGTATTTATCAACTCTGTCGTTGGTGGTGCTATTGACGCTCGCTTTATGCCTGCTATTCTGAAAGGCATCATGAGTCGTATGGAGCAAGGACCGCTTACAGGTAGCTATGCACGCGATGTACGCGTAGTCGTATATGACGGCAAGATGCACCCCGTTGACTCTAACGAACTCTCATTCATGCTAGCAGGTCGCAACGCCTTTAGCCAAGCCTTTAAGGAAGCAGGTCCAAAGATTTTGGAACCTATCTACGACGTTGAAGTATTCGTGCCTGGCGATAAGATGGGCGACGTGATGAGCGACCTTCAAGGACGCCGTGGCCTCATCGTGGGCATGAGCAGCGAAAATGGTTACGAAAAGTTGCAAGCCAAAGTGCCTCTGAAGGAGATGTCGAACTACGCTACTTCACTCAGTTCGCTCACAGGCGGTCGTGCTTCATTCATCATGAAGTTTGCCAGCTACGAACTCGTTCCTGGCGACTTACAGAAGAAGCTGATCGAGGAACACGAAGAAGAACTGCAGAAGCAATAACAGATAGACAATCCTGGTTTTTCTATAAAATAATGCTTTTAGCCCTTGCTAATGACGAGAGTCACAGCAAGGGCTTTTTTCTTCTTATATTACCAATTCCCCTAAATGTTTGTACCTTTGCATCAATAAACATTTTATAAAACGCATGAAACTCCGCAATACGACCTCTACATTATGCAAAGGACATAACAAAGCCATGGAAGGAACCATATTTGGCATATTAGTAATTATCAGCATATCGCACTTTTTAAATGATATGATACAATCTATCGTTCCTGCCATTTACCCAATAATAAAAGACAAATTTGGCTTTACGTTTGCGCAAATAGGACTGATCACCTTTGTTTTTCAAATGGCATCGTCAATACTACAACCTTTCACAGGACTTTATGCCGACAAACACCCACGCCCCTATGCCCTTTCATTAGGCTTCTGTCTAACGCTTATTGGCCTTTTGTCGTTGGCATTTGCCAATAGCTTTGGCTACATCATGCTTTCGGTCAGCCTGATTGGTTTTGGTTCGGCAGTGTTCCACCCCGAGGCCTCACGCGTAGCACAATTAGCCTCTGGCGGCAAAAAGAGTTTAGCACAAAGCATATTTCAAGTAGGAGGCAATGGTGGAGCCGCCATTGGACCACTGTTGGCAGCCCTCATTATTCTCCCCTATGGTCAACCAGCCATTTCGTGGTTTGCCATAGCAGCCATATTAGCCTCAGCGTTGCTCATTCATGTTGGCAATTGGTATCGCGCCAAACTCAACTATGCCATAAGTCATCATAAAGCCAGCCCAACTCCTCCTGCTGGTTTGTCAAAGCGTCGCATACATTGGGCGTTATTCATTCTCGTAATGCTTATCTTTTCAAAATATTTTTATACTGCTTGTATTACCAATTACTTTACATTCTTTCTGATCAATAAATTCAACACCAGTGTACAGACGGCTCAACTCTGTTTGTTTGCCTTCTTAGCCGCCTTTGCCATTGGCACCGTTATAGGTGGCCTATTTGGCGATCGCTTTAGCCGTAAATATGTCATTTGGTTTTCAATTTTAGGCGCAGCCCCTTTTGCCTTAGCCTTGCCATTCGTATCCACACTCACAGGAGCTATTGTTATGGTTTTTATGGCTGGACTCATCATAGCCTCCGCCTTTTCATCTATTGTAGTTTATGCCACCGACCTTATGCCCGATAAAGTGGGCCTCATATCAGGAGTGTTTTTTGGTCTAATGTTTGGCTTGGGTGGATTAGGTTCAGCTTTCTTTGGCTGGCTGGCCGACATTACAAGCATTGATTTTATCTTTAAAATAAGTGCTGTTTTACCTTTATTAGGCATCATTGCTGGTTTGCTGCCCAACACGCAAAAAAGAGTAAACAAGCGCCATTGATAATTGATAAATAACACAAATGATAAAAACCGCTCCCTCCTAACCTTTCCTAAAGAAGGTTAGGAGGGAGCGGTGGCTATTCACCTTTGATCCAAAGTTGAAATATTCTACGAAAGACTCGGCTACTCTTGAAAATTTAACGGACTAATGTAAAATTAAAACTAAGTACGCTACAAGGCTACCACCCTATCTGCTCTAATCCTTTCTTCCACCGCCAAATGGGAAAATCGTCGATTATAGAAGCTAAACCAACCTCATCAGTATAATACTCTAACACCTTCAACAATCGTGGAAATAAGGGGCTGTGAGAGCGTTCTATGGTAGTAAAGCCATAGTTGTCCTGCCACCTCAGATTAGATGGTCCCCACAAAGCAAAGAAATGATTGAAATCAAAAGGATCGTTAGGACGAAGAAGCACAAAATCTACTACAACATCTAATATCATAGAGTGCAACTTCGAAGGACGACTTGTATGAAGCTGAAAATACTCCCACAAAAGTGTCTTAACACGCCTTGCACTAACCTTTAAGCCTTGACGCTGCAAGTAACGACATATCACCCAGCCATAACTGTCATGAAATGCTGGGTGTATTTGCTGTGGCATAATATTCATATTCTTTAAAAAACGATAGGCACGTACAGGACTTTGTATGGACGCTTTACAAGCTAAATCCACTCGCGACTCGTTGATCATATAACGAAACAACAAACGCTGATAATTATCACGCCCAACGCCATTTACATCAATCATATTACGCTGCAAGACTCGCATTATGATTAGGCATCGTAGAATAATATCTTTTGCGCCCTCCACTTTACGCGCCATGCGACAAATATCATAAACGACCCAAAACAACGCCATACGCGAATACTCCGTATCACACGCATTTATATTGTACAAGGCAAGGTCTAATGCCTCTTGCCACTTCCCCTGTTTGCGTAAATGCAGCACATCTAAAGATGACATATTCCCCCTCCTTGTTTTGTTTAATTACTTATTTGACGGTACGAATGACTCATACGTACCATTACTATAAAACACTCGTATCTCTTTAATACGACGTTCGTCTTTGTCAACATTTATCGCATTCATAACGACGCTACCATTACCTCTAACAGTAGCACGCTGATCACGTCGTGCACCATAAGCCATAGCACGATGTTCAACACTTGACGGAGGATAAGCTGCCGACTGTTCTCCTGCAAACAATGCTCCATTCTCGTTCGCTGCATCTGGGTCTATCGGCTGTAATGTGGCTGCCTGTTGCCCAGTTTCTCCGTCGTTTTCACCTGGCTCATTTGAGGGGGGCACAGCGTGTTCACCCGTCAACATATCACCTTCACCGAACATCAGCCAATTAACATTTATTTCAGGAAATCCCTGATGTATGCCCATGATGTGTTTGTTAGTAGGATTGGTACGTCCTGTTAGTATGCTTGAGAGTGAAGCTGGCGAAATACCCAAACGTGCAGCAAAGTCCTGCTGCGAGAGTTTGGTATATTCCATAATGGTTCTAATTCTATCTATCATATACTTTCCTTATTATATTATATAGAGGTGAATGCACAGACCAAGCAAAAGGTGTACTTCAATGAGACTAACGAGAACAAAATACACTGTAAAATAGAACAATATAATGATTGCCGCTATTTGATTGCCTCACACTCACAGTGCCCTTATGTCAACTAACATTTAAGTCCTCATCTATTCCCCTGATCAATCCTCAATCCAACAGGACAAGGACAATCAAAGCTGCATTTTTAGCACACAAAAATCGGACATAAAAACCAAAACCGCTTTTTGTAACTATTTGCTTAGCGTTTACAAAGATAAACAGAATGGGGGAGTAAGGCAACACATTTGCAAATTATTTTGTAATTTTCTTTTTTAAAATATGGATTTACTTATTTAAATTCAAAATATTCACAACTGATTTGCAATTTATATTTTTAAATTACATCTTGCCATACAACCTATCTACAAAATTAAACACACACTTTCTTAAACAACGACATTTTCATTGGCTTTCAACGAGTTTTATAAATTTTACATTCCATTATCACCTTGTTTTTACTATACATACATCTATACTTGTTTATATAAGTAACTATTACGTTAATATAAGTATTATTTACGTGGTTTTCAGCCGATTACACTTAGACAAACAGATTACATAAATATTAATTTACAAAATCAGTTTAGCATATCATATTTATAAAGATGAATATTTAATATCGTAAAGTCACTTGACAATAAACAAAACGCAACTGTTTTGTTTTGTTTACGCAATTACATTTCAATATTTTACTTTTTATATTTATGGAGTTAAATGCAAATAAATCCTTCATGTAAATTTTAAGGTATCTACCCTTTCATCATTTACGCCAAATCGGACAAACTTGGCAAATAGACAAGTTCTTCATTCTATCGCAACCACAGACAACATAAAAACAACGTTAATCAGTGATTATCAACTACTTATATACACTTTTGAACAACATAGCAAAAGTATCACCTAGAAAAAACCTATCTACATTTTGCTATATGTACATATCAAATAGTGTATTTAATATCATACAAACAGTATAAATGGACTTTTTGAAGGCCATTTAACACACGAATTTACATTTTCTCCATACATTCGCAGCACAGTAAGACTATTCAGGACATCAAAACGAGAAAAAATAAGTGCCTTTTTCCATTGTTTACACCAAGCTAAACGGAGCGTCGGAAGTCGCAGCAGAGCATTCCTGAATGGCAGTTCCGATAAATGAGACGGAAAGACGAAGCAAATAGGAAAAGCTCCTATTAGAAAATTTGAACAAAAACGACCAAATTCACCTCTCGCCCTACACAATGTTAATTACGTAACAGCCTCTACCCTTCTCTCCTCACCAACTATGGCTAACAACGACACACAAAATGCAGCAGATAGACGTCTACTTTTATAGTCCTTCTCCCCCACTCCACCTCTATCACGACATAAAAAAAACGACAAGCACTGCCTCATTGTGCAGTGCTTGTCGTATAAGTCTTCACCTAAAGAAAGATGAAATAGAATGATTAATGAAGTATAAAATAAATCAGTTCCTTTAACAAATCTCCATTCGTCGTATGCGAGCCTTCAGAACCTTTAGATCGAGCATCGGTGCGACGAATTTCGCCTAAAATGTACATCACCTTCATCGCTGAATAGTTACTCATCATAGGTAAGATATTCTTCCTTACTTGCCATTCAGTCATGCCCAACCAAGCAGCAATTCCAGGCTCATTTTTTTCAGGAGCGTAAAAGGCAAGCATTACTTGACTAAACTGTTTGAACAGCAAACTCAAGGTTACTTGAATAGGATTGTCTTTTGCATTCGCGTCAAAATATTTCGCAATTCTATTTGCCTTCAATACGTCTTTGTTAGCAAGCGCATCGACCAATTCGAAGTTATTGAAATTTTTAGAGATGCCGATATGCTCTTTCACCCAATCAACCGTAATAGTTTGCTCCCCCTTTGGCAAGGCAAGAATAAGTTTGTCCAGTTCAGAAGCGATGCGATTTAAATCCGAACCGATAAAATCAGCCACCATTTCGGCTGCTCCTGGCCCTGCAGCAAAGTGCTTTCGCCGCAAATAATTCTGAACGAATGGTGCGAGCTGATTATCATAGAGCTTTTTCGACTCAAAGAGCACACCCTCTTTATTTATCAGCGTTGCCACCTTTTGCCGACGGTCAATTGTTCCGTTTTTATGACAAAATATAAGCACCGTACTAGGTTGAATTTGACGAAAATAATACTCTAATCGACTAAGATTTTTCAATCCTTGCGCTTCCTTTACTACAATCACCAAATGTTGTGCTGCCATAGGGTATGAGCGAGCTGCTGCAATAATAGCATCAATGTCAGCCTCAGCCCCAAAGAAAGTCATGAGGTTAAAATCTTGTTCTTCAGGCTTTAGCACCGCATTTACGATAAAGTCTGCCAGACGATCGATGTAATAACTTTCATCACCCATTAAGTAATAAACGGGCTTAATGTTGCCAGCCTGCACATCACGTATGATTTGTTCATAGGTTATCCCCACAGGCTTTCTTTTATAGTTTGAAGTATACCCTGCCATTACCAATCATACTTTAAGTGACGCACCGTCTTGCGTTCACCAATGATAAGTTTCATACTTTCTATGCCAATGCGCACATGCGTTTCGGCAAAGTTGCGCGTCACCTGATTATCGCTCTCTTCCGTCTTCACACCATCTGCCTCCATGGGATTGTCCGACACGAGTAAGAGCGCTCCCGTTGGAATGTGGTTGTAAAATCCACATGAGAAGAGCGTAGCCGTCTCCATATCGACGGCCATAGCACGCGTCTCACGCAAATAGTTCTTAAATCGTTCATCGTGCTCCCACACACGGCGGTTGGTCGTATAAACCGTTCCCGTCCAATAGTCGTGACTATTGTCGCGCAAAGCTGTTGACACAGCACGCTGCAACATAAAGGCAGGCAGTGCAGGCACTTCGGGTGGAAAATAGTCATTCGACGTACCTTCGCCACGGATGCCAGCTAAGGGGAGAATATAATCGCCCAAATGCGTCTTCTCCGAGATGCCTCCACACTTTCCTAAGAACAAACAAGCCTTCGGCTTAATGGCTCCCAAAAGGTCCATGATAAGCGCTGCATTAGGGCTACCCATACCAAAATTAATCATGGTTATGTTATCTGCCGTAGCAGCACGCATATTGGCATCAAAGCCCACAGGGTCAACCCCACACTGCTTACAAAATATGTCAACGTAGTTATTGAAGTTGGTCAATAGAATATGATCACCAAACTTATCAAGTGGCATCTTAGTATATCGCACCAACCAATCGTCAATGATTTCTTCCTTTGTTGTCATAATATTATTTTGTATTTTTGTATAAGACTTTTCTATAAGTAGGTATTCAAAATTAGTTGATATGAATTGGTGCAGTATTTCGTTCAGGAACATAGGTTGAAGAGGGAGCGTAGCGGGCTACGTGACCGATGAAACCTATGTTTCTGGGCGAAAGAATGCGCCAAGGCATATCGACTAATTCTGAACATGATTATATAAACTAATTTTGAATACCTACTTAAATAATCAGTTTTACGTTTTAAGGTTATAAAGTTAGTTTAGTTGATTATCAACGTGACGTTACTTTATAGCCTCATAACCTCCAAACTAAAAAACAGATTATCAGAGTACAGCTATATATAATTGATGCAAATATACGCATAAAGTCACCAACACTCACAACAAACAACCCTTTAAACTTATTGTTTAAAATACCATGCAGCAACTTAACCTCCCTCCATTCAACATAAAAGTAGCCGAGCGTGAAGGCCAAACTACCATTTACGACTTCTTACGCCACCGCTACTTACGTCTCACTCCTGAAGAGTGGGTGCGCCAACATTTCACCCACTTTCTTGTTGAACATAAAGGCTACCCCACTGCCCTGTTGGCTAACGAAGTTACAATTGACGTAAATGGTGTGGCTCGTCGCTGCGACAGTGTATTATACAAAGCCGCAGGAGGAATGCCACGCATGATAATCGAATACAAGGCTCCTCATATTCATATTACGCAATCCGTATTCCAACAGATATATTCTTATAATAGTGTACTGCGAGCAGATTATCTAATTGTGAGCAACGGCATCAATCACTACTGCTGTCACGTTGATTATGACAACATGCGCGTTGACTTCCTGAAGGATATTCCTAATTATATAGAATTGTAATTACTTCCCAAATAAAAGCGTAACTTTGCAAACAATAAAAATAATAGAAGTTCGGATTCAGCAAGGACAGGCTGAATCCGAAACTTGAGTAAACTAATTTTGAATACCTACTTATATGCAAGATCCGAAACACATTCATATAGCCGACTACGACTACCCCTTGCCCGATGAGCGCATTGCCAAATATCCTAAAGCCATACGCGATGAGTCAAAACTTTTACTCTATAAAAGCGGTGAGATAAGCGAAGATACGTTTTACAACTTGCCTAACCACTTGCCAGCAGGCGAACTCATGGTGTTTAACAATACAAAGGTCATTCAAGCGCGCCTTCACTTTCATAAGTCAACGGGGGCACTCATTGAAGTATTTTGTCTTGAACCTCACACGCCCCACGACTACCAGGTAAACTTCAGTACGACTCGCCGCGTTACGTGGACTTGCCTTATTGGCAACCTAAAAAAGTGGAAAGAAGGTAAACTTGAACGCATCATTCAAGTAGGCGAGAAGCAAATTACGCTTACGGCCGAGCGCATTGGCATTAGCGGTACTGGCCACGAAGTAGAGTTTGATTGGGGAGACGATACGATAGCCTTCTCTGAAGTGCTCGAAGCGATTGGTGAACTTCCTATTCCCCCATACTTAAATCGTGAAACAGAGGCGAGCGACTTAAAAACGTACCAAACGGTATATAGTAAAATAAAGGGTTCGGTAGCAGCACCCACTGCTGGACTTCACTTTACGGAGCGCGTACTCAAAGCCTTGGACAACAAAGGCATTGAACGCAACGAAATAACCCTCCACGTAGGAGCAGGTACTTTCAAACCCGTTAAGAGTGAAGAAATTGGCGGACACCCCATGCACGCTGAATGGATTGCCGTAAAGCGCGAAAGCATTGAACGTCTTTTGGCACATAACGGCCATTGCGTTGCTGTTGGCACTACCTCGGTGCGCACACTCGAGAGTCTATATTATATAGGTGTGCTCATTCACCACAATCCCGCAATTCATGCCGACGACTTACACGTTCCCCAATGGATGCCCTACGACTATACCGCTTCGCCTGAGATAGAACTTTCGACCAAGGAAGCTCTACAGACTATTCTCGATTGGATGGATCGTAACGAATTGCCCGTACTGCATGCCTCTACGCAGATAATCATTGCCCCCAGTTACCAATACCACGTAGTAAAGGCTATGGTTACGAATTTTCACCAACCGAAGTCCACTCTACTGTTGCTCGTTTCAGCACTTATTGGTGATAATTGGCACCGCGTTTACGACTACGCCCTCAGTCACGACTTCCGCTTCTTGAGCTACGGTGATAGTTCACTACTTATTCCCTAAAACATAAACTAATAATGGGCTTAATAGACAACAACATAACAGTCTATTAAGCCCACTTTTTTAATCATATAGAAATGATGCAAGATAATAATGCAGAGCTATTACCCATTGTTGACAACGAAGGCCGCGTCATAGGTTCGGCCTCACGAGGCGAATGTCACGATGGGAAGAGCATGCTACTCCACCCCGTAGTCCATCTACACGTATTTAACGAACAAGGCGAACTTTATCTTCAGCACCGCCCAGCTTGGAAACGCATTCAGCCCAACAAGTGGGACACAGCCGTTGGCGGTCACATCGACTATGGCGAAAGTACTGAAAATGCCTTACAGCGTGAAGTACGTGAAGAGATCGGTCTAACTCAATTCCACCCCCACTTCTTACTCAAGTACATTCACCAGTCGGAGGTCGAACGCGAATTGGTATATGTATATACCACTACTACCGACACCCCTCCCACCCCCTCTGACGAATTAGACGGAGGCCGTTTTTTTACCCTACAAGAGTTAGCAGAACGTATGCACACCGACTTCTTCACCCCTAATTTCGAAGTTGAGTGGAAACGAATTTGCACATTAATAAGCAATAGATAAACTGCAATTTATCTGCCTAATTGGGGGGCGGCTAATTGGGGGGCGGGTTTTTAACCCGCGGCAGCAGCGGGCTTGAACATCTACTTATAGTCGCTAAGCGACTATAAGCAACATGCTGCTGCCGCGGGTTACAAACCCGCCCCCCAATTAGACCGACAGATTGCAGTTTAAAAGCCTCTACGAAATGTTTCAGAATGTCCTAAAAAGGCATTAGCTTACGTATATTTTACCAATGGTGTTTTTTGCTTTCATGTTTCATTTTTAGTTTCAACCTATTGATTATCAATACTTTTGAAGGCTGAAACATACGACTTTTATGTTTCATTTTTAGTTTCAATGTTTCATTCAAAAAACACTGAGGGAGAAAAACAAAAACACTGTGGGAGCGATTCAAAACCTCTGTGGGAGCGATTCAAAAACACTGTGGGAGCGTGAAAGCGCTCCCTCAGTGTTTTGAAAAATGAAACATGAAACTAAAAATGAAACATAAAAGTCGTATGTTTCATTTTTCTAAATGATTGATATTCAATTACTTTATAACAAAAAATGAAACATGAAAGATAAATCAAAGGTTTTGAAAACGTATAGATATTTTGTGCGATAAACTGCAATTTATCTGCCTAATTGGGGGGCGGGTTTTTAACCCGCGGCAGCAGCAAGTAAAACTTACTTATTGCTGAACGCGGGTAGAAAACCCGCCCCCCAATCAGGACCACCCCCCAATGTAATTATTTAAAATGGCTCCATAACGCATCGTGTGGGTAAACAAAAATAAACCGCAATTTATCAAACTCATGCAAAGCGTTGTAATACGTAACTTTGCACCACATTATTAAATTCTTTGTGGAGTTGATAGTGAGAGAAGTGTTTATGCTAATTTTATTTTTTTCAGCTACAAAATTAATGAATGCCTCTCTATTTTATATTTCTCAACTCCTAGGTTATCGTATATTTCGTTGGTTGTTTAACTTTACCTTTTCCTGGTTGTTTAACTTTACGAAATTTTGGTGGTACAAAGTTACGTATTACACTGGTTTCAATCCACGCCCCCACGCGGGGGGCGACGAATACGAATAACACGCCTACGAATGCGTTTCAATCCACGACCCCACGCGGGAGGCGACTTTGGGTAAATGGAATTTTTAATTGAATGTGTTGGTTTCAATCCACGCCCCCACGCGGGAGGCGACCAGTGCAAATAATGCCCGTGCCTACACTAATGTGTTTCAATCCACGCCCCCACGCGAGGGGCGACACAAGGCATTTGAGGCTTACACCAAGTTTATCAAGTTTCAATCCACGCCCCCACGCGAGGGGCGACGTAAAAAGCGACCAATTTACAAGGCTCGACTTGGTTTCAATCCACGCCCCCACACGAGGGGCGACATTTTTCTCGACCTCGTATATCAAGCGTAGGATGTTTCAATCCACGCCCCCACGCGAGGGGCGACGGAAATGAACCCTCTGATACATAACACCACCAAGGAGTTTCAATCCACGCCCCCACGCGAGGGGCGACAAATGGCGATGTGCTTGTGTGTCCTACTTGTGGTGTTTCAATCCACGCCCCCACACGAGGGGCGACAGAAAGGCGTGGTGGCTATGCTGGCAGCCTTTCAGTTTCAATCCACGCCCCCGCGCGGGGGGCGACTTGACGTTGATAAGCCAAAGTTGCTTGATTAGCGTTGTTTCAATCCACGCCCCCGCGCGGGGGGCGACTTTAGGCCAATTTCGTTAAAAGCGGACGCTTTGTTTCAATCCACGCCCCCGCGCGGGGGGCGACAAGTTTGACGCTGGATATTTCAACGATACCAACGTTTCAATCCACGCCCCCGCGCGGGGGGCGACGACTTGCCGCTCGGTGATAGAAACGGGTACCTCGTTTCAATCCACGCCCCCGCGCGGGGGGCGACGCGAGGATTTAACGGGGTTGGTAGACCTTGGTAATGTTTCAATCCACGCCCCCGCGCGGGGGGCGACTAACGCGTTTCTCTCGATGATTTACAACGCGGTGGTTTCAATCCACGCCCCCGCGCGGGGGGCGACATACTATTTGCCCGATGAGTTTATGCTGTACATGTTTCAATCCACGCCCCCGCGCGGGGGGCGACTTTATTGGGGTGGTTTTTACGTGTATGTATGTAGTTTCAATCCACGCCCCCGCGCGGGGGGCGACTGCGTATTCAGAAAGTAGCTGAATACTAATGTTTTAGAATGGGCTTTTTGCGAAAGTAAAAAGGTAAAGCGACAAAAAGCTTGTTTTTTTTCATTTATAGATATAAGTATCTGATTATCAGCGAGTGCGAGAGAAGTGGCAAAAAATGCAACACTTTAGGTTCGCACACACTATATATTTATATTAGATAAGCAGTAAGTCGGTTACATCGGTAGTGGAATGTTTGCCAATCTCCTCTACCTTGTTTTGCCAATTGTTACCTAATTTGTAAAAACGAATGCTGTCGTCAATGACATCGACAACCTCCTCTAATTGGTGCTTCAAAGATACAAATTGACTCTCGTTTAAGACGCATTCAAAAACAGAATTTTGTACGCGTTTACCGTAATTTTGACATAGCTTGGCCACTTTACGCAGTCTTTTAGCGCCTGTGGGCGAGGTGATGTTTACATCATAGGTAATGAGAACAAACATAGAAAGGCTATTTTATTAAGAATACGGGATAGTCGTCAATGTCCTTACGAATGTATCGTGCCAAGAGCATGGATTGTATGTAGGGTAATAGACCAAGACTTACTTTCTCGTTTAAATAGGGGTGAACAAATAAATCGCGTTTGCGGGTCTGCCATGCTGAAAGGATGGTTTTACGTCCCGAATCAGTCATAATGACGCCTTCATCGCCTTGTTGCAGAAAGTCTTTGGGCGTGATTTGCTTTCGGTTGATGAGTGAGAGTACTAAGCGGTCGCCCAAATAGGCGCGTAACTCTTCGATCATGTCTAAGGCCAGCGAAGCACGCCCGGGACGCAAGGTATGCATAAAACCTACATAAGGATCAAGCCCTACAGTCTCAAGGGCTGAGGTCATTTCATTACAGATGAGGGTGTAGACAAAGGAAAGCATAGCATTGACTGCATCCTTTGGGGGACGACGATTGCGGCCATTAAACGTGAATTGGCTTTGCTGATTGAGCATAAGTTCGGCAAACACGCCAAAGTAGTATGAAGCGGCTTCGCCTTCAATGCCGCGAATGCTGTCGATGGTGGTGGTGGTGAGAATGCGCTGTTTACATTGTTGCAGTTTGTCAGCTATTTGGGCTATATGGTCGTTGTGACCATTGTCGCGAATAAAGCGTCGTAATATGTTGCGATAGTTTTGTACCTTTCCTGCTATGAAGAGTTGGCTCAAGTGTAGCGCATAGGCATCGTCAGCGGCACACTGATATTGTGCTTGTCTTAACAATACATTGCCTTTGGTGGGGCCTTGGAAGCGACCTATGTAGCGTCCTTGAGGTGATAAAAAGGTTAACGTCACATCACTATCGGCACAAAGCTTCATGAGCCCTGGACTGGCTCCCATATAGCCAAAGGTGACGATTTGTTCGATGTTGTGAATGGGAATGCGAAACACCTCGGTGCCTTTGACTGATATGACAACATTGAGTCCGTCTTTGCTTAGATAGGACTCAGGAGTTGTGACGTAGAGAGTGTTAAGTAATATCCGCATATAAGTTTTGTTTTAGGTAATATGATACTTGTGTACAATCGGCCACCTCGGGCATGCAGAGATTTTGAAGCGAACAATTTCTGCAATGAGACCTTTTGTCCGGTTGAGGCATTATACCAGTATGGAATATTTGATGCATTTCGTTGGCACACTGTCGAGTTGTAGCTCGGAGTGAGTCAGAAATGGTAATAATCTCGCGCCGTTTGGGTTCGTTATAATAAAGGGCTGCATAGGGAATGTTGATGTGGTACATCTCTTCTAAACACATCACTTGGGCTGCCAATTGCACTTCGTCTCGTTCATCGGGCTTTTGTCTGCCTCGCTTGTACTCAACGGGGTAGGGTTTCCAATAGCCAGGGTAGCGATGGTGAGTAATGGCATCGTGAGGACTATCTGAGGGAATAAGTTCTACTGCATCGGTTATACCGTAGAGTCCTAACTCCTTTGAGGCAATATGGAGCGAACGGAGCGTGATGACATCACCATTCTTCTGACGATAAAAGGGATTGTCTACGTTTTCGTGTAGAATGTTGCCCTCGGTGGTTAGGCGGTTGTCTTCCCATAGTAGCTCTATATGTATTAAAGCCCATTGTCGAGGACAGAACTTATAGTGTTGTATGCCCGATAACATGAGCATTTCGTCTTCAGTGTACATGGGGGAGTAGTTAGAGGAAAACGTGATACAACAATTGGAGGATAGAACTCTGACCTGCGGTTGAAGTGTCAAAACAAGCATTTATTCCGCAGGCCAGAGTCCTATTCTCAGTCTAAATGAGTTCTTCGACCGTTACTCCGTTAGGCAGAGCGGAGGTGTTGATGCTTACAGCATAGTCTTTGAACGAACGAGGGACATCATTAGTTGTTTTTTCAACCTTCACCAAATCGAAGAGTTTGTTAGCAGGTGCGTTTCCTAACTCTGAGGCGTGGCGGAAGACGATGAGCTTTTGTGCACTCATAAGGCCGCGAGCGGCTGAGCGGTCAAGGTCAAACATATTTTTCAGTGCATCGAAGAAGAGGGCTAAATCATCTTCTGTAAAGCCTGTCTGTTGGGCCAAGTTGGCCGATATGAAGCCATGGCATACGTAAAGGCCGTATGGAATAGTCGCTTTGCGTCCCATGGTATGGTTTTCGCCATTTTGGCTTTCGGCTTCTTTGGGTGTTGCTACAGCTATGCGGGTGATAGAGTGCTCTGATGTAGCTACAGGATTGACCGAACGCGCAAAGGTAAGTTGTATGGGGCCTCTCACTTGACCTGCATTCTTACCTGTTGACATGACTGCGCCAAACGTGCGTATGTCATAATAATGCTCACACATATACTGGCGAGCAGCAGCTATCTTATTTTGAGCTGCTTTTACCTTTGCATCATCATGTGCTTTGTCTATCTCGTTGTTAAGCACGGCTTTCTCTTTAACAAATATGTCGTAGCCATTGGCCAAGCCTTTTGCTACTTGTACATAGTTTCTTACCTTTCGCTTGATACAAACGTCGGTTACGATTCCCATGCCCGTTTCAGCATCGACACGTGGCAGATTGCCAGCGTCAGGGTCGCCATTAGGATTGCCGTCTTGTACGTCGAAAATGTAGACGAAGTCGATTCTATTTTTTAATTCGTTCATGATATGCTAATTTTAGAAGTTTATTGTTTGTTACTATCTTCTTTCTTTGTGAAGAAGTCTTGGCGCTGATGGTAGTAGCCTACAAAGAAGCGACCTTGATCTTGAAGGTTGAGGTGGGCGGGGAAGCCATCAGCCGAAATTTTGCTGATAATCTCTTGTTTTAGTTTTTCGTAATATACCTTGCTACCCTCGTTCTTAAGATTTTCGGCATGATGAGTCGAAAGGTTGAGTATCGTAGCAAAAACGGTAGCTGGCGTAGAACTGGCAGCATTCATGTATCGTTCGCGAATGCTATTTATGTGGTTGGCGTCCTCTTGTACTTTGTCGAGCACGGCAAACAGTCGGCCACAAAGGTAGCCTTGGTTGGTATTATCTTTGTCTAACATAACTTGTATTTTAGAGTTGCGGGGGTCGTTAATGCGATTTAGATAGGCTTTGAGTATGGCAATGCGCCCAATGCGCATGCCCGCTTTGTTGCTGCTTTCGGCTTTGAGTCGGTGAATGCATGACGTAAATAATGTGTAGGGATAGGGCAGGCCTTGGAACACACTCTTAATGACGGCTTCAGGTAGGTTGGGGGTAACCTCACTTTGTTTACCCTCAAGTGTTACGGCCGATAGCATGTCTTTTACACCCATATAGGGCTTGGGATTGGGGCGATTGTCGATAAGGGCCATGTCGTCGAAGTGGCGCAGAATCATTTCGGCAAAGTCCTTCAATGACGTTTCGGACCAATAGACTACGGCTATACGGGCTGAATTGGGCGCAAGGCCAAGTATGCAGAAGCGATTGTCTAAGGTCGTATTTAATTTTCCGGAATAGATTGCCATAAAGACCTTTCGAGCAGTTTCGATTTTGGCATTGGGGTCGTCTTCGCATTCGTCTTTGGACGTAAATCCTAGCAAATCGAAAAAGCTCTGTTCAGCTATATCAGACACCTTTTCATTAGCCGATGCCCAAAAGACGAAGGTACGATTACCTACCATAAACTTGTTATGTGAGTCTTTGGCCAATAGGGTGTTGAGTGCGGTGCTATAAGCAAATTCGGCAGCTGATGAGATGGGGGCATTGCCACACTTCTTCTTTCCATACGAGTCGTAACCCGAATTTACTTGAAAAGCTACGAGTTTGGCTATAGCTTGACTACCAGGTATCATTGTTGCTGTAGTGACTTCAACAGGTGTGTCATGCTTCCCTGTTATAAGGCATAGGCTTGCTTCTTTATCAACTTCGCTGTCGAGCTGCATGAGCTCTCTCTTTTCTGCTACGATTTGCGTGTCGCCCTCAATGCGGAATGAGAAAGTTGAGTACTTTTTTGAGAGGTTCTTCTTTATGTCGTCCCATAAAGGATCGCTGACGGCGGCTTCGATAATAGCATCTCGCCCCTGTTCGTAAAAGTCGTAAACAGCTTTTATGTCTGGATTGTTAGGAAACTGATTGCGTATAGAAGCTACTTTAGCCTTGAACGTGTCGAAGTATTTTTGTTCCTTTCCAAAGCATTCTTCTTGCTCGTTTTCAAAATTCCTTTTAAGCGTTAAAAACGTCTGTTCATTTTCTGGCGTAAGAACAAAGTTCTCTAATTGCTCTTTAAGCTTATGGTATATTTTTCGTTCTGAAATGCCCAATACATACGCACTATTATCGTACAAGTAATTAGCAAGAGGTGCACTACTTCTTCCCACATGCTTTGTTACAAGGTATGTTCTGGCACTTTTGTTGTTATCAATTCGGCAGTCTTCAAAACGAATAAACTTGCCTGCTTTAGATATTACTATAAGAAAGCCAATCTCTTTTTCTTCCATTCCCGCAACGGGCAGGTTGCCACGTCTGTGATAATAGTCGTATAAAGCCTTTAGTATCATCGCAATATCTCCTCACTATTTAGGGGTGGAACTATGATTACGCCCTGTTTCATCTCGGCACGAAAGAAGAGCGCTTGAATGTCTACAGCCTTTTTCTTTTTACCCAGATTATCATCTTTGGGGAAATCCATATCATAAAGCATAATGCCTAAATCACGATTGGACGGAATGGCGGGGGATAGCATTTCGCTTTCATCGTCAACAAGTCGAAATGAGGCTACACACTCACGTGTGCCAAGGTAGGGCTGATTAAAGCATTGACCTTTAGTTGCACGACGCTCAAACATTTGGTAATACTTCATTGGATTTTCGTCAAGGCCTGGAGCATGCGTGAATACATTGCCTTCAGCTATGCGTTGCTTGACTGGTCGGTATTCCATTTTAGCCCATAGTCGGTAACGTACATCGCGTAGCATGAGTGTGTTTCGCTGTTGGCGCTTGTCTTCGATATAAATAGAAGACTTGCCAGCCACTGCTCCCACTTCATTTCTCCTTATCGATGTCCACTTTATAGGATTTAGTACTTCGATTTTGGTTACTTGCCAATGTATAGCGGGTTTCCAAAATATCGCTTCAAAAATGGCGCGAGCGGCAGAAGGGGTAATAACGTCATAACTTACGCGTTCCACCTTTAATTCGGGACGAGTAAAACAAGCTATATCGCCCCATACCTCTAAGCAGTATTCTTTATCGGTGTATTTCATATATATATAAGGGTGTTGCTTAAGTATAGTATCGATTGTGCAAAGGTAATAATTGGTATTAAAACAAAAACATTTCAGTATGTGTGATTATATAATAAGCGTCGTTTCCTGCCAAGCACTATCGGTGTGTAGTCCAAGGCTATCATCGTATTGCTCTTTATAAGGTACAACGTAAATGCCTGTTAACTTTTCTTCGACTACACCTAACCGTAGCAATGCTTCAAAGTCGCGCTTATAAATATTGACAGTGTATTTGGCCAATCGCTTCATTAATGAATAAGAAGGCCCCTTTTGTAAAAGCACATCTACCCATTCCATACTATCGTTATAACATACGATGACAGGAATGCCTTGATTGTCAATAAGGCTAAACGCTTTAGCTGCTGTGGAAAAGAGCATATCTCTGATATTGTAAAGATAACTCTTGATATTCTTTGCATCGAATGTAGTCTTTCGGCAATAGAGCTGCATAAAGTATTGTGTCATGGCTTCGGGGGCAAACCAATCAAGCGACTTATTCAAGCTGAGTCGTGCATTGTTAGCAGCTTGCATATCGCCTGAGGGTAAAGCGTGCTCTTTTGATAAACTAAACACGTGGTGGTACACAAAGTCTGTTTACCCTCGCGATTGCATCGTCCTGCAGCTTGTAGTACAGAGTCGAGTCCCGCCTCTTGGCGGTAAACTACGGGAAAGTCGATGTCGACACCAGCCTCAACCAGTTGGGTGGACACTACGCGAACAATCTCGGTATTGCCCATTAACGCCATTCTCATTTGTTCAATAACTTTGCTGATGTGGGCGGCACACATATTTTTTGACAAATGGAGCGTTACGCCCTCTCGGGGCAATCGATTGAATAGCTCTTTAGCATCGCGGCGTGTGTTGACAATGCAAAGCACTCGCTTATGACGAAGAAGCTGAGCTGCTATCTCATCGTATGTCTTGCCTTCATTATCTATCTCTAATTGTACGCGGCGTAGTTTGTCGTGCAGACAATAATCGGAAGGGATGATTTCGGCAATGTGGTCTATACCATTGAATGCGGCTTGCGGGTTACACCCCTCAATGACTCCGCTTAGTATGGGTTGGCTAGCAGTGGTGAACAAAACAGAGGTCTTAAATAGACGATTATAAGTCATTAAGGCGTCAACAATGGGCTGCAAATAATCGGTGGGCAGCGTTTGTACCTCGTCAAGTACAATTACGCTGTTAACAATGTTGTGTAGTCTACGGCACTTTGAAGGACGATTGCTAAACATTGATTCAAAAAGCTGTACATTGGTGGTTACTACAATGGGGTAATCCCAATTCTCAGTAGCTAAATTGAACTTTTGTTGTAACGCTTCGTTGAGCGGTGCGTCTGTTTCGACGTTGCTATGATGCTCTAACACGTTCTCTTGACCAAAAATATGACGCAAAATACGAGCCGTTTGTACAATAATACTGGTGTAGGGTATAGCTATTATGACGCGTTGTTGGCCATTGCGGATGGCATGCTTCATAGCCCATAGCAATGAAGACAGTGTTTTACCACCCCCTGTCGGAACGGTTAAGCTATAAAAGCCTATGGGACTATCGGCCATTGCATCACAACGCTCCTGCACTTTACGTCTTACCTCATTTACAGTTGATGTCTGTGCCGACTCTTTTAATTCTTGAAGGTAGAGCAAAAGTTTGGGCAGCAATTGCTTCAAAGTTGTAGGGTGGACACGTAAGGCAGCTGACTCTTTGTCCATAAAAGCTTCGGTGTCAAGATAGTCGGCATCGACAAGGCATGAATAGAGCATACGCACTATATGATGAAGGTCTTTCTTGTCGGCCTTGAAGGGGAGAGCAGATAGAGTGGGCTTGTCGATGTCGAGATTGATTTCCTTAGGCAAGCTTTGTTGTAGTAGGGCGTTGAGTTCGTCAGTATCGTGTAGTCCTGTGTGGTGTGAGACGATTGGATTAACCAAAAAGTTGTCAGCGCCCTTGCCCCAAAGGTGGCGAGCGATCACTCCGCCCACGTAGGCATGGTGATAGTTTCCGTCAACGACGGCATTGGGATCGTAGCCACTTGCTTTTCTGATGTGTTGTTGAAAGGCTTTCGATTCTTTGCCTTTGTCATGCAGAAGACCCAAGACATTGCCCCACGAAGCCATGCCAAACTTTTCGGCTAATTGTGCAGCACGAGTTGCAACCCCTGCGGTATGTTCTTCGTTAGACTGAAATACCCATTGTCCTTCGCCTGTTTGATATAAATGTGAAATTGTATATTTCATGTATTATCTTTAAAGTGTTAGAAGTTTTGGCTTTCAGTCAATCTTATATGATAGGTCAAAAACTATAAAAGTTGGATAAACTGCAATTTGTCGAAGCGCGCCTTAATGTTCATTGATGTCTCTTTGACAAATTACAGTTTATCCAACTTTTAGAAGTGATACGGATTCATGCGCTTGTAGCGATCGTTCATTTCGTTTTCGATATTGGTGTACTCACCATCTAAGTCCCTTCCCTTTTCAGGGGCCAGTTCGAGCGAACGCTTTAAGTCCTCAGCAGCACCGGCTGCGTCCTTTAAGTGATTTTTTACGCCACCACGCGCCTTGTAAGCCGCTGCAAAGTCGGGACGTAACTCTATCGCTTCGTCATATAGAGCCAAAGCCTTGTCCCACTGCGAGGTCTGTTCATAAATGCTACCTAAACGCAACACCGCCTCATCACTAAAGGGATTTAACGACTGCACCGCTTTTAAGTCGGCCACTGCCTCATCTACCTTTGCCAAAGCCACATAAGCCTCTGCACGCAACAAAAGGAACTTTTCATTTTCGCCGTCAGCCTTTACCAAAGCCTCAGCATCAGCCAAGGCTTCATTCCATTGCCCCATACCCTTCAGCACCTCTGCACGTAGATACTGCGCTTCCACATAATCCTCGCGCAAAGCTAAGCACTGTGTTAAATGAGCTATGGCCATAAAGTCGTCGTGCAAACCGTGGTCTGCCTCCGCAGCTAAATAAAGTGCACGTGCCTCGTCACCGTATTGTTGAAGTATCTTAGCACAAGTGGCACGCTCTTCCTCAAATTGACTCAGCTGACCTTGTGTTTGGGCCAAGAGCAAATCAACCTCCAGCGTATCAGCCTCAGAGGCTGAAATCTCTTGCAAAAGAGGTAAAGCCTTTTCATTATCACGCATTCGAAGGTACACCTCTGCCAAGAAACCTACCGTTTTCAGTTCCCGCTTCAGCTCCAACGCAGCCGTTAAGCACTTCTCTGCATAGGGCAATTCTCCCATTTGCATGGCGCGCACCCCGTCGTCACACAAGGTTGTGTATTTACTATCTGTACTCTTTTCGGCCGCTGATGACGAAGAACCGAATATTGATGAAAAAAATCCCATATTTAATAACGATATTATTTGTAACGCAAAAGTACAAAAAAATGCTGCACTCGACAAACTTTTACGATTTGCCAAGTGCAGCTAACATGAAAACTTATTGTTTTAAAAAGTGTGAATATACACTACATATTATCCGTAGATTACCTTTCCATTTTCGTCCTCAAAGGGCTTCATATCCTTTGCATACTGGTTCATGGCGCGAAGGCTCATACCCATTGATGAGAAGCCACCGTCGTGGAAGAGGTTCTGCATCGTCACCTTACGTGTGAAGTCAGAGAACATCATTACGCAGTAGTCAGCGCAGTCTTCAGCACTGGCATTGCCAAGGGGAGACATCTTATCGGCAAAGTCCATCATGTTGTCAATCTCCTTAATACCCTTACCTGCAGTCGTTGCCGTAGGGCTTTGAGAGATTGTGTTGACGCGGACGTGCTTTTCACGGCCATAGATGTAGCCGAATGAGCGTGCAATGCTTTCGAGCATGCTCTTAGCATCGGCCATATCGCTATAACCATAGAAAGTACGTTGTGAAGCCACATAAGTGAGGGCTACAACTGAACCATACTCTGCGATAGCATCTAACTTCTTAGCGCTCTGCAACATCTTGTGGAATGAGATAGCAGAGATGTCGAGCGTCTTTTGCAAGTAGCCGTAGTCTAAGTCGTCATAAGTGCGATGCTTGCGCACGTTGGGACTCATACCGATTGAGTGGAGTACAAAGTCAATCTTGCCACCCAACACTTCCATACTCTTCTGGAATACGTTAGTGAGTTCATCTACATTGGTTGCGTCAGCAGGAATGATGGTAGCACCAATCTGTTCAGCCAACTTATCGAGTGTGCCCATACGCAGGGCCATTGCTGTATTGCTAAGTGTAATTTGTGCGCCTTCTTCAGCAGCCTTTACTGCCACCTTCCAAGCGATAGAGTCTTCGTTAAGCGCACCAAAGATAATGCCGCGCTTGCCTTTCAGTAAGTTGTGAGTCATAATTCGTTAAGTAGTTTGCAGCAGCGATGAAACGTGCCATGCCACTGACTTTCTTATTAATTTCGTGCGCAAAATTACTACAAATGTGCAATATACGCAAGTATGCAGGCGTTTTTCTTAAAATTAGTAAGATAATGAAGATGCCAATAATGACAGCCAAGTGCATCTGTTTTGCAGGCAACAATGTCGGCAGCAAGGTTTTTCGTGACAAGGTGAATGATGCAGATATGGAGGGAAATCTGCTTCATCAGTATGACACGATCATGGATTTCTTCACTCGTAATCTACATAATGTGCAGGTGGGAGATGAATTCAACAGCATGGGAAAGTTAGAAATACCTTATACCAGTTTGGTTGAGTTTACGGTAAACAGCCTTGTACATCGTTCGTTGAACATGAAAGCCCCTGTTCGCATTTTCATTTTCGACAATCGTCTTGAGATTCATAGTCCTGGTGCATTGCCTAACGGACTCACCATTGATGACATCAAGGCAGGAACTTCCATGCCTCGCAATATGTTCCTTTTTAACAATGCTATATACTTGCTGCCATACACTGGTGTAGGTAGCGGCATCACTCGTGCTCTGGACGAAGATATCAATGTCACGTTTATGAATAATGACAAGGCACATGAATTTGTGATTACGGTTTGGAGAGAAGAAAGTAACGAAGTCGAGGAAAAAAGTAACCAAGTCGAAGACTTAGACACTCGACTTAGATACTCTGACACCGACTTAGGCACTTTCGAGAGCGACTTAGACACTCGACTTAGACACTCAGACACCGATTTAGACACTTCCGTGAGCGACCTATACGATCGACTTAGACACTCTGACACTCCAAAAGTGTCATTGTCTAATAAGCAAAGGGATATAGTCAATTTCTATTCTGTTCCTCGAACCACAAAAGAGATACTTGAGAGAATTGGAGTCAGCATGCATTCCAAGAACCGTGAGCGTTACATCACCTCCCTTGTCGCAGCAGGATATTTGCAGATGATAATCTTGATAATCCTACGGCAAGCAACCAGAAATACAAGAAAGTAAACATAAGAAAAGAAAACTATGGATTCATTATTTTTACTTCAGTTCGCATGTTTCATCTTCATGCAAACTGGAGAAGATATAATGAGTTCATATTTATAGTTATAGTTCGTTTGAAATCTTGCGGAAACGTTCTTCAAGTTCCGTCATTCTTTTCATGAGGGCAGAAAAGTCCAAAGACTCGCCATAGATAAAGCTGCCCCTCATCTCATTGTAGTCAGCCTCATAACTTGGCAAGAGGGTATCACTTGGAACAATCTGGATGCTTTGTGGCAGTTCTTTGTCATAATCCACATACCCCACATGATAGAATCTGCGTCTGTGGTTGACGATGTCTTCGTATAATGCCACATCGTTGAGAGCCATTTCTGCGTATGGAGTCTGCATTAGCTTTTCCAAATCGTAGAAATGACGTGTCATCCGATGGGTACGTGGCTCGGCTTTCTGATATTCCTCGCAGAGAAGAAATGCCTTTTCGAGGAAAGTACGACCAGGCGTAACCGTGCGAATGGTTTGAACCAAATCAGAGTCTACATCCTCGCCATCGAATGCTTGTTCTACCAATGACGATATGCGTCTCATTTCAAAAGGCTCTGCCATAGACAATACACTAATCTCAATTTTTACCGTTGGGGTGGCGTATGCAGCATTGCTTTGGTAGAGCGAAGGATATTTGACGAAAATCACAGATGGGTCTTTGTCGTGAGGCACTTTGAGCGGCTCTCCATTTTCATCCAATACGTCATTGTCTCCAATAACCGTTACGGGAAGTCCCAAGCTTTTCAACTCCTCCTTTAACTCATACTTGAAATCGCCAAGAATATAGTCCTGTGCCTTTTCTCGCAAATGGTGGATTTGCGTATTCGAAGTACAGTTGGCACAGGTAAGGTTCTTGACATTCAAGAAGAAGTCTCTTGAAAGCGCGAGGTCAATGTCCTCACTGAAACGATTGATGATATTCCATCCCTTACTAAGACTTGTGCCACCTTTGAACAAGAGATACTCGCCTATGCTGGTATGGAATATGGCATAGAGTACAGCCGTTACCCACCAGTCCTTTTCGGCAGATGCCTCGTCTATCTGCTTTCCCTCGCTGACAGCCTGTATCATCGCCTTGCGCTCACCTATTGTAAAATCTATCCATTTGCTCATAATGCCTTGTCTTTAATGTTTCGTCTGATAACATTTCTCATCCATACAGGAGCCAACAGCAGGTCGTGCTCTATAGTCTCCGTTTCAGGATTTTCCGCCAACAGTTTGGAAATTTGCTTCTCATCCTCAGCCGTTATGTTGTTTTCGCCAATACTGCGAAGTGCCTGTACAAGATCACGCATCAATACACCTTTAAAAGCAAAGTTTCTTGGAGCGCCATGTTTCAATACGACCATGCGTTTTCCCACGGAGAGTTTCCTGCTGGAGCCTGTCGTGAGAAAACTCGTTGTCATAGGCACTTGTGTAGAAAAGCCCAACAGGTTGGCTGCTGTCACTCCAGTAGGAATAATCACCGCCTTGTCTCTCTTGGCTATTTCTGATGCTAATTCAGAGGCAGAAGGGTACAGTATGCCAAAGCGAGTCTTGCGTGCCTTGACATACACACCTTTTGATATTCGGGAGATAATCCCTTCCTTCTCGAATATCGCCAGTAGCTTGGTGACGTATTCCACATCATATTGGGGAAAGGAAGACACGAAAAACACCTCCCCGAACTTACAATGTGCTATCTTGCTCTTAATTTTATTTACTACAGCTTCTTGCATAGCTTTACTATTCAATTTATGGTCGGAATCATTGCAAATATTTCCGACTACAAATGTAAGGTATTTATCTCGTAAAGCCATACTTGTACTCTATATTTTATAGATTATTATACAAATGCTATCTCGGTTTGCATAGCACCTGATTCTCATAATGTTAGAAGAAGTACAAGCTTCTTTTTAACTCGAAAATTGGAACACGAAACTGTACACCCTACTAAAAAACCAATGAGTTATGCAAGCTATCAAAGAATCATTTCATTACTTAAGACATTAAATATCAGGCTCTGTAACGAATCGTGTGGGTATACTGCAATTTGTCATAAAAACAATTTTACCCACACTATTCGTTACAGAGCCGAAAACTTCAGTAAGTGAGAATTACCACTTCACCTTCACCCCAGCCATTACAATAAAACCTGGTTGGCGAACATTGCCAAGGTCGTAATAATGGTGAGCGGTGAGATTATTAAGGTCGACAAATGCAGTATAATGCTTGGCAGCCCAAGTGAGGCGACAGTCGAGTAAAGCATGTGTGCCGTAAGGTTGTAACGTGGCAGTGGGTTTGAGGTCCTTATATATAAGGTACGCTCCTTCGCGTTGTTGCACCCGCACGGCCCATTCGGCACTCAAGTGCGATACAATGCGGTGGTGCAAACGCGCCACAAACTTATGACGCAAATACTCCATGGCATAGTTCGACTTAAAATAAGGTTCACCAGCACGACGATGTTGGTTCAACCAAGCATACGATACTGACACCCATTCAAAGGGTTGACGCTTGCCCCACCAATTAGTGAGCGACAGACGAGCATCAAGTCCTGCGCCAAAGTTGTCTAATGAAAACGAGGTTGCATAATATTTCGGGTCGTCAGCTGTACGCATCACCCAGTCAATCATGTGCGTGCCGCGTTGCCAATGTGCCTTCAAGCGTAACGTGATGATCGGGTGAATAAAGTCTGCGCCCAAGCGCAATGATGAACACTCCTCGGGGCGCAACCCCACATTGCCCTCTTGCGTAGGACTTTTATACCAAAGGTCGGTGAAAGAAGGCAAACGCAACGACTTATTCCACGAGGCAAACAATCGCCATTCGTTAGAAGGACGATAGCTAAGGTCTATGCCTGGATAGAAACGGAACTTATTGTCAATCGCACTATTGCGCTCCGCCATAACGCCCAATGATAGCGTAACATTACGCCACATAAAGTTATGTTCGGCAAAGTAAGAAATATTGGTACGCTCGTCCTTCTTGGTGTAGAACCGTCCAGCCTCGTGTGGAATGCCGACTTGTTGGTCTTCTTGCAATTCGCGACCAAGGTTGGTGCTAAAGATTGTTTCTTCACGCAGTTCCGCTCCGACGGCCGTGCGGCCCAATGCCCACTGAGTCCAAGCATTCAGCCCTGCGGTATAGACATCGCCTCGATGAAAGTTCTCACCCGTTTGGCTATCTTTAATTAATTGGAAGTGGTCGAGACTACGCACCCACGAAAGTTGGGGCACAAGGTGAACGCGTCCTTTACTCTCAGCACGTGCCGATACGAGGTAGCGACGAGTCGCCTCCCATTGATTGGGGTAGGCAGCCGAATAGAATGTGTTGGCTCCAAAGTCATTGGCCGTAGCACCCGCTTGTAGGTCAAAGCGAAAGTCTGGAGCATCGTAGGATAATTGTCCATACCCCTTGCCCCCTTTGAAGGCACTATTTTGTACTGCCCCATCAGAACGCTGATAGCTACCACTGGCCGAACCGCTCCAATGTTTGGCCCATTGCCAAGCTGTGCGAGCTTCACCTTTAACAGTTCCATACGAACCGCCTTCGAGCAGTGCCTCAAGATGAGTCGGCGTATGATTATTACGCGTTACCACATTAATAGCTCCACTAAAGGCTTGACTACCCATTACGCGTGATGCAGCGCCCTCGAGTATTTCGATGCGCTCAATGTCAGCTATGTTTACAGGAAAATCGGCCGCATTATGGCCCGTCTGTGGGTTAACAAGGGGAACACCATTAAGAAGAATCGTAATTTGGTCGTGTGTTCCGCCGTCAATGCTTATGTCCGTTTGAATACCAAACCCTCCGCGTTGTCGGACATCAACGCCAGCTGAGAGTTTGAGAATGTCGTTGAGGCTTTGCACCCCCGCCGCAGCAAGGTCGTCGTGCGTAAGCGTCAACACTTGTCGTGCAGCCACGTTGGCTGTCATGGGAGCACGTGAGGCCGATACGGCAGCTTCGCCTAAGGCCAAGGTGTCAGTACGCAGTGTAGTGTTGTCATTTCCTTCAGCCGTAAGTAATGTGCTGGCCATGAGTCGTGGCGTAGCACAGGCTAAAGTAGCAACACTCAGCACTCCAATGCGCACTTCGCGATGAAGCGCACCAAAGAGACTCCACCCTTTACGGTTGAAGTGGCTAAAGGTAGCGACACGTGCTTGTTTTGTTGTGTTGTACATGAGTAATTAATTTATGTGCAAATGTGCAAATGTGTGAATGTGCAAATGGATGCTTTGCTCTACACGATTACATGCTTCTTGCACGTTTTTAAAGATATTGAGCCGCAAAAGTAGTCATTTATGTTAATATAGACAAATCTATGCATGAATAGCACTTTTGTAAAATAATACTAATTTCGATGCAAAATGATTGGTATTTTATTGAAACACAAACGATTGTAAATAATTATACGTAAATTTGCAGCGTTTTGGCTATAATCAAAGTCATTACGCAAACAGAAAATCAAAATAACAACATACTTAGAAGAAATGAATAAGAAAGCCTTTTTAGCAGCCGCTATGGCATTAATGTCAGTGGCAGCAACCGCACAAGAGATAAAGGTGTACGACACAGGACGTAAGTGGAGCCAATCATTCGACGCTCTGATTAAAGGCAACAGTGTAAAGCGCATTAGTGCACGCGGCCTACAGACCGTTACGCCCGATAGCACCCTGTGCTTGAGCGTTACGACAGCCGTGGGCATGGCCGATGCCATAGCCGAATTTATTACCGCCGAAGGTTATCATGCCGAAACGGCTGGCGACCAATTTATAATGGCCAACATTCCCGCTCACTTTATCCCCACCTTGGCTGCAGAAGAAGGTGTACTCTATATCAACCAATCACGCCAAGCACGCCCCTTGATGAACCACGTGCGCACCGAGACGGGAGTCGCCAAGGTGCAAGCTGGCACAGGACTTGACACTCCATACGACGGCACAGGCGTTATCATTGGCGTAATAGATCAAGGCTTTGAGTTTAAGCACATTGCATTTACAGGTCGCAGCAAGCGCTGGGGTAGTAGCCAATCAAGTGGCGGCCTGCGCACCTCAGCTCCAACGTCTGATCCTAACGACCAAGTCGGACATGCTACCCACGTAGCCAACATTGCCATG
This sequence comes from uncultured Prevotella sp., assembly GCA_900540885.1. Classification (GTDB taxonomy): domain Bacteria; phylum Bacteroidota; class Bacteroidia; order Bacteroidales; family Bacteroidaceae; genus Alloprevotella. Next base: position 30,003 of record UQHJ01000006.1, read on the forward strand.
GGCAATAAGATAGAAGGTTCTGACTATTACGGCATTGCCACTGGTGCAGAACTTCTGCCCATGATGTCAAATTTCGACAATGCAGTAGTACCCGTACAGTTCGCAGCTATTCAGAAGTATGCTGCAAACGAGGGTAAGCCTTTTGTTGTCAACATGAGTTTCGGCACCAACTTAGGTCCACACGATGGTACATCAGCTTTCGACCAAACCATTGACAAGTTGTTAGGCAAAGGAGCCATTGCCGTAGGTGCAATGGGCAACAGTGGAGGAGACCGCATTCACGCAAGTTACACTTTCACTGCTGACAACGAAAAGGCTTACTTCTACCTAAAGCCTGATGTCAATAATAAAGACGGCATTGCCCTGACACAAGTTTGGGGTACTGACACTGACGGTAAGGAAAGCCTAAGCATTAAGCCTGTCATCATTTATAATAATAAGGTATATTATCCAACTGACCAACAGTTAGGCTCAAATTATATGTACGAGAAAGGCATTGATGCCTACAACAATCGTCAGTTCTGCACCTTAGGTATTCAAATCAATGATTTAGCCAAGCAAGTAACGGGTAAAACGTCAGTAAGCGGTGCCATACTTTGTTGGGAAATCACAGGTAAGGCTGGTAAGACCGTACACGCATGGTCTGACACTGACAGCTATCTTTGCACCTTTGAGCGTATCTCAAAGTCAATCACCAATGATGACGGCACTCGTACTACCATTACTTCTATTCAGGGTAACGACAACTACATTGTAGGCGAAGCTGGTGCTTCAGTGCCAAGTTCTATTGCCGTAGCCTCATACAATGCTGCTACAAACTTTACTTCCATAGATGGTGGCTCGTATTCATACGCTTCAAGCATTGGCGAAACGGGTGGTTTAAGCAAGTTCTCAAGCAAAGGTCCTTCACTCAGTGCTATTGATCCTAACAAGCCCACTGTAGCTGCTCCAGGCGGTTGCATAACCTCTGCTTTCTCTAAGAAGTCGAAAGAATTCACAAGCATGGCTTCCTCACGCGTACAAGAGATTGAATCTAACGGCAATAGCTTCTACTATGGTGTGATGAATGGTACGTCAATGGCTTGTCCTGTAGTAACGGGTATCGTAGCCCTTTGGTTGCAAGCTAACCCCGATTTAACGCCCGCTGACGTAAAGGCTATTATTAAAAAGACGGCTCGTCATGACAGCTATACAGGTCGCAACACGGAGTGGAACAACTCTTGGGGATATGGCAAAATTGACGCTTACAATGGTCTGAAAGAGGCTATTTTGATGCGTACCGCCATTAACGAGACTTACAACACGACAACCCCTATCACCATGCAAAAGGATGATGACAGTTGGAAGGTGCTCTTCAACAACGACGAGTCGTATGCTGACCTTCGTATCGTTTCAATGAATGGTCAGGTAGTTGAGTCACGCCACATCACCGCTCCTCGCCATGGTGACGAACAGGTTATCAGCTTGCAAGGCATGGCTCCTGGCGTTTACCTCTTCCAAGTCAGCACTACTGCTAACAACTTGACTCGCAAGATGGTGGTGAAGTAACACGAATACACTAAGATTTTTTTTAAGCACAAAGCGCGTAATGCAAAAACAAAAATTGCATTACGCGCTTTGCGCTAATTTAAAGGACTCTATAACACATCGCGTTTATAAACTGCAATTTATCGGCCTAACGAGAATGAACATTAACGAAAAAATTAATGGAATAATTAATGTTCAATTAATGATAATTAATGTTCAAAACAAAGCGCGAAGCGCATAACATAAATAGTTAACGTTTAAGTTTAGGCGCGCTTCGCGCGTTGTTTTGAACATTAATTATCATTAATTGAACATTAATTATCATTAATTGAACATTAATTATTTCATTAATTTTTTTGTTAATTATTCGTTAATGTTCATTCTCATTAGGTCGATAAATTGCAGTTTATCAGCCATACATTTCCAATCGAGAAACGGGTTAACAGATAACGTTTGTTCATTACAAACTTACCTGTTAACCCGTTACTTGTCAACTTGTTAACTTGTTAACTCATCAACTCAAGAGATTATAAATTCTTACCGTGGCAATCCTTAAACTTCTTGCCACTTCCGCAAGGACAGGGATCGTTACGCCCAGGAGCCTTTTCCTTTACGAGCGGCTGATTTCTCTGTTCGCGCGTATCGCGTCCTGCTGCAGCGGCAGCTTCAGGGTCGCCAGCCTCGTCAAGTGTTTCATGCGTAGTGGTGAGGTTTTGCTGCTGAGTAGGTTCTTCAGGAGCAGCCTCTTGCACCTCCTGTGGAGCCTGAACTGGTATCTGACCACGCATCAACGTAGCAACCGTCTCGTTATTAATACGATTCACCATTTTGTCGAAGAGTTGTACACTCTCAAGCTTGAACACGAGGAGCGGATCCTTCTGTTCATAAGAAGCATTCTGAACCGACTTCTTCAAGTCGTCAAGTTCGCGAAGGTTCTCCTTCCAAGCATCGTCAATGTTGTGAAGAATAATAGCCTTCTCAAAGTCCTTCACGACTTCCTTCGACTCTGTATCATAAGCCAACTTCAAGTTGGTGCGAATGTTGTACATCAACTTACCGTCAGTAATAGGCACAAGAATGTTTTCGTACATCTCGCCTTGATTTTCATATACCTGCTTGATAACAGGCATTGCTACCTCGGCCATGCGGTCAGTCTTACGCTTAAAGGCAGCCATAGCAGCTTCAAATGCCTTTTCATATAAGTCGTCACGCTTCATACTATCAAACTCAGCCTCTGTGAAGGGTACTTCCATGGCAAAGATTTCGATGAAACCTTCCTTGCAACCTTCGTAGTCGTTCTTGTCGATGATATTGATTACGCGGTCCCAAATCATATTGGCAATGTCCATGCCTACACGTTCACCCATCAAAGCGTGGCGACGCTTCTCATAGATAACAGTACGCTGCTTGTTCATCACGTCGTCATATTCCAACAAGCGCTTACGAATACCGAAGTTGTTCTCTTCTACCTTGCGTTGTGCACGTTCGATGCTATTATTAATCATCTTGGCCTCAATCATCTCGCCGTCCTTGAAGCCCAACTTATCCATTACGCGAGCAATGCGCTCAGAAGCGAACAGACGCATCAAGTTGTCTTCCAACGAAACGAAGAATACAGACGAACCAGGGTCACCTTGACGACCTGCACGACCACGCAACTGACGGTCGACACGACGGCTCTCGTGACGTTCTGTACCGATAATAGCCAAACCACCTGCAGCCTTCACTTCATCGGTGAGCTTAATATCCGTACCACGACCAGCCATGTTCGTTGCAATGGTTACAGCACCGAGCATGCGCTCTTCTTCGTGCTTATTGCCGTCAGCGTCTTCAATCACTACCTTGCCCAAGTTACTCTGACCAGCCTTGGCTACGATGTCAGCCTCCTTCTGGTGCAACTTAGCATTCAATACTTGGTGAGGAATGCCACGAAGTTGGAGCATACGGCTCAAGAGTTCGCTCACATCGACGTTGGTCGTACCTACCAATACGGGGCGACCTGCGAGACGCATCTTCTCAATCTCTTCGATGACAGCCTTATACTTTTCGCGCTTGGTCTTATAGACGCGGTCGTTCATATCGATACGCGCAATGGGGCGGTTGGTAGGAATTTCTACTACATCGAGTTTGTAGATGTTCCAGAACTCACCAGCCTCTGTAATAGCCGTACCCGTCATACCAGCCAACTTATGATACATACGGAAGTAGTTCTGCAATGTAATCGTAGCGAAAGTTTGCGTTGCAGCCTCTACCTTTACGTGTTCCTTGGCCTCAACAGCCTGGTGCAAGCCATCACTCCAACGACGGCCTTCCATGATACGACCTGTCTGTTCGTCGACTATCTTTACTTGACCGTCCATTACCACATACTCTTCATTGATGCGGAACATGGTATAAGCCTTCAGCAACTGGAGGATCGTATGTACACGATCGCTCTTGATCGCGTAGTCCTGTAACACTTCGTCCTTCTTTGCTACACGCTCTTCATCGCTGATAGTCGTATCGGCCTCGAGCGCTGAAAGAATAGAAGTGATGTCGGGGAGGACGAAGAGTTGATCATCGTTCACTTGGTCGGCCAACCACTTGTTACCCTTGTCGGTGAGGTCGACGCTGTGCATCTTCTCATCTACAACGAAGTAAAGAGGTTCAACAGCCTCGGGCATACGACGGTTGTTGTTCTCCATATAGATTTCCTCCGTCTTGAGCATACCCGCCTTGATACCGGTCTCTGAGAGGAACTTAATCAATGGATTGTTCTTAGGCAGAGCCTTGTGGCTGCGGAAGAGTTGGAGGAAACCTTCTTCTTCCTTTTGCTTATCGCCCGAACCAATCATTTGCTTAGCTTCGGCCAGATATTGTGTAGCCAACTTACGCTGTACAGCTACCAAACGCTCTACCAAGGGTTGGTATTGTTCGTAGAGTTGGTCATCGCCCTTGGGCACGGGACCTGAGATAATCAACGGAGTACGTGCATCGTCGATCAATACAGAGTCTACCTCATCGACGATAGCATAGTTATGACGACGTTGTACCAAGTCCTTCGGACTCATGGCCATATTGTCGCGCAAGTAGTCAAAGCCAAATTCATTATTCGTACCGAACGTGATGTCGGCTTGGTAGGCACGGCGGCGGCTCTCTGAGTTGGGTTGGTGCTTATCAATGCAGTCAACCGAAAGGCCGTGGAACATATAGAGCGGACCCATCCATTCTGAGTCACGCTTAGCCAAGTAGTCATTGACCGTTACGACGTGTACACCATTACCTGTCAAGGCATTCAAAAATACGGGGAGAGTACCTACGAGGGTTTTACCTTCACCCGTTGCCATTTCGGCAATCTTACCTTGGTGCAGTACGACACCACCAAACAACTGTACGTCGTAGTGTACCATGTTCCACTTCGTATCGTTACCACCAGCTATCCAGTGGTTCTGATAGATAGCCTTATCGCCTTCGATGGTTACAAAGTCGTGGCTCGTGGCCAATTCACGGTCAAAGTCGTTGGCTGTTACCTCTACGGTTTCGTTCTCAGCAAATCGGCGTGCTGTATCCTTTACAATGGCGAGTACTTCGGGCAATGCCTCGTTGAGTGCTTCCTCCATCTTGTCGAGTACTTGCGTTTCGAGTTTGTCTATCTGGTTGAAGATTACCTCACGGTCTTCAATAGGAGTTTCTTCTACCTTTGCCTTCAACGCTTCAATCTTTTCCTTGATGTCGTCGGCAGAGTGCTGAATCTTTTCTTGCCACTCCTTGGTCTTGGCACGTAAGCCATCGTTGTCGAGTGCTTGAATGGCAGGATAAGCTGCCTTGATCTTTTCAACCCAGGGCTGAATGGCCTTCATGTCACGTGAAGACTTGTTACCGAATAACTTGCTGAGAATTTTATTAATATCCATAATATCGTGGGTCACTTCTGCCCTACCCTCGTTAGGAGGAACTGAGCACAAGTTTTTTTGTTTTTTAGTGTATAATAAAGTGTTCTTTTTGGAAAACATTAGGGAGTTCTTCCGTAGGCCAAAGGCCTGCCCCCCAGTTGCTGAACGCACCGCTTTTAATCATTTGCGCAACCAATCATCTGCACATTTGCACATTCGCACATTTGCACATTTGCACATTTGCACATTCGCACATTTGCACATTTGCACATTTGCACATTCACACATTTGCACATTTGCACATTTGCACATTCGCACATTTATAATAGCGGTGCCACGCTACAAGCATTCGGTGCTCGAATACGCATGGCCTTCGACAGAGTCGGAGCCACATAATCAATCGTGACGGGCTGGCTAATCGTTTCGGCCTTAAAACCCTCACCTAAGAATATGATTGGGAATGGAATATACGATTCACGCACCAACTGATTTTCGCGTGTGGTATTATTCACATAGTGCCACCCTGGTGCCACCTCTATCATGATGTCGCCCGAGTAACGTGAATTGTATGCCCCACGCATGCGGCTGATACCAGGTGTCCATGCGCCTTGCAAGAGACGTGAGGAGGTGTAGACATCTTTTACGCCTGAGAGTTGCAATAAGAAGTCTTGTGCCCGCTCTAACATTTCGGCCAAGTTGATTTGCTTCTGTTCTATCAACTTGTGATTTAGATAGAGCTGCGTACCAAAACAGGCATCAACGTATTTACCTTGACCATAAACGGCCACGAAGTACATATTCAACAATCCTGCGGCACGCTCCACATCGAACGTCCCCGTTGGAATGCGATATTTGGTTAGGTCGTTATTCTCTTCGTCAGCATAGCCTGTCGAAGTGAATACAAACAAGGCCTTACCCTTCCCTACTTTGTGTTCGACGGACTTAATGAGTTGCGCTAAAGCTTGATCGAGCCGCACGTAGGTGTCTTGCAACTCCATAGGGCTTTCACTCACCGTGCGGTGGTCGATATTACCTGCATAAAAGGTCAGTGCCAAGTAGTCAGTCACATCGTCAGTGCCCAACATAGTGCCTTCCACACATTGTGTGGCTGCTCGCGCAATCTCAGTATTGACCAAGCCACTGGTCTTGAACGAAGCGAAACGGCCATTGCCCACAAACTTATGTGCAAAGGGTTTCTTCATACCTCCTGAGAGGAAGTAAGAGAAGTTGCCCACCAAGTCGTTTGAAGGCTTCCACGTAAGCGACTTCAATCGTTCGTTCAGTCCGCCGCTGCTATTAAGTACGGCCGCCCAAGTTGGTAACGACTTGCCATAATAAGAGGTTGTACACCACTGTCCTGTGCGGTCGTCAATCCATACGGCACCATCAGCAGCATGACCTGCACTCAATACGGCCGCATCGCGATAAGGAGCGATTGCATACACGAGCGCCTTACCTTCGGTGGCCACCTTTAACTCGTCCCCAATCGTCGATACGCCTAAGAAGGTGGGAGCCGAAGCATCAGCGGTTTGTATGCCTGCATACTGTGCATTGTCTACACAAAATACGGGACGCAACGTTTCGCGATCTAACCACTTCATGCCTACAATGCCATGATTGTAAGGAGTGGTGCCTGTAGCAAGTGTTGCTGCTGCCGAGGCTCGATCGGGACGATACTGCGGATACTCTGCCTGGGAATATACACGCCCCTCTCCAAGCAAACGCACAAAGCCTTCCTGCCCATAAAGGGGCATGAAGGCATTCAGATAGTCAGTGCGTAACTGATCTACCAATATGTTTACCACAACACGGGGCACCCCCGTACCTGCAGCCTTTACTTCGGAAGCCGACAACACGGTCATTGCGGTAAGCAACGACACAAGCAGTGGCAACCGCATTACTGCAGCACGCTGTGAGTGTAGGTTGTGATGATTAATCATTTATGGGATATTCTAATAATTCGGTTTCCTGTTTGGAGGTTATGAGGTTATAAAATAAACTTATTAAACTCATAAACTCACTAAACTTATTAATCTTTTCTTATTTCGGGCCTAAAGTGTTCTATCACGCGAACTAATAATGTCACCGCGATTAAATACACTTCAGTAGGATATTGTTGTACGCCCAACACTGCTGAGATAATAAATAATACGACAAGCGCACCTTGCACGTACATTACCCAACTACGCTTACCCACTGCTGCAGCCTTCATAAACCAAGGGAAGAGCACCAAGGGCAAGGGGTTGAACAACGTTATTAGCCAATTACTACCCACTGCGGGGTGTGACGAGAAGAAGAACAAGAAGGTGATAATACACCCTGTTAAGCCTTGTGCCACCATAAGCAACACGTCGTACTGCCAATAACGTTTCTTCTTCAACAACTCAGCCGTGCTAATAGCTATTGTCAATACAAGAATTATACCAAACACTACCGTAGGACTGATAGGAAAGCCACTTTCTTCTGTTTGCACACCAGGCTGTGCAGGTAAAAGGGTGCGAACAGGGGCTGCCAAATGGCGCACCTTACCGTCCTTATCCTTTATCATGGCATCTGTTACAAAGCGTTCGGCATATATCGGGGCGAACTGCTGCTTTGCGAGGTCAGCCTTTTCATCGGCCTCAGCTCCCAATAAGAGGTCTTGCCCAAACTCGTTCCAAGGGCTGGGGGTCGAAAACTCATGCACTATGTCGCGCAGCGTTTTGTTTTCATCAGCCTTTGGCCAAACTACCGTGCCTTCAACCGCATTTTCTATTTGGCGCAATGCACGCGTCACGCAGTTGTCATAGAAAAAGTTGTAACGATAGGTTGCATTCTCTGGCTCTAAGTTCTTACTCAATGCGTCTACCAAGCGCTTAGCCTCAGTGGACGACAAATTGAGTACTTGCTCATCTATGCCGCGTCCTTCCTTTACATAAAATTCGTAGAATATGCTATAAGGTACGACGCCCAACTCGTAGTCAGTCTCTCCCAACATGAAACGCCACACAAAGTGGGGCTGATTAAACGAGAAAGTGCCATAATTAAACACCCAATCGCTTTGGCGCGCACCAACTTCCTTTACACGTATTGCGGTGTGACCATACAATTCATATACTAACTGCCCTGGCGTACAAGTGAGCAAGCTCACTACCACTGAATCTTTTGATTGCGCTTCAGCAGTTGCCTTATCATCACCAAGTTGTTGGGCCAACACCGTAAAAGGTATTAACATCAACACGATTATATAAAGGAGTCGTTTCATTCGTTCTAATTGCTATTCATAATCTCAACCATTTTTTTATAAATGGCCAATCCTTTGCAAAGGTACGAATTTATTACATAATGAAAGATTTAACACGTATAAAAGCTACTTTAAAACTATTTTAAGACCTAATTCGAATAACAAATTACAAATTATCGACCTTTACTATTTTTTTAGAATGCCCTAAATAAGTTTCTTTCGCTTACATATATTTTACCTTTGCTATTTTTATGTTTCATGTTTCACTTTTTCATCATAACACACTGATTATCAACATATTTACGTTATGAAACATAGCACACCAATGTTTCACTTTTCGTTTCAATGTTTCATCTAAAAAAACACCGAGGGAGCGATTCAAAAACACCGAGGGAGCGATTCAAAAACACAATGGGAGAGACAGATCGCTTCCTCAGTGTTTTATCTCTTGAAACATGAAACATAAAATGAAACATGAAACATAAAATGAAACATCAAAGCTACATGTTTCACCTCTTATAATAATTGAAAACCAACACATTAGAGATAAAAAGTGAAACATGAAACATAAAATACGAAGGTAATAATTACGTATAGAAATTTCGGATTTAACAAGGGCGGGCTGAAAGCCCAATGGTGCACATAGCCCAGGGCAAGCGAAGCGACACCCTGGGTATCATGCGTTGGAGCTGTCGCGCCCTGTAAGGGCAAAAGCCTTAAGACATGGCGCAAGTATTGAACAAAATATACATACGGTGTTCCACTTTAAGACCGCTAAATCAGCTATCAAGCAAGAATAACAACATAAAGGGTTAAAGCTTTTGCCCTTACAGGGCGCGGAGACTCTACTATACGGGAACCCCAGGGTGTCGCTTCCGCTTGCCCTGGGCTATGTGCTCCATTGGGCTTTCAGCCCGCCCTTGTTAAATCCAAAACTTCAGCAGCAAACTCTCTTTTGCTCATTTGGATTAGCGAATAGGCTACAAAAAAGGCAGCAAGTGCTACCTTAATCAAGATAACACTTGCTGCATCACTAACTTATTTCTTTTCGTCTAACACTTCATAGCGTGAGTGCTTACTGATATACTCTGGTACGATTTCTTTCATCTTGCGTACCGTAGCCATATCGTCGTATTGGGCGGCTATGCTACGCAACTCTTCTAAGTCGCGTTCTGCGTCAGCATATTCATAACTGCGCACCATGGCAATACGGATCTTCTTATGGAATGAAGGTAACGTGTTTTCATTCTCATTCAGTACTTCTTCATAGAGCTTTTCACCCTCTCGCAATCCAGTAAAGGTAATCTCTACATTCGAAGCACCACTGAGCAATATCATGCGGCGTGCCAAGTCGGCAATGCGTACAGGCTCGCCCATGTCGAATACGAATATCTCACCACCCTTGCCATGCGTACCTGCTTCAAGCACTAACTTACAAGCTTCAGGAATGAGCATGAAGAAACGTATGATGTCGGGGTGTGTCACCGTTAATGGGCCTCCTGCTGCTAATTGCTTGCGGAACAAAGGAATGACTGATCCATTCGAACCTAACACATTACCAAAGCGAGTGGTAACAAATTGAGTCTCGCCCTTTATCTTGCCTTCCTTAATGGCTTTATCAAGACTTTGCACGTAAATTTCACATATACGCTTTGAACAGCCCATTACGTTGGTGGGATTAACAGCCTTATCAGTTGAGATCATGACGAACTTCTTTACGCCATACTTTACACTAAGGTCAGCTATCACCTTCGTACCCCACACATTGTTTTGTACACTCTCACTGGGATTGTCCTCCATCATGGGCACGTGCTTGTAAGCAGCTGCGTGGAATACATAGTCGGGACGGAACGTGCGGAAGATTTCTTCCATGCGATCTTCCTTACAGATACTCGTAACGACGGTTTGAGCCGCAATGTTAGGATATTGATTTTTCATCATCAAGCGAATGTCGTGTTGCGGCGTTTCTGCTTGGTCGATGAGCATCATTTCGGCAGGTGAATAGATAGCTATCTGTCGTACCATTTCAGAACCAATGCTACCGGCCGAACCTGTAATAAGGACCTTGCGTCCACGCAAGAGCGCTCCTACACTATCCATATCCACTTGAATTTCATCACGTGGCAAGAGGTCTTCAATATTTACCTCGCGAATGCTTACCTTACCCTTCGGATCTTTGTTCTTTGTCCACTCTTCAAGGTTTTGAGTGACGTATATCTTTACGCCTGCATTCATCAACAAGTCTTGGAAAGCGCGATTGTTGATAAATGCCTCATGCTTGAGCGGACTAATGAGCATGGCTGTAATGTGCTTCGCACGTATAATGGCTAAGAGGTCTTGCTTCGTAGAGTAAACATGGCGTCCCATTAGACGTTCGCCAAACCGATTGTCGCTATCGCCCACATAACCTTCAATTAAGAATTGCACGGGCTTGGTGTTGCGCGCATTATTGGTTAAGGCTATGGCTCCTTCGTGTGTGCCATACACCAAAGCGTGCTGCGCTGTACTACCTACCAAAGCATCTTCGTAAAGCAACTTGATAAGAATACGACTGGTACACATCATTGACAACGTACCTATATATACTGCAATAGTAAGACGTCCCGTTATGGGATAGAAGAGACTCTCAAGCGAGAAAGTGCAAATAATATAATTAAAGATGAGTGCTAACACAAACGACATAAGTTGCGCATACATCACACGCAGCAGGTCAATAAACTGCGAGTAGCGCAATATGCCTGAATAGGTGTGAAACACTCTAAAACTGATGATGTTAAACACGCCAAACATCAAGAACGTATGGCACAACGTGTACCAATGCGCCATCATCTCTGATGCGGGGTGGCGAAGCCAGAAGATGAAGAGTCCACTGAAGAAGCAGACCACTAAGTCAAATACGACAATGCACCAATAGGGCAATGCTGACTTGCCAAAATACCAATTAAAAAATCTACTCAACGACATTCTCATAACTTAAAGATAGGTAAGCAACTTTTTACAACGTCGCTTTTATTAGGTTTTACTAAGCGGAAATCTAACATTTCGGTTTTTAGTTTAGAGTTCATGAGGTTATAAAGCTATATCACGTTGATGTTCAACTAAACTAACTTATAACTTTATGATCTCAAAACGCAAAGCTACCTATTTTAAAATTCTCATTTTACTCAATTCGCTCAAAAGTTGTACACGTTCTACTGCAAGTTTGCCTTGTTTAATTAATCGTTGGTTATACTTCCACCAATTTAGTAGGCCGCGATTTTCAACTTTTTTCTTATTCGGCAGGTGACGATAGGTCTCGACAAAAGCCTTTAGCGCATCATAGTTGGCATTCCACTTGTCCTCAGTTTTGCCCATTGTGTATTTGTTCTAACAATTCGCTTTTTAGTTTGAAGATCATTGGTTATAAAGTCACACCACGTTGATAATCAACTATACTAACCTTACGACCTTAAAACGCGAAACTGGTTATTCTTAGAAATAGTCTATATATTTAGGCTACAAATATACAATATATGATATGTATAAGACAAGAGAATCATTACAAATGTTATTTTGCAACGTAAGCGCCGTCCTTAGCCTCAAATATTACACTTGGTTCTATCACTTCAACTGTATGCCACACGCCTTGCGGAATTTGGCAACCAAACTTGCCCTCTGCAGGACAAAGGTGTATGCGTTCAACCTCACAATAATCATTACCACGCTTTTCGTATATCACCTCATCTAATCGTCCCACTAAGCACACCACAGTCTCGGTCGTATCTGCATGTTGATGAATGGCCACCTGAGTGCCTGGCAGCAAAGCATTCATCATGCGCTGACTCTGATCGGCCGTTGAAGTGCGAAGATCGAAATTCTGTCGCTGTCGGTCACTTTCCTTAGCACGGCCAAACAGATCTTTAATAAATTCATCATCGAAAATCATACGCCTTAATAATGTTTTCAAAACGCAATTCATCTTGTAAAGCAATGATAAATCGCGTTCTCTATCTACACATAATCTATGCCTCAAAAGAAAGCTATCAAGTAACTTCACAATAGCAGTGAAATACTAAATAGACTTTGTGCAAACGAGAATGTTTCTTTTTTATAAAATATACATAGGCTTCATTGTACACCATCAGTGCTAAGTTAAATAAGCCCAATGTAAATCATGTTGTTGGTGCAAAGATACACAAAAATTAACGAAATGAAAAAATTTTATTTCTTAAAATTTGAAATGGATAAAATTGGATAAGAATTTTGACGCTGTAATGAGTAATGAAGGTAGACTGCAATTTATCTGCCTAATTGGGGGGGGCGGGTTTGTAACCCGCGGCAGCAGCAGGTTTTGAGCATCTGTTTATGGTCGCTTAGCGCGAGAACATACATAACATACAATTTTACATACTTATTTTTTACATACTACTCAATTTGTACCAAGGCACAAATTGATACATACAGGCTACGCCCTTGCGCTTCAGCGCACTAATGGCTTGCATAAACGATTGATAATTAAAAGCATTCTCAATAATATATCACATTGTCGCTGAAGCGCAAGGGCGTAGCCAGTATGTTTCAATTTGTGCCTTGGTACAAATTGAGTAGTATGTAAAAAAAAGTATGTAAAATTGTATGTTATGTATGTTCTCGCGCTAAGCGACCATAAGCAACCTGCTGCTGCCGCGGGTTAAAAACCCGCCCCCCCAATTAGGCAGACAAATTGCAGTTTATATACAGTTTATTCATTATAGAGGTAAATAAATGCTTACATTTGCATTTCGAACATAAACCACAACACGATATGAAACGTTTTTTACTTTTAGTGGCCAGTTTGTTTATGGGCGGCATGGGGTATACCACCTCACAACTCATGGCACAAACGGCACAACAACTTACGCTTGAAGACATTGCGGGCGGGAAATATAACCCACAGTACGTTTATGGTGTCAATCCAATGAAAGACGGCGAGAGTTATACGCAACTCTCAAACGATAGCAAATGCATCGTACGTCGCTCGTTTAAAACGGGCAAGGAGTTGGAGGTAATATTTAATGCCGATGAGGCACGCGGTCCCATTAAGCTCAGCGCCATTGATGGCTACATCATGTCGCCCGATGAGCGTCGCATATTGCTCCGCACGCAGACGAAGCCCATTTATCGCCGTTCGTACACAGCCGTATATTATATATATGATGTGCAGAACAAGAAGTTTGAAGCACTATCAGAAGGTGGGCCTCAGCAGATGCCTGTATTCTCACCCGACGGCAATATGATAGCCTTTGTGCGTGACAACAATCTGTTCCTTGTCAAATTGCTCTTTGGCAATGCTGAAAGCCAAGTAACCAAAGACGGTAAGTTTAACGAAGTTATCAATGGTCTGCCCGACTGGGTGAACGAAGAAGAGTTTACGACCAACCGCTCGTTCGACTTCTCATCAGACAGTCAGATGTTAGCTTGGATTCGTTACGACGAGAGCAAGGTGCCTATTTATAGCATTCAAGAGTTTAAAGGCGCTTACCCTACTCGCCAAGAATACGACGAATATCCAGGAGCTTATAATTACAAATACCCCGTAGCCGGTGCTAAGAATAGTGACGTAAGTGTGCTTACCTTTGACATTAAGAACCGCGTTACGCGCACACTCAAGTTGCCCCTCGATAGCGATGGCTACGTGCCACGCATTCACTTCACGTCCGACCCAACGAAGTTGGCCGTTGTTACGCTCAATCGCCACCAAGACCGCATGGACATCTACATGGCCAACCCTCGCAGCACGGAGTGCAAACTTGCTGTGCGAGAGGAGGTAAACAAATACGTGCCTGAGTCAGCTTATGGTAGCCTCAAATTTTATGGCGACCACTTTGCCTTCATCAGCGACCGCTCTGGCTACAAACACCTTTATTGGTACAACTTAAATGGTAAGTTGGAGCGTCAAGTGACAAAAGGTAACTATGACGTGTCCGACTTTTACGGCTACGACGTAAAGACGGGACGCTTCTTCTACGCCTCACATGAGGAGAGTCCACTTCGCACAGCTGTTTACTACACCGACAAGAGCGGCAAAGAGCACAAACTCTCAACAGAAGTGGGAACAAACGCTGCCACGTTTAGCACTTCGATGAAATACTTTATGAACATTTATTCATCGGCCACGCAACCTCCTGTGACGACACTGCGCGATGCCGCATCGGGCAAGGCGCTTTCGACTATGGTCGACAACAAGGAGTTAAAGGAGAACCTCACTCCCCTACTCGGCCAAAAGGAGTTCTTTACATTTAAGACCTCTGAGGGCGTTGAACTAAACGGCTGGATGATTAAGCCGCGCGACTTTGACGCGTCAAAGAAGTACCCGGTCATTATGTATCAATACTCAGGTCCAGGTTCGCAAGAGGTGCGCGACGCTTGGAGCATGGGCTTCTATCCTGGCGGACAGTTTGAAAGCTACATGGCGCAGCAGGGCTTTATCTTTGCTTGCGTCGATGGCCGCGGCACAGGGGCTCGCGGTGCAGAATTTGAGAAGTGTACTTACCTCAACTTAGGCGATAAGGAGTCGAAAGACCAAGTTGAGACGGCACTTTATTTGGGTTCTCTGCCTTACGTTGATAAAAATCGCATTGCTATTTGGGGCTGGAGCTTTGGTGGCTTTAATACGCTGATGTCGATGAGCGAGGGTCGCCCCGTGTTCCGTGCTGGCGTAGCCGTTGCGGCTCCAAGTAATTGGAAGTATTACGACACGGTATATACCGAACGCTATATGCGTACACCGAAAGAGAACGCTGACGGTTATAACATCAACCCCATTCAACGTGCGCAGAACCTTCACGGTGACTTGCTCCTTATTCACGGAACAGCCGACGATAACGTTCACTTCCGCAACTTTACCGAGGTAAGTGAGGCTTATGTACAACAGGGCAAAATGTTCCGCCAACAGGTGTACACCAATCGCAATCATAGCATCTTTGGCGGCAACACGCGCTTACACTTGTTCAAGACGATTAGCGACTTCTTCATTGAGAAGTTGAAGTAATCTTATACTCAAATTGCAGTTTAAAATAAAAACGCGAAGCACATAACTATAATGTTACGTGCTTCGCGTTTTTATTTTATTAATCTTCTAAAATTACAACTGTCATCTTATATATTGAACTGCTTACCTTGTCGACCGTCGTCGAAGCCTTTGGCATAGCCTTCGCGATAGCCTTTGACGTATTGCTGCTTTTCGTTAGGCGATGAGAAGGAGTTGGTATCATCGTAAGTAGCTCGTTCGGTATGGGCTGCGCCGTCGTCACAGCCTGCGGCATAGCCGTCGTCATAGCCTGCTTCGTAAGGATTGCGCTTGTCTTTACCCAAAAGGGTGTCGGGCAGTTGTGAAGTAATGACGGTGTCGGGCGTTGAAGGCAATACGTCTGGATCGACACTGGTGTCAGGTACAGCCACTTGAGATTGTGAGCTACCGGCCGAACCTGGAGCAGTGAGCTGGCGCTGTTCGCCCGACGATTGTTTCATATAAATGATGCCTATGACAATCAAGATGCAAAAGAGGACGATTGATATAATCTTCCAACGATTTTGTGATTGCGGTAACTTATTGTAGTTCATAGATGTGTTTATATAGAGAGATGTAAGAGTGTGTTCTTTAGAATATAACCTTTTATCGTCTCATCAACGGACGTTTGCGACTGGCATCCATACGCAGAAAGATGAAGAGCATCAGCGTGAAGCCCCATAACGACGAGCCGCCATAGCTAAAGAATGGCAGCGGAATGCCAATTACGGGAGTTACGCCCATTACCATACCGACGTTGATAAAAACGTGGAAGAGCAATATACTGGTGACGGAGTAACCATACACGCGGGCAAAGGTGCTAACCTGTCGCTCACTAAGGTATATTAAGCGCAATATCATACATAGGAAGAGTAACAACACGCCTGCCGAACCAAGGAAGCCTTGCTCCTCGCCCACAGTGCAGAAGATAAAGTCGGTATCTTGTTCAGGGACGTACTTTAACTTCGTCTGTGTGCCGTTCATAAAGCCTTTGCCTTCAAGTCCACCCGAACCGATAGCAATCTTGCTTTGGTTGACGTTATAACCTGCATCGCGATTGTCCTCATTCATGCCCAAAAGCACTTGTATACGCACACGCTGGTGAGGTTCGAGCACTTTGTTGAGCGCGAAGTCTGCGGTGTAGAGGAAAGCGGTGCTGCCTAAGGTGAATACGGCAATGAGTAGACAAGTGTTGACACGCTGACCTAATGACTGCCAAGCCAGATAACCTGCCATAAAGATGCACAAGGCTAAGAGGACCCATGATATATCGAAGGGGATAATAAGCTCTGACACGATGAGTGACAACGCTATCGCAACAATGCCTATAAGCAGAAATTGTCGTGCTGCCTTGTTGTGCTTATCATAAACGCGCAACATGCCCATGGTGAATATCCAAATGAGTGTGAGCACTACAAACTCACCTACTGAAGCATAGGTGCCTGGTAACTCTACTGTGCCAAAACGTATGCCGACTACAAAATAGATAACGGCTGCTACGGCTATAAACAATATGCAACCTGGCATTCCCTCACGATAGAACATCAAGAAAAAGGCCATGTAGACAAGAGCCGAACCCGTTTCGCGTTGCAAGATAATCAACACAACAGGCAATAACACTAAGGCTGCGGCTTTAAAGAAGTTGTGCATCTTGTCGAGGGTGAAGCCGTATTGGTCGATCAACTTTGCCACTGCCAATGCGGTGGCGCATTTGGCAAACTCGGCTGGCTGTACGTTGCAAAAGCCTAAACTCACCCACGAGCGCGAGCCTTTAATGTCTTTAGCTACGAAGGGGGTGACGAGCAATACCAACATCATGGCCCAATAAAAGAAGCCTGCCAAGGTGTCGTAATAGCGGTCGGACGTCATCATTATAACGAAGGCTAAGCCAAAGGCACAGCTTATCCAAACGATTTGTTTGCCCGTGCGCACTCCCCATTCAAAGAAGTTGGTATCGCCCAACTCATGGGTGGCGCCGCATATACTGAACCACCCACACACCAAGAGGGTGATGTAGAGTACGAGCACCACCCAATCGATATTAAAAAGCGGATATTGTTTGTTTTCGTTTAACATGTGGTAAATGTGCAAATATGCAAATGTGAGAATGTGCAAATGCTTGGTGAATGTGCTAATATGCTAATGTGCTAATGTGCAAATATGCAAATGTGAGAATGTGCAAATGCCTGGTGAATATGCAAATGTGCTAATGTGCTAATACGTTGATATGTGAATGTATTAGTAAGAGAAAATATGCAGCAAACAAAGGCGACCATTTGCACATTCTCACATTTGCACATTTCATTAATTCTTAGTCTCCATACTTAATGTGCATGTTTTGAAAATGTTGTGCTTTCTTTTCTGACGAAGCTGAAAGTTTGCCATTGAGGTATTGTTCCATGATAAGAGCACCAATGGGCACACCATAAACATTACCGAAACCACCATTCTCAACATATACTGATACGGCGATACGCGGTTGCTGCATCGGAGCAAAGCCCATAAAAACTGAGTGGTCGTGACCACGGTTTTGTGCCGTACCCGTCTTGCCACATACCTCATAGCCTGGCAAATTGGCTGCACGACAGGTACCGTCGAGTACGGCCTTACGCATACCTGCTACACAGTATTCATACCAACGTCGATCAACCCCCGTGTAGTGCTTCTCGCGATAGATGGGGTCGATGCTACCATTCTGAATGTTGTGAACAACGTGAGGCGTGTAGAAGTAACCCCGATTGGCCACAGTGGCTGCTAAGTTGCAGATTTGAAGCGGAGTGGCCGTTACCTCACCTTGGCCAATGGCAATTGAAATGACGGTAAGTCCGTTCCACGAACCTTTATAGGCTTTGTCGTAGTACTTTGCATTGGGTATCATGCCACGCTTTTCACCAGGAAGGTCGATGCCTAACTTGTAGCCATACCCCATGCGCACCATATAGTCTTTCCATACGGTCATGGCCTTCTGTACAGAGCCGTACTTACGCTTATTACTGAGCAAGCGGAAGAGGTTCCAACAGAAGTAAGAGTTGCACGAAGTTCCAATAGCGGGTACAAGGTTAATGGGCGACGCATGACCATGGCAGCCTACGTGTAGACCTTTATAATTGAAACCATGATGACAGGGGAAGGCTATGTGCGTATCAATCGACCCTTCTTGTAATCCTGTCAAGGCTTGGGTAATCTTAAATGTTGAACCGGGCGGATACGTACCCATTATGGCGCGATTGAGCAAGGGACGCTTGGGGTCCTTCTCAAGTATCATGTGATTCTTACCACGATCGCGTCCTACCATGGTGCGAGGGTCGTAGGTGGGAGCCGATGCCATGCAAAGCACTTCACCCGTTGAAGGCTCAATGGCTACAATGGCTCCTTTCTTGCCTTCCAACAATCGCTCGGCAAGGGTTTGAAGGTCTTTGTCAATACCAAGGGTTACGTTCTTGCCTGGCTGGGCTACTTTATCGTACTTACCATTTTGATAATGTCCTTGTGTGCGGCCATGTACGTCGCGCAGCATGATGCGCATGCCCTTTTCGCCACGCAACTGATTTTCGTAAGCGCGCTCAACACCCAACTTGCCGATATAATCGCCAGAAGCATAATACTTTGTTGAGTCATCGGTGAGTTCGCGCTCGCTAATCTCACCCACATCGCCTAAGAGGTGGGCACCGATACCACTGGTGTACTGACGCGTAGAACGCTTCTCGACGCTGAACCCTTTGAAACGGAATAGCTTCTCACGAAAGAGCGAAAACTCTTGGGCGGGAATCTGCGCCATAAAGAGTTGAGGGGTGTAGCGCGAATAGCCTGGATTCTTCTTGGAATCCTTTATATCGGCCATGCGCTTGATATACTCATCGCGCGTGATACCTATGGTCTGGCAAAAGTCGAGCGTGTCTACCCCACGTTGGTCGTTCATTACCACCATGATGTTGTAAGACGGCTCATTGTAAACCAAAATACGACCCTTGCGATCGAGTATCAATCCGCGCGAGGGGTATTGTATGTCCTTACGAAAGGCATTTGAATCGGCATTCTTCTTATAGTCATCACTCCATAGTTGCAGGGTGAAGAGCCGAAGCATATATACTAATACAATACCGATAGCAACGCCCCCAATGACAAACTTTCGTATTTCAAAATTATTGGAGGTTGACATTGTGTTGTTTATGAGATTCTATGGGGGGAAGAGTTGACAAGTTGACAAGTTGACGAGTCGACAAGTAAGTTACCCCATCTATAAAGACAAACTTACTTGTTAACCCGTTTACCCGTTTACTCGTTAACTATAAAAAAACTCACTTACTGCGTATGGCCTCAATTGCTACAACAAACAATGTAGTGAGCAGTGTACTACCCGCTATGTTGATGAGCAAAATCTGCCAATCAAAGAAGGAGAAAGATTCGAGTAGGAAGAACACCACGCTGTATACTAAGACTGAAAAAAAGGTATACTTTATGAATGAGCTCCATTCCATCGTTTTACGTGACGGCTCGAAGGCATCGTTGTCTTCCTTCGGTGCAAATGCTTTTAAAAACCAAGGGAGCACAAGGCCTAAAAAGCACATGGCACCAGCTGCCATGCCAGGAGTGTTAGTAAACAGGTCTACTCCCAACCCTAATAAAAAGCCTAACAAAACGTACACCCACCTTGCCGTGTCGCTTGACAAAATGAGCAGAAAATATACGTAGGGCATCGGCGTAGCATAGCCAAAGATGTGTACGTGGTTAAACACCAAAGCTTGTAATAGCAATAGCATCACAAACCAGCCTACTCGCGAAGTTACGGTTTGCAGTTTCATTTATTTGATCACTGAGTTTATACGTTACTGAAAGTTGGAGTCGGCATTGTCCATTTGTTGAGCATGCACCTGTAGGGTATCAATCTCAGCCTTGTAAGGCGTGGTTACTACTGACACATCGCGTAAGTTGGCAAAGTTGGTACCCAAATTAACATCTAAGCGATAGGACTGTCCGTCAGCCGAATTACGAATGCGCTTGACACGGCCAACAAATATGCCTGGAGGGAACACGGCCGAATAACCACTCGTCTCTACAGCTTGGCCTACCTTTACCTTTGCATAACGTGGCACGTCATCAAGATAGGCCATAAGTAGGCTCGCACCGTCCCACTGCAAATAGCCAAAATAGCTTTGGCCGCGCACACGACAACTGATGCTTGACTTGCGATTGGTAACAGGAATTACCAATGAGTGGTGTGGCCCTGTAAGGTAAACGATGCCTACTACGCCACCTCCACCTACTACACCCATTTCTGGACGTATGCCGTCGGCCGTACCACGATCAATAACCAAATAATTATTGGTGCGTTCCATGCTATTTGACACAACGGTAGCAGGCACCATATTATAGCCTACTAACTTTTCACGCATCAACTTCTCGGTGATCGTAGTGTCTTTGGTGGCCGTTATTAAGGCTTGACGCAATTGTTCGGTTTCGCGCTGAAGTGCTATATTTTGGTCGGTCAGTTGACGATTGACTTCCTGTAGATGAAAGAAGTTTGTTACTCCTTCACAGGCGCCATTGATACCTGCGACTACTGAATTAGCAGCGGTAAAGTACACACTACCCTGATAGCTATTGAAACGAAATAGAAGGGCCAAGCTAAAGGCCTCGAGCACTACAAAAAGAAAGTAGTAGCTATATTTGCCAACAAAATCGAATAGATTGTTACGTGAACTATTTTCACTCATTATGTTGTACAAATAAATAGCTTCACCTGCTCGGTTCACACCTCTTCATTTATGAAGATGAACACCGAGAGGGTGAAGCCACTCGTATTTTACGAATAGAAAAGATTATCTCATCAAGAAAGTGAAGTTCTCAACATTCTTCAACGCAATGCCTGTACCCTTGGCTACGCAGAGCAAAGGATCTTCAGCTACGTGGAAGGGTATGTTAATCTTATCACTCAGACGCTTATCGAGTCCGCGCAACAAAGCACCACCACCTGTCAAGTAGATACCATTCTTTACGATGTCGGCATACAATTCGGGCGGAGTGTTGGCCAAGGCATTGAGCACAGCCTGTTCAATCTTTGCAATTGAATTTTCAAGGCAGTGGGCAATTTCTTGATAGCAAACAGGCACCTCCATAGGCATATTGGTAATGCGGTTAGGGCCATGGATCAAGTAGTCCTCGGGCGGATTGGGTAAGTCGGTCAGTGCGGCACCAACATTTATCTTAATACGTTCGGCCATACGCTCGCTCACACGGACGTTGTGCTGACGGTTCATATACTCTTGAATGTCGTTGGTGAAGTCGTCACCTGCCATCTTGATTGAGTTGTTCGACACAATGCCGCCTAACGAGATAACAGCAATCTCGGTTGTGCCACCACCTATATCAACAATCATGTTACCCTCAGGCGCATTCACGTCTACACCTATACCTATAGCTGCAGCCATAGGTTCGTAAAGCAAGAAGACGTCGCGTCCGCCAGCATGCTCGGCAGAGTCGCGCACAGCACGCAACTCTACTTCAGTTGACCCACTGGGAACGCCTATCACCATACGCAATGAAGGTGAGAAGAGTCGCTTACCTGAGTGAACTTTCTTTATCAAGCCGCGCATCATTTGCTCACACGCATTGAAGTCGGCAATGACACCATCACGCAAAGGGCGGATGACGCGTATCTTATTATTCGTCTTTTCGTACATGCGCTTGGCCTCTTCACCCACAGCCATCATTTTTTCGCTATGGGTGTCGAGCGCTACGACTGAAGGCTCATTCACCGCTATTTCGCCATCAGCGATAATAATGGTGTTGGCCGTACCGAGGTCGATAGCCAGCTCTTGTGTAAACGAAAAGAATCTTGAAAAAAATCCCATTTTATTTCTTGTGTAAGTTTGTTAGACAATAAAAGCCGTCAAACTTTCTTTTTTTACTTTTCAAACCATGCGTGAATGGCTGTATCGTAATGACTGCTCACGCCAAAAGCACGTGTAGCAAACCAACGACGTTCTTCCAATTCGGTTTGTGCACCATTCTTGCTAACGATGTCGAGCAAGGGCTTGTATTCAGCCTTTGAAGGAACGATTACAACGTCATTAAAGTTTTTAGCTCCTGCACGAATGAGTGAGATGCCGCCTATGTCAATCTTCTCAATAATGTCAGCCTCACTAGCACCACTTGCTACTGTTTGCTCAAATGGGTAGAGGTCGACAATTACGAGGTCAATTTCAGGAATCTCGTATTGTGCCATTTGCTTTTGATCCTCTTCTAACTCACGGCGTCCCAAGATGCCACCAAAGATTTTGGGGTGAAGTGTTTTCACACGACCACCCAAGATGGAAGGGTAGGTAGTTACGTCTTCTACCTTCTGGCAGGGATAGCCTAATGATTCAATAAACTTTTGTGTACCACCTGTTGAAAGGAATTGTACTCCTTCTTCATGCAATTTGGCAAGAAGTTCTTCCAATCCATCTTTATGAAAGACAGACACTAACGCCGTTTTAATTTTCTTTGTTGAGGACATATTGATGATTTATTGTAGTCTTACTAATTGATTTTGGCTACAAAATTACTGTTTTTTTATATCGTATGCCAAAGTTTTACGCGATAAAATAAAAAAGATGCGCTTTTTTAGTCTTAGTAAAGTAAATACGACTTCATAGGTTTGATGTTAACCAAACAAAAGAAGAGCAATTAAACACTTTTGAAGCGTTTTATTTGCTCTTCTTCGTTATTTAGCTAATCTGCGTATATTTTGACGCGTGCTTTATCGAATGATAGTAGCTTCACGATCAGGACCTACAGATACAATTTTAATAGGCGTATCGGTAGCCTTTTCGATATAGGCGATATAGTCTGCAAATGCTTTTGGGAAATCCTTTTCATTGCGAATAGCCGTGATGTCGGTCTTCCAACCAGGTAATTCTTCATACACAGGCTGCCAACCTTCCGTGTCGTAGGGCATTTCTGTAACGGTCTCACCATCTTTGGTGTAAGCAACACATACCTTGATCGTATCAAATTCGTCAAGCACGTCGCCCTTCATCATCACAAGGTCAGTCACGCCATTAATCATAATCGCATATTTCAATGCAACGAGGTCTAACCAACCGCATCGACGATTACGACCTGTTACTGCACCGTATTCATTGCCTATGTGACGAATAGTATCGCCCGTTTCGTCAAATAGCTCAACGGGGAACGGTCCACCACCAACACGTGTGCTGTATGCTTTAAAGATACCGAACACGTGGCCAATGCTATTGGGAGCAACGCCAAGTCCAGTGCAAACGCCACCACTAGTAGTTGATGATGAAGAAACGTAGGGATAGGTGCCGTGGTCGATGTCAAGCAATGAGCCTTGAGCGCCTTCAGCCAACACATTCTTGCCCGCAGCAAGCGCTTTGTTAATCTCAAATTCCGTATCAGTTAAGTGGAACTTGCGCATATACTCAATGCCTTCCATCCACTTCTTTTCCTCCTCGGTAATGTCGTAGTCCGTGTAGTGAAGGTCGCGTAGTATTTGTTCGTGGCGAGCTTTTAAAGTCTTATATTTCTCATCAAAGTTGTGTAAAATATCACCTACGCGCAATCCAACGCGTGCTGCCTTATCACTATATGTCGGGCCGATCCCTTTGCCTGTTGTACCAACTTTGTTCTTACCCTTTGCCGCTTCGTATGCACGATCAAGTATGCGATGAGTGGGTAGAATAAGGTGAGCACGACGGCTAATGTGTAATCGCTCTGTAAGTTGATAGCCTGCAGCTTCAAGCTCGTTAGCTTCAGCCATAAAGAGGTCTGGTGCTATTACACAACCATTACCAATGATGTTAATTTTTTTCTCATCAAAGATGCCTGAAGGAATAGAGCGTAACACAAATTTCTTACCATCGAAAATGATGGTATGTCCTGCATTGCAACCACCTGCAAAGCGTGCTACAACATCATAGCGAGGTGTGAAGTAATCAACAACCTTGCCTTTACCTTCGTCTCCAAATACGATACCCAACAGGGCATCAACTTTTCCTTTCGTCATGTTATATTAAGGTGATGAATTTCTCTTTTCAAGACTCTGACTTATAAATAAGCCTTTATCAACTTTGCAAAGGTAAAGTATTTTTATGGTATAAGAAAAAAATGAACTTATTTCTTTTTGCATGTAGCGTTTTTTGGCCTTCCAGAGATAGACGGTGGCTCGGCAATGAAAGCAAAAAAATGCTTTTTTTCTTTTCATTGCTCTCGCCTTGCGCTATCTTTGCAAGCAAAATGATTGTGTCATGAAAGAAACCGAAGAAAATCAGGCAGAACAGTATTACCATAGTCTGCCTATTCAAATACGCTTTAACGATGTTGACCGCTACGGACATGTAAATAATAACTCTTATTTTGCTTATTATGATTTGGGTAAAGAAGAGTATTTGCGCAATGTACTAAAAATGGACTATCGCAACTCTGACGTGGTGCCCGTTATAGCAAATATTAATGCTGACTTTATATTGCCTATATTTTATGGTGATGAAATTATCATCGAAACGCGCGTGTCGCATATAGGCAAGAAGAGCTTTACGCTGAAGCAGCGCGCCGTTAATCAAAAGACGGGGAATATTGTGTGTCAGTGTAGCACTGTGATGGTTTGCTTTAATCTGAAAACGCAAACTTCGGCTGAGTTGCCTGAAGTGTACCGCAAAGCTTTTGTTGAGTTTGAAAGCGGGAAGGAAAACTAAACTACTCTTTTCTATATGCAGAAAATAATCTTTTCAAAAAACATAACGGCCGAGTTGGACGCACTCTGTGATCAACTTGCGGCAGATCGTGTCTTCTTACTAACTGACGTTACGACCGAACAACTTTGTCGTCCATTAGTAAGTGAGTGTAAGGCATTGCTTCATGCCGAGAGCATTGTAATAGGAGCTACTGACGTAAACAAAACGCTCGATACGCTGTCGCAGGTTTGGACTGCGTTGAGTAGTGGTAAGGCCTCACGCCAATCGTTGCTCATCAATTTGGGCGGCGGTATGGTTACAGACTTAGGGGGCTTCGCTGCCGCTACGTTCAAGCGTGGCATTCGTTTCGTTAACATTCCTACCACCTTGCTCGCTATGGTAGATGCTGCAGTGGGCGGTAAGACGGGCATTAACTTTAATGGCCTGAAAAACGAGATAGGAGCATTTAAGGAAGCGGAAGCCGTAATTATCGACACTGAATTTTTACGCACGCTTGATGATAAGAATTTGCGCTCGGGCTATGCAGAGATGTTGAAGCACTCATTGCTTGAGAACGAAGCAATGTGGGCAGACCATTTAAAGTTCGATTTGGCACAACCCGATTATGCTCATTTGCAAGAGTTGGTAGCACAAAGCATTCGCTGCAAAGAACGCATTGTAACAGAAGATCCTCACGAACATGGCATACGCAAGGCACTTAACTTAGGGCATACCGTGGGGCATGCCTTTGAATCGTTTGCTATGGAGCAAAACCGTCCTATCTTACATGGCTACGCAGTGGCATACGGCTTATTGTGCGAACTCTTCTTAAGCGCAGCACACACCCACTTCCCCACCCTACAAATGCGCCAAACCGTACAATATATTCGTCAGCACTATGGGGCGTTTTCGTTTACGTGTGATGACTATGACCACCTTTACGAACTCATGTTGCATGACAAGAAGAATGTAGGCGGTGTGATCAACTTCACACTTTTAGGCGGCATTGGCGATATTCGATTAAACCAGCATTTAAGTAAAGAGACGGTATTTGAGAGTTTTGACTTCTTTAGAGAAGGATAAGTAGGTATTCAAATTATGTATAAGAAAGTAGCAAGATATGTAGAAGGCGTGCTTTCCTTGTTAGTCATCTTCTTATTATTAATGGCCGCCACCTTATGGACGGGGCGCATCTTTGGCCGTGAGATAGGTGGCGAAAGATCTTCGGTAGAGGCCAATGGCGGCAATGCATCGTCTAAGGCTGTCGTACCAACGTCGCAACAAATCAAGCAATTATCCCTGAGTGAAAACAATGTGCGACTCACACAGCGTGACAGTGCGTCATGGATGGTTGTGGGCGGCAACGGCGAATCTCTTGGCGTGATTATAACCACAGCACCTTATACCACAGACGTTAAGGGCTTTGCTGGTCCTACACCTCTTTATATATATGTAAGCAAGGAGGGAACTATTAAGCAAATCATTGCAGCCGATAATGCCGACACGCCCGACTTCTTTAACAGAGCTTTCACTTCATTAGCTCCACAATGGCGTGATAAAAGCATGGAACAGGCGGCAACGCTCAAAGTGGATGCCGTAAGCGGAGCTACCTTTTCGAGCAATGCCATTATAGCCAATGTGCAGCGCACGCTTGCCGCACAAGTGCAGAGCAAGGCTTCAAGTTCATCGCTTAAGCCTATGATAGGTTGGGGACGAACGATTATGGTAGCCGTCGTATTACTGTTGGGCATCATTATTAGTTTAAAGTGGCGTGGCCGTAAATGGTTGCGACTCACTCAGTTAGCACTGAATGTCGTAGTGTTGGGCTTCTGGTGTGGTCAGTTTCTCTCGCTCTCGCTCCTGCGCGGTTGGATTAGCAATGGACTTGACCCCGTGGCCTACTTGCCCACATTACTCGTGTTAATAGTGGCATTGGTGATGCCTTTCTTCAAACACAAACATCATTATTGCTCATGGGTATGTCCGTTAGGCAGTCTGCAAACGTTGGCGGCTGAATTGCCATTGCCTAAAGTGCATTGTTCACCAAAGGTGTATCGCATAATGTCGCGCGTGCGCTTGTATGTGTTTGCCCTGTTAATGCTTTTATTGTGGACCGCGTTTGGGGCGGGTTGTGTGCTTGACTACGAACCATTCACAGCATTCATTGTTACGGCAGCGGCTCCTACAGTAATGATATTAGCCGCAGCGATTGTCATCGCAAGTTGTTTCGTGCCAAACGTTTGGTGTAAAAGCCTTTGTCCCATGGGCATGGCGCTTACTTTAGCTGAAGATAGTTCAACGGTAACAGTTCCTTCAAGAATGAATCCTCAAATCAAGTCAAAATAAGAAAATGAATAAGTATAAAGTTGTATCACTCGTCTTAGTGGTCGCCTTGTTAGCCACGCTGGCTCAGCTCGTAGCCACGCATCGTGCAGCGAGTACGACCGAGCTAAGTCAACAGACGAAGGCCGAAGTCGTGATGCAAAACATATTACAACGCAAGAGTGTGCGCTCTTATACCGCTGAGCGCGTTGACCGCAGCCAACTCGACACGTTGGTACGTGCCGCTATGGCAGCACCCACGGGACGCGATATGCGTCCTTGGAAGTTTATCATTGTAGATGACCACGTCACTATGCAATCGCTTGCCAACCAATTGCCCTATGCTAAGATGTTGGCAGAGGCTCCTGCAGCGATTGTAGTCTGTGGTGATTTAAGCGTGGTTGACAAAGAAGGCAAGCCTTCTACCAATTGGCCTTTCGATTGCTCTGCAGCTACCGAAAATCTACTGTTGCAAGCTGAGGCTATGGGCTTAGGAGCCGTATGGACTGCAGCCTATCCTTATGAAGAACGAATGGCGGCCGTCAAGTCGGCCTTCCACCTTCCCGACCATATCGTCCCATTCAACGTTATTCCCATTGGTCACCCTAAGGGCGAGCCTCAACCTAAAGATAAATACAATAAAGATAACATTCACTACAACGGGTGGTAAACCCATTGAGTTAACAAGTTAACAAGTTGACAAGCTAAATTGTTCACTCGTCAACCTGTTAACTCAAAAAACCAAAAACACGATACTATGTCAGACAATCAAAAGGCACAACCGTCTAAATCAGTAGCCATAGGTCTTGCAGTAGGCCTTTTAGCCGCCATTTGCTATGGTTTTATTCCATTCTTTACATTACCGATAAAGGCAGGAGGCAATGCCGACTTCATGGCAGACCCTACCATACTCTTCTATCGTTTTGGCTTTGCCAGTTTGCTATTAGGCCTCATTATGATTATACAGCGTAAGAGTTTTAAGGTGACGCGTGGCGAGTTGGTCACGCTTATCTACTTAGCCTTTATCTCAGACGGTTCTGCCCTATTCCTCATTGATGGTTACAACTATATGTCGAGCGGTGTGGCTACGACGTTACACTTTATGTACCCTGTAGTTACCGCCCTTATCATGATGGTCTTTTATAACGAGGCGCGTCGCTTTAGCACCATCTTTGCCGTGTGTATGGCAGTAGCAGGCGTGGCCGTATTCTCATGGGATCCTTCAGGACACACGAGCCTTATGGGTGTAATCATCGTACTCATCTCAGCCGTTTGTTATGCGCTCTATATCATTCGCGTCAATCGGTCGAGAGCTGCCACAATGGATAGCAGTAAGTTGGTATTCTATGTCATGTTTATCGGAGCACTCATCTTTGGTGCCGAAGCGCTACGTCAAGGCAACTTCACCGTCATCAGCACTCCCAGTCAGTGGACGCACTTATTGTCGTTAGCCTTTATTTGTACCTTTGTGACCAACCTAAGTCTTGTATTTAGCGTAAAGCGCATAGGTAGCACCATGGTAGCCGTATTAGGTGCGCTCGAACCCCTCACTGCTGTTGTTATCGGTTGTACCATCTTTGGCGAACCCATTACGTGGCAAGTTATCTTAGGCATTTTACTCATCATTCCTGCTGTGGTTATGATTATCTTAACGCGTCGACGTTGACCCTCTTTTCCTAAAAATGAATCAAGGAGTAACACTTCACATCTTTAATCCCTCACATGATGAGGCGCTTGCAGCCCATTCGCCTTATTATTACCCCTCTAAGATAGCCCGTCACTTAGCCAATGAGTGGGGGGCTTTACCTATGTTATGGGGCTTAGAGAACGATCTTATATTACTACCAGACAAGGCCGTCAAGCCCAATGAAGCAAACTCGAATACTGTTCACTTCATTCGTCAAAGCGACCTTAATGCCCAACTTTGGAACTCAATCTATAGCATTCAACCCTGGGGTTGGGATGCCTTACTTGTACATCAGTTGCGCAAAATGGGCGCTCCCGAAAGTTTATTACCAACAGAAGTTCAGTTAGATACGATTCGTCAGCTCAGCAGTCGCAACTCTACGACATTGCTTTTGCCTCTATTGCGCGCTGCTTTGCTGCGAGAAGGCATTCCGACGATAGGCCAATCCGTTATAGCCACTACACTTGACGAGGTGATGTCATTCACTGCTCTTCACCAACGAGTAATGGTGAAGAGCCTATGGTCGTGCAGTGGACGTGGTGTGTTTCAAGTAGGTTTATCGCCCACCGCATCTGTATTAGGACGCATCAAACGTTTGCTGCGTGAGCAAGGCGGAGTCGAAGTAGAACCTTTATATAATGAATTTAAAAACTTCGCTTTAGAGTTTGATGCCCTTCCCAATGGACAAGTAAGTTACGTAGGGCTCTCATTATTTACCACTTCTTCTACAGGAGGCTATACAGGCAATCGAGTGGCTCCTCAGTCTGTGCTTGAGGCTGATCTATCTACTCATTTTCCATATCTATCACAGTTGACAACAATTGCAGAGCAAGTATTGACAGACTATTTACAAGGCCGTTATGTTGGTCCTTTAGGTATAGATATGATGCTTGTCAATACATCAGAAGACATTAGACTTCATCCATGCATCGAACTTAATTTGCGCCGTACGATGGGCTACGTAGCATGGTCTGTATCGCAACACATGGAGCGTCCACTACCTGCGTTTGCACGTACTTTATTTCGTGTGGACTAAGATTTGATTTCCGTAACGAATTGTACCTTAAAAAATAAGTCCCAACCAATCTGAAAATATAGGAACTTGAAAATACTTTCTTTGATTGGTCTAGGACTTATCGTTGTCTGGCAAGCTAATGTCTATTCATTCGCTTGCCTTTGTTTTTTCACTACTATATAATCCTCTCTCTTGCATGAAAAAGTGTTTATATCTTTGGTAAATCATGTAGTATCTTTTGTATCTACTGCAAGAACGTTATACCCCTCGTACACAAAGAATCAGAGTAGTTCAAAGCGTTCTTTCAATTTGCCGAAATAACGGCGTGAGGCCGAAATGACAATGTGTTCAAAAGGTGGACATAATCGGCAACGTTGGGTATTATTTTCGACAGCAGCTAAGTAGGTAAGGTTGATTATCACCGTATTGCTAATGCGAGCAAAGATGGGATGAACCTTGAGTATGTCTTCTGCCGTAAGTCCTTTCTTAAGCATGTGACTTGTTCCATCAGTCAAGGTGAGTTGCCATGAGCGGTGGTCACTGATGTAGTTGAAGAGTAACATTTCCTCCATGCTTACCAATAGCAGTTCGCTAATTGTTTGCATGGCTATCTTGTGGGGCATGTCTTTAACGATGAGGTGGCGCACCTTCGTATTGCTCTCCATATCTTGTACGATACGATCGATAATCGTACGCAATTCGCTTTGCTTATAAGGTTTAAGCAGAAAGTCAAAGGCAGACTGACGAATGGCGTCCAACATATAGTCCGAAAAGCCAGAATAGAATACGACCTTAAACGTAAAGTTTACCCTTGGTCGAATGGATTGCAAAAACTCCAACCCCGTCTTGCCTGGTACTTCTACGTCTAAGAACAATACTTCGGGCTGCAATTCAAGCAATGGCAACGTGGCATCAGTATAGTTGGTATAGGTGTACACTTTCTCAAACTCTGGCTGACGACGAAGGTCGTTGGCAAGAGTTTCAAGTGCCATGGGTGTATCGTCAACGACGAATGCTGTGAGTCCCTTATTATTACTCATAGACGTTAAGGTGAAAGTTTCTTTTTTCTATATGCAAAGGTACAATGTTTTTTTATTTATATTAGGTACACTTTTTGTCTGGTAAGCATAGGTGGCGCTTTTTGCAGATTAAGTGGTAAGATTTAAAGGCTATGTGGTTATTTTTTTATTTTAGAACCGCATTTTTGGGGATTGTGCAAACACAAAAAAAGTTCCATACTTAGAATGTTGACTTTTGGAGGTCATAATTCTAAGTGTGGAACTTTAATTTCATGTTATATATGTAGATGTATCACATTACATCATGCCGCCCATGCCAGGGTTAGCCATAGGCATTTCGGGCTTATCCTCCTTCTTATCACAGATGACGCACTCAGTGGTGAGGAACATACCTGCTACAGAAGCAGCATTCTCAAGTGCTACGCGAGTTACCTTAGCGGGGTCAACGACACCTGCTGCACGCAAGTCGCCAAACTCTTCCGTCTTAGCGTTGTAGCCATAATAGCCTTCACCTTCGCGCACCTTATTGACAATTACGGCACCCTCAATGCCAGCGTTGCGGCAGATCTGACGTAAAGGCTCTTCGATAGCACGACGAATGATGTTGATACCAGTCGTTTCGTCAGCATTGTCGCCCTTCATTTCTTCCAATGCCTTTTGAGCACGGATGTAGGCTACGCCACCACCTGTTACGATACCTTCTTCAACGGCTGCACGAGTAGCGCAAAGGGCATCGTCGCAACGATCCTTCTTTTCTTTCTGCTCCGTTTCGCTTGCAGCACCCACTTCGAGTACGCAAACACCGCCAGAGAGTTTAGCCAAACGCTCTTGCAACTTCTCTTTGTCGTATGATGAAGTAGAGTTGCTGATTTCGTTCTTAATTTGGTTGATACGCTCTTGAATATTCTCTTTAGCGCCCTTACCGTTAACAATTGTAGTGTTCTCCTTTGATACAGTAACCTTCTCGGCAGAACCCAACATGTCAATAGTAGCTTGTTCGAGCTTCAAGCCCTTATCTTCGCTAATTACGACACCGCCTGTAAGTACGGCAATGTCTTCCAACATAGCCTTGCGACGATCGCCGAAGCCCGGAGCCTTAACAGCACATATCTTGAGTTGAGTGCGTAAGCGGTTGACAACCAATGTAGTCAAAGCTTCGCTATCAACGTCCTCAGCAATCACCAAGAGAGGACGACCGCTCTGAACAGCAGGTTCCAAGATAGGAAGGAAGTCCTTAATGTTAGAAATCTTCTTATCGTAAATCAAGATGTAAGGATTCTCCATTACGCACTGCATCTTTTCAGTGTCAGTAACGAAGTAAGCTGAAAGGTAGCCACGGTCAAACTGCATACCTTCGACCGTCTTCAATACTGTATCACGACCCTTTGCATCTTCGATAGTAATCACACCATTCACGCTTACAGCACGCATACCGTCAGCGATGAGTTTACCGATTTCAGGGTCATTGTTAGCAGAGATAGTAGCTACTTGCTCTATCTTGTCATAGCTTTCGCCTACTTGTTCGCTTTGGCTCTTGATGCTCTCTACCACCTTAGCTACGGCCTTGTCAATACCGCGTTTTACGTCCAAGGGGTTAGCACCAGCAGCTACGTTCTTCATGCCTTCTGTCAAGATAGCCTGTGTCAGAACAGTAGCTGTAGTAGTACCGTCGCCAGCGTCGTCGCCAGTCTTAGAAGCTACGCTCTTAACGAGTTGTGCACCAGCATTTTGGAATGCGTCTTCCAACTCAATCTCTTTTGCCACGCTAACGCCGTCCTTCGTGATGCGAGGAGCACCAAACTTCTTGTCAATAACAACGTTGCGACCCTTCGGACCGAGTGTTACCTTTACTGCATTAGCCAATGCATCAGCACCTTCGCGCAGACGTTCGCGAGCGTCTACATCATATACTATCTCTTTTGCCATGATTGATTCAGAATTTTAAGTTGTAAAATGAATAGATTAAACAATTATGCCAATACAGCGAGCACGTCGCTTTGACGCATAATCAAATACTTCTCGCCATCGAGTTCTACCTCGGTGCCAGCGTATTTGCCATATAATACGGTGTCGCCAGCCTTAAGCACCATTTCTTCGTCCTTTGTGCCATTACCTACGGCAAGCACTTCACCCTGCAAGGGTTTTTCCTTAGCAGTGTCAGGAATAATAATACCACCAGCAGTCTTTTCTTCTGCGGGAGCGGCTTTAATCAGCACGCGGTCAGCTAACGGTTTAATGTTCATAGTTGTATTGCTATTTTTTTGTTTTATTGTTATTAATCGTATTATGAGTACTTCTTTTTGTTATTTCTCTTAAGGCACTCACTTTCGTATATGCTAAAAGTGTGCCAAAAGTTCTATTATGCAATTTAAAATGTTCATTATTCCATTTTGACAGCGTTTGCCGACAATGTGTCAGTCAGTGTACTTATACTTATATATATATTATAGGTATGGAGCGCATTTAACAAACTGCAATTTAGCGTCCTCACCTGGGGGCGACGCGTCCCCGCGTCGGCATTGCCAACTTGGGGTTCGATGCCCCAAGC
>UQHJ01000007.1 GCA_900540885.1 uncultured Prevotella sp.
CTCAAGGCACAAGCCCCTCGTTCACTGCAAGGCGTTACGATCAAGCGCATCACCAAAGAGATGCGCCGCTTAGGGGTGCCTCGCCGCCACTTATGCGAAGGGAATGTTTGGGGGGTGAAGAAAAGGTAAAAGACTGAAGTTTCGGATTTAACAAGGGCGGGCTGAATCCGAAACTTCAGGTCATTACTGTTCCCTATCCAAATATTTCTTTCAACTCCTTATTGCTCAACTTACCAATCCAGTTTTCACCCGTAGATACTGTCATTTCGGCAAGTGTACGCTTATTATTTATCATATCATTGATGCGCTCTTCAAAGGTGTTCTGAGTAATAAAACGATGTACCACCACATTCTTCTTCTGCCCAATACGATAAGCACGATCGGTAGCTTGCGCCTCCACCGCAGGGTTCCACCAAAGATCATAATGCACCACATGAGTTGCAGCAGTCAAGTTAAGACCTGTACCAGCAGCTTTCAGCGACAAGATAAACACACGGTCAGAACGTTTATTTTGCTGAAATCTATCCACCATTTCTTTACGCTGCTTAATGCTGCATCCGCCATGTAAGAACATTGGCTGCACTCCTATTCTCTCTTCAATAAACCTTTGCAACATATCTCCCATTTCCTTAAACTGAGTGAAGACGAGCACCTTCTCTCCGCTCTCCACTATAGAATCAATCAAGTCAAGCAGCATCTCTGTTTTTCCCGAAAGTGAAGGTACGAATTGGCCATCTTTCAAGTATTGCGTAGGATGGTTGCACACCTGCTTTAAAGCCAGCATCATCTGCAAAATAATTCCCTGACGTTCAAAGAGTTGCTTATTGTC
Organism: uncultured Prevotella sp.; assembly: GCA_900540885.1. Taxonomy (GTDB): domain Bacteria; phylum Bacteroidota; class Bacteroidia; order Bacteroidales; family Bacteroidaceae; genus Alloprevotella. Next base: position 830 of record UQHJ01000007.1, read on the forward strand.
CGATTCGTCAAATCCCTCTATGACTTTCATGCTCTCTTCAAGCACTTTCTTGTATAAGGCCGCTTGTTGAGGAGTAAGCATAGCAAACTCATCCTGTTCAATCTTGTCTGGTAAATCGTTGATGATAGTCTTGTCTGTTTTCAAACGACGCATCATCATAGGCGATGTTATTCTCCGAAATCTATCGGCACAAGCCACATCGCCATAGTCTTGTATTGGATTGACATATTGCTCCTTGAACGACTTGATTGTGCCCAAATAACCTTTATTGGCAAAGTCCATGATGCTCCAATATTCAGTGAGGCGATTTTCTACAGGTGTTCCACTAATTGCGATATGCACATCAGCCTTAAGCGAACGCACGGCCTTACTCTGAGCCGTATCATTATTTTTGATATTCTGAGCTTCATCTATCACTACTACCCGCCACTTCCGCTTTTTCAATAAGTCTACATCAGAACGCATCAATCCATACGAAGTCAACAGAATGTCGTGAGAGAATTGATTCATATTGCGCTTAGCCCCATGATAGAGGAACACCGACAGTGAGGGAGCAAAACGTTGAAGTTCAGCCTGCCAGTTAGCCAGGAGTCCTGTTGGTGCTACAACCAATGCAGGCTTTTGTTCCAACTGATTTTCGTCTTTAAGCTTTTGTAAGAACGTTATCACCTGCAAAGTTTTTCCTAAACCCATATCATCAGCAAGGATACAGCCAAACCCAAGGCGCATATTGTGATACATCCACGCATATCCCCTCTCTTGATAAGGACGTAACTGAGCATTTATTCCTTTTGGCACAGGCACGTCTTTCAATGTAGTCCATTCCGCAATGAGTTTCTTCACTTCTGGCGTCAGTTCAACCTTTGCCCCCTTATACTCTCTGGCTAAAGCCACTTGCAACATCTTAGCAGGTGTCATTTCTCGCTGAGAAGCCAATGTTTTCTCCAACTTCCTCAAGTCATTTTCACTCACATATATATAATTCTTCTTGAAACGGATCAAGCGATCAGCATGATCTACTAAACGCTCAAACGCTGTCACGTCTATAAGATCGTCGCCTACAGCAACTCGCCAGTCAAACTGCAACAATTGCTCCATACGTAAGAAAGACTTTCCGTCATTCTTATGAGCAGTAAGCCTAACACTCGGACGAGGCCTCAAAATTGTTTGTAACGACTTTGGCAACATCAACTTGATGCCGAGCAATTTCATTGCTGGCATTATCTCAAAGAAGAAATTCACAAAATCAGCGTTGCTAAGTCGCAAGGGTTGTTTTGCTCCATTTCCCAAGTAATCATCCAATCCCTTAACTAAAGAAGATAACAAAGACAAATCTTTAAGAATATTGAATCGTTCGACTACATACCCTTGTCTACTAAGTACATCACACAAGTTTACAGCCTCTGGATTTTGCACTTGTGTATTCTCTACCGCCATTTCCAAAAGGAAATCGTGTGCACCTTCTTCCTCTTCTCTCACCATCACGATTGGCTGCCATTGCATATCAGGTACTGACAAATAATCAAGCCAACTCTTGATACCTAACGGGACAGACTGTTCGCCTATACTCTTAAACGCAAATGATTCGCCAGAGAAAAACAATCGATACACCTTGTTATCCCAAGAAAGAGTCTTGGCTATACTGCACACCAAATTCGTTAAGAAGCAGGACGTTATAAACCAAGCAGGACAAAGCGTAGCCATTACTCTTTTATGACCTAACTCTATACGAATGCTATCCTTTGCAAACAAAGAGTCCGCCTGTTTCAGCAATTTCGCCATCTGAGCGTCAGAAGAGATTGGAGTCCATAAGATGCTATAAGAGTGATTGATGTTTTCATAGATTTGAGGTTTTGCATTTCCACGCATCAGTAGATGCAGAGCCATCAGATAGCACGTTCGCAAAGCAAGTACAGAATCTGAGCTATTATTCAAATCTTCACTGGCGATAGTATCTAAGAGGTATATTAGTTCTTGTATATCCGTCTTCGTCTTATCTGACGACGAGGCGGTAAACTTCATACCATCCTGCATAACGATAACGATGTTCTGAGATGACTTCAACAAAGTTTGATTCATTGATACATTTTTGAAAACATCGGCTATGCTTATCTTTTTAGTAAGCAATCGTTCTGCTTGTCGCTTTATCCTGCCTAAATTTTCCGTGTATAGTTTCAAGAAATTACCTTCCTTATAAAATGCAGGTTCATCTGGCAATATGCGCACCAAGGCACTCCCTAATTTTGGCATTTTACTGAAATCCAGCATTTCTGTCACTGCAGGCTTTTCCTTTTCATTAATAACGGAAGGTAATACCAAGGACATTGCATCTTGCCACTTAGGTATCGTAATAGTCCTCTCCTCATCTACACCAATACCGCGCTGTCTCAATTCCTTCAAAATGTCCACGCCATGAAGTTGGAACACCAAAAACGGATTATTATCAATCTCCAAGCCTACCATATAGACAACGGCAGCAATATGTTTACAAGGCACAGCCCAATCTGGACAACTGCAATACATATCAATATCGTGCCATGAAGTAGGAAAGACTTCAAGTTTTGCTTCCTTTGCAATATCAAGTACTGCAGGAGATAGATTCATATTGAGCAACTGTGGCACAACGGACAAATTCGCCAATATACCATCTATCAATCGACTTATCTCTGCTTGGCTAAACTTTTTGACAGTCATTGTAACCGTGTAAGGTTTCACTCTACTGCCTTGCACCTTAGCTAATATTTTATTACCCTCAAAGACAACGCTCTTAACAGAACCGTTGCGGGCATAGCGAGCACCACGCGGAATACGATTGGAATAATCTATATGTGAGAGAGCTTGCAGCCAAGCATTTCCCCACCATGTCTTACAAAATTCTCTTGCCATTATTCATAACTTGTTATTGACGTAAATTGCAGCTCATCTAAATCTGAAATTAAGATGAGAATTTTCAATCACATGCCCACGAGATAAAAAAGATTCCTCAACAAAATGTAAAATCAAGCCCGCTTCAGTTTTCTATTGGCAAATGTTGCCAAAATCCCGTATATTTGTGGAAAAACAGGCTCTAACGCCTAATAAATTAAATGCTTATGAAAACTGTAGCTGGGATTGATGTGTACAAATGAACCCCAAAAGTCTGTTGCTAAAGATTGTACTCAGTTTGCATAGTGCAAGCTGTAACAATAAGTTTCCATTGCAAGGCTATCAAGTTTCTGGTAGCTCGACTCCGTTCTCTGAAATTAGCCAAAGCCTTAGATTCTTGTGGATGCCCACGTATAGCTTTGAGCTAGAAGAGAAAAATACCTTTTTACATACGTGTCGTCTCTTCAATTTTGGAGAGACTGGATGTTTGCGCTGTATAGAAAACTAATATTGGGGTTTCGTATGTTACTTAGGATACTTATAATCCTTTTTTAGAGAAAACTTGAGAATGTATAATTCGATACAACATGTGGATGTTGCTGATAGTTAAGTTTTTATCTTTTAAACGGTACAACTACCCTTTTTACAAGTGCAGAGAAAATGAATAACAAATGTAATATGCTTATTATCAGTCTGTTAGAGATGAAGTTGTACTATTTCCTTTTAGCCTTTTTTGTAAGATTCTGGAAACAGATGCAATGCATTGTTTCTCAGCCTCTTCCGTTTTTTGTGTTACAGACACGCTTATTATGGGGAGTAAAAATACGGCTTAATCTTGGAATATAGGTGAAATAAAATGCTAAATAATTATAAAATTGCGACAAAGATAGTCTATTCTTAAATAGTTATCATTATCTTTGCGCTGAACGCAATAAAAAAGATTAATGATGAAAGATATAAATCGCATAAAAGTCGTGTTGGTAGAGAAAAAGCGGACAAGCAAATGGTTGTCTGAGCAGTTAGGAAAAGATCCTGCAACTATCTCCAAATGGTGTACTAATACCTCACAACCAGATTTAGTAACATTGACAAAGGTAGCATCTCTATTGGATGTTGATGTTCGTCAGCTTATCAATAAAACAAAAAGTAATACCGCTGATGATTGAAAATCATTAGCATAAAATGACTAATAATGAATTCTAAAGCAAAACCATTCATCAAATGGGTTGGTGGTAAAGGACAACTCATTGAACAACTGGAACAAAAGCTTCCGGCTGACTTTGATAATTGGGAAAATGCGACATATATAGAACCATTCGTTGGCAGTGGTGCTATGTTATTTTACATGCTGCAACAGCATCCTAATATCAAACGTGCAGTAATCAACGACATCAATTCGGACTTGATTACTTGTTACCGAACTGTACGTGACAATGTAGAGCGACTGAATCCTTCTTTGCGTGACATACAAGCAGAATATTACGCTTTGCCAGACATGGAAGTCTAAAAGTCAAGTTATGAAAGCTAATAAAGTTGATATTATCATTCCCGTTTATAACGTAGAACCGTATTTACGACGTTGTCTGAACAGCATGCTTGCTCAGACATATACGCATTGGCGTGCCATCTGTGTGGACGATGGTTCTACTGACGGAAGCCCTGCCATACTTGACGAATATGCAGCTAAAGACTCGCGTTTCAAGGTAATTCATCAGGAAAATGGCGGATTGTCGCATGCCCGCAATGAGGGGTTGGCTGTTGCTGATGCCGAATACGTTATGTTTGTAGACTCCGATGACTTTATACATCCGCAGACTTTGGAGTTAGCAGTAGGTTTGATTGAGCGTGACGATACTGATATGGTGAGCTGGTATCGAGACTCTTTCTACAGAAACGTACAACTTAAACTGATGCGTAGGTTTAAAGTAAATACTGACAAAGCAGGCGCTTGGCGTTCGCCTTTCAAATACAGGCTTGGCAGAATAAAGACAGTCGTGACGGACGACGCATTGAAATATGCTTCCGACTGGAATCAACCTGAACAGAAGTTTGCTATAAAGCATTGTTTTGTGTGGCGTCATCTGTTCAAGCGTTCACTTATAAAGGATGTGAAGTTTATAAAGGGAATGAAGTATGAGGACATTCCTTGGTGGTCGGAACTATTGATGAAACCAATTAAAACGACTGTAACGCAGTTGCCACTGTATTATTATTATGTCAACCGTAAGTCCATATCAAAGTCGATTAATGAATTGGAACGTCTTGAGACGTTATTGAACGGACTCTCTCTAATTCAGAAAATGTATCAGGACAATGGTGATATGGAACGTTTGCAGATGTGGAGCCATAACATTAAGTGGGCTATTCTGGTTAGGGGAACCAAAGCTTTGGCAAGAATAATGGTCAGTCCTGATGCCGACAAACTTGTGCATTACATCTCAGATATGGTAAAAACAGGATTGTTTGACGTTTATGTGATACGTAGCGCAGATGACCCTTCTTTTCGGCAAGAGCCACATAAGAGTATACGCTTCGCTGTACGTCGTCAGCTGCACGAACATGGTGCGGTACCATAGGACTGAACTCCTTCTCAAACTTACGGTTTGTGAATGTTATGGTGCTCTTCAGATACGAGTCGATGTTGTGATGAGGCTTGCATCCGTAGTAAGTGCCGTAGTATTTCTCTACAAGTTCGGCTGCATTTCTTATAATCTTAAGATACATGCTCAATGGTTTGCCCTTAACATTGTCTCTAAACCATAGCGCCAGCTTTCGGAAAGGTTTGCGGTTCATATACAGTATAGGCAGTCCGTCGGCTGCGAAGAATGTAGCCGGAGTGATGGGCTGGTTTATATACATGTCGTCGTTGGAGAAGAGGAAATGCTCCGATAAGCCTGGTATCTTGTCGAGATAGTGCTCTATCAATGTCGAGTTGAAGCAAGGCAGACTCTCGGCAGGCATTATCTCCTTGTGGTCAACCACTTGAATCTTGGGATTTTCAGTGTTGAGCCATTCGGGCTCTTGGTCGTCTGTCACGATGAATATCTTGCGTATCCAAGGCGCATACATCTCTATAGAGCGCAGACTGTATTTCAGTTCGCCGCTGTCAGCATAGCGTCCTTTGCAGTTTTCTTGTCGTTCTGTGGGTCGTCCGATGCACGCGTCGCGCTTAGCTTGCCACTTCGGGTCGTTGCCGTTGACCCATAGATATACCAAGTCTATATCCATATTGATGTTTCTTTACTGATTTTCTACAATGTGTTTTATATCCGGGTAGTGTTCGCATACAGCGTTAAACGCCTTCACGTTGCGGTCGACACCAGCCTTGAAGTTGCTCGTTTTGAGTGAGAGTTCCTTCGGTTTGCCGAGTCCGCGCGGCTTGTTGCGTCCGAACGGTACTGGAATGACGGGATAACTTACGGCATAATGGTTGATGCGTATAATGTCTTGCTGCGGTGTTCGTTGTCTGAAGTTACGGGTGATGGGGTTGCCATGCGAGTCGGCAGCCTTCCCTTTGATTATAACCAATAGTAAGGCTAAAAAGAAAGGTGCTCATTTTGAACACCTTAACTATCATTTGTTGTCGATATTAATCATTGTTTATCACGACTTATTTCCCACTTTAGAATGTTTGTAACGTTTTACAATCGTTTGAGTCCAGCGAACTTGAGCAATAGATTCTTGATGCCCACTTGATCAAATTCGACGCGCACCTTGGCATTGTCGCCACTGCCTTCTACACTTACGACTTTACCCACGCCAAAGCGGTTGTGACGAACGACTGCACCTTCGGGCCATGCGGCTTGGGTGGCAGCGTCGGCGGTTGTGTCGGCACCTTTCTTACGTACGACGCCTGTGCTTACGTAGCCGTAAGGCAAGGGGGAGGTGGTGATGTGAGAGGGCGAAGTTGGAACTTTTTTTGTGTAATTGTGCTTAGCGCTTGAGTGGCGTGAGCGTAACTCGCCGTAGCCTTGATAGCCTGCTTCATAGTCGGTATCGCCTTTGGCTGTAGTACCACTGTATTCGTTATAAGCAAGTTGGCTATTCTTATATCCCATTGACGAACGGAAGTCGTCTTCTGACTGTCCACCAAAGAAGCTATCGAAATCGTTGTTGCGAGTCGCACTGTATCGTTTGGCTTGACGACCGCCACCATACGATGATGCTGATGAGTTTGCACCGTATCTGCCACTACCCCACTTGCTTTGCTGTGCGTTTGAACTGAAGCTGGGAGCAGAGGATCTTGTGTCCTGACGTTGAATATAGGCTTCGTCTATCTCGTCGAGGAAGGGGCTGGGCTCGGAAAACTGTAGCGATCCGTAGCGAAAGCGCGTCTGTGCATAGCTCAAGAAGCAGTATTCCTTGGCACGCGTTACGGCTACGTAGAAGAGGCGACGCTCTTCTTCCATCTCGTGGGTGCTCATCTTGGCCAATGAGGAGGGGAAGAGGTCTTCTTCCATACCTGTGACGAATACGGCTTGAAACTCAAGGCCTTTGGCTGCGTGAATAGTCATGAGCGTGACACGTGGCGTTCCGTCGTCGCGCGTGTCAGCATCGGAGAGGAGCGATACGGTCGAAAGGTATTCGGTGAGCGATACGCGGGTACGTCCCTCTTCGTCGCGTGCCTCCTTCTCAAGGGTTTGGATAGAGGCCAAGAGTTCGTCAACGTTCTCTTGGCGAGCCGTATTCTCGGCTGACTTGACAAGGGTAAGGTCTACACCAATACCGCTGCGACGTATGATGTCGCGCACGAGGTCTGAGGCCGTAACCTTATCTAACTGTACGCGGAACGACTCAATGAGTTCGCAGAAGATGCTAAGCTTGTTGATTGCCCCCTTGTTAATCTCGACACCATAGGCTAAGGGGTCGTTGGCCACGGTCCACATACTTACGTCATGAGTTGCTGCCGCCAACTGTACCTTTTGTATCGTTGTAGCTCCGATGCCACGCGCGGGATAGTTGATGATACGACGGAACGACTCTTCGTCGTGAGGATTGGCTATTAATCGGCAGTAGGCCAACGTATCTTTTATCTCCTTGCGCTGATAGAAGGACAGGCCACCGTATATGCGATAAGGAACGTTCGCGCCTTGTAATGCCTCTTCGATTACACGGCTTTGAGCATTGGTGCGATAGAGTACTGCCACTTCGTTATAGGGCACATCTTTGCGCGCGTGTAGGCGGGTTATGTTGGCTACGATTTTGCGTGCTTCTTCCTTGTCAGAAGCGGCCGAGAAGAGCGTGATGGGGTCGCCTTCGGCCCCTGCAGAATATACGGTTTTGGGTATTTGGTGTTCGTTGTAGCGTATGATGCTATTGGCAGCATTGACAATGTTTTGCGTTGAACGATAGTTGCATTCAAGCTTGATAATGCGTGCATTGGGGTATCGCTGCTGGAAGTTGAGTATGTTAGAGATGTCGGCACCACGAAAACTATAGATGCTTTGTGCATCGTCGCCCACGACGCAAATGCGTGATTGGGGGTTGGTGAGTAGACTCAGTATCTGATACTGTGCCATGTTGGTGTCTTGATACTCATCAACGAGGATGTACTGGAAACGTTCGATGTAGCGCTGGCGCACGTCTAAGTGGTCGCGAAGGAGGAGGTAGGTGTTGAGCAGGAGATCATCAAAGTCCATAGCTCCAGCTGCGCTTAAGCGTTGCTGATAGATGGTATAAATCTTATGTATCTGTGCTACTCCCTCCGACCTATCGCGACTTATGATAGTGCTTTCGGCTGCATACTGAGCGGGAAGTATGAGGCGGTTTTTGGCCTCTGATATGTGGCCTGCTACAATATTTTGCTTGTATACCTTTTCGTCTAATCCAAGTTCTTTGGTGATAGCTTTGATGAGTGACTTCGTGTCAGCGCTATCGTAAATGGTGAAGTCCTGTGGGTAGTTGATTACCTCGTGTTCTATGCGCAAAAGGCGCGCAAAGATGCTGTGAAACGTGCCACTCCACATACCGCTTAGGCTGATGTCTTGGCATATCTGTGAGATGCGTAAATTCATTTCGCGTGCGGCCTTGTTGGTAAAGGTGAGCGCGAGTATGTTCCAAGGGTGTATGCCGTGCTGAAGGAGATAGGCTATTTTATAGGTGAGCACGCGGGTCTTGCCCGAACCAGCTCCTGCTATAACCAATGAGGGGCCGTCGAGATAGGTGACGGCTTCGTATTGTGATTCATTGAGTTCGGAACGGAAATCGGTGGGTGTGGACATGGGGGGATAATGTGCTATTTTCGTTGCTTATCGAATTGTAGTTTTCGCTCGTAGAATTGTACTTTTTGACAAGCTTCTTCGAACGAGGCGCGTGTGCTTTGCGAACTGTCGTGTTGCATGAGGCTATCGACTCTCGCTAAGTCGAGTTGGGCTTGTCGTAGTTCGACAGAGTCCATGAGCAAAATGCCTTGCTGACGGGCCGTAAGGGCAAGGTAGCAATCGTGGCGCATGGCCTCAATACTACTCTTGGCGGCTTGACAGTTGTCTTCTTTTAACTGCTCACGTGCGGTGGCTAAGCGTTGCTGCGCGATAGTTTCCATTTCAGCACGGTGTGTGCTATATTGTTCACCTTGCTTGTCACTCTGTTTGTTGCACGATATGGGTAGAAGTGCAGCAGATAGGAGTATGGCTATGGTAAGGAGGTGGTTGATGCTTGGCATATTCAGCGTTTTGTTTTTTATCTGTCAGCTCGTTCTGAGGGGTGCGGTCTAAAAAAAGGTTTGTACTTTTTTAGGACGCCCCTCTTTATTTATGCGCTACTTTATTTGTTTTAAGAAATACTTGTTGCAGCGGCGGCGCTCACTGTCAAAGAACCACCCCCACTTATTGAAGAACTTGATAAGCGAACTGATGAATACAAAGAAGAGTTTAGGGTCTTTGCTCGCTCCGTTGCCATAGTCGTGATATACTGATACGAATGGATAGTATAGGGTGCGGAAGTAACGATGAATGCGTCGCGTTATGTCGGTATCTTCAAAGTAAAGGAAGAAACGCTCATCGAAGAGTCCACAACGCTGTAAGGCCTCCATTCTGAAGGCAGCAAAGCAACTCGAAACGTGACCAACTTCATAGACGCGGTCGTTGCGCATGGGGCGCATTTCGAAGTGTTGCATCCACCGTTCGTGGTGGGTGGGCATGAGCTTGTATAACTTGCGCTTAATGAGCAAGAAGGGGGTGGGCATGAGCTTGGGCAAATATTGTATGCGCCCATCGGGATAGTAGACGCGTGGCATCATTTCGCCTACATCGGGATTTTGCTCCATGTAGTCGACCATTGGTGTAACGACGTCTTCGGTAAAAGTAACATCGGGATTGACTACAAAGTGGAATTGACTATGAAGTCGTTCAGCCTGACGAATAGCCCAATTATGCGCTTTGCCAAAGCCCACATTCTCTTGCATGTGCTTGTAGCGAATGCAAGGGTCGAGTTGTTGCAGTTGTACTGCATCATCGGTGGGCGAATTGTCTATAACGTAGATAACCTTTTCGCCTTTATATCGTAACAACGAAGTTATCACCTCTTTGAGTTCGTTAAGAGGTTGTCGATAGACTACGATTGAGAATGTTACTTTGCAAATAGTATATGTTGATGACATTGTTTATGCTTGAAGTTGGTGACGCGCTGCACGCTTGTTGAGCCACATGATAAAGAGTGAGAACAGTGCAACGTCTGTTGCTATAATAATAGTTGCCGATGCTTCAGCATATAGGAATGTGGCGTTAATGGCACAAAATAGGAGTTGTAAGGTGAGTATGAGCACTAATGATTGGTGCATGGTGAAACCTGCTTGTAAGCACTTGTGGTGAATGTGCGTCTTGTCTGGGTGAAACATGGGTTTGTGATGTAACAAGCGCACTATTGCCACACGTATGGAGTCAAAGCAGGGGACCAGCACTAACGTGTAGGGTACGATGAGTGGCAGAGGAGAATGGGCACTGGCTTCGAAGCCAATAAACGTGGGCGACTTAAAGTAGCTGATAGCTAAAAAAGCTATGGCGTAGCCAAGAGTTAAGCTACCCGTATCGCCCATAAAAGTCTTAGTGCTTCGCTCGACAGATCCAAATAGATTATACAACAGGAAGGCTATAATTGCTCCTGCAAGCCCTGCGCAATAGAGGGTATAGAAGACTATTTGGTGTTGATAGTACAGCACACCGAATAGTACGATGGCTATTAACGAAAGGCTTGAGGCCAAGCCATCGATGCCGTCAATAAGGTTGATAGCATTAACAATGAGTATCGAAACGAATACGGTAAATGGATAGGCTACCCAAATGGGGAGTTCGTATAGACCGAAAAGGCCATAAAGATTGTGTATATAAAGTCCACAAAAAGGCAAGAAAAATGATACCACGATTTGTATCATAAACTTAACGCTGGCTCGTAGTCCAAAAAGGTCGTCAAGCATGCCAATAAGATAGAGGAGAAACATGCCAATAACGATGAGCATCGTCTTGAGCGTTACGGGGATATCTATACCTTGGTCAAAGATGTTGAGTGCAACTACCGCGCCAGATACTCCGATGAGCATGGCGGGGGTGAAGAGGGTTCCACCTAAGCGAGGTATCTTGTTATGGTGTACTTTACGTTCGTTAGGTAAATCGTATATGCCTTTGCGCTTACATAGCTTGAGCAATAGGGGCATTACGCCTACTGTTACGCCAAAGCTCAGCACAAAGGTGATGATTAAATATAGTATCCAAGAATGATTCATTACTCAATATTGTAGGTTGATATAGACTTAAACGCTACTATAACATTTTTATTGCAAAAATTTATAACTTTTTTGTTTTAGTATCGTGCGAATGGTCATTTCAACATGCAAAGATAGTGCAAGGCGAGCGCAATGCAAAATGAAAGTCGAAAAACTTTCATTTTCATTGCCGAGCCGCAGCCTATCTTATCTAAAGATAGTACAAGGCGAGCGCAAAGCAAAATGAAAGTCGAAAAACTTTCATTTTCACTGCCGAGCCGCAGCCTATCTTATCTAAAGATAGTGCAAGGCGAGCGCAAAGCCGAGCCGCAGCCTATCTTACTGAAAGGGGGATAGGCCGCCCCATTAGAGCGTAAGGATATCGTCTAATGATGTGATAATGTGTGAGGGGAGCGTTTCGTCAAACTGTTTAGGTTCCCACTCACTGCCTTTAAACCAAATGGTTTGACAACCAATGGTATGCGCTGGGATGATGTCTTTGCTGAAGCTATCGCCTACGGCAATGCACTGCGACGCATCACATTGCGCAACATCTACTCCTAATTGCCAAATGGCGGGGTCGGGCTTGCGTATGCCTACTACTGCACTCTCAATAATGGAGTCGAAATAATGGTCGATAGCATAAGTTGAGAGCACTTGATGTAGGTTACCATAGAAGTTGGACACCATGATAAAGCGGTGTCCACGTTGCTTAAGTTGTTCGAGTACTTGTGCTGATTGCTGAACATGCTGACGAGCAAAGTCATCACAATAGGTGGCTAAACGTTGAATGGTTTGTTTTCGGGTGGCGTCGCTGTCAAACTGTATCAAAAGAAGTGACGTCTCAAGGTAATGCAGTTGTATTGTTATCTTTTTTTGTAGCAAGGTAAAGAAGTTGTCTTCAGGCAATATAATTCGTTCCTTAGCTAAAGCTCTTTCGCCTGTAACGTATGCTTCGCGCAGTTGTTCGTCAGCTATTTGATAGCCTATATGATGATAAGCTGCTTTGAAAACGTAATACCAATGAGTGGCAGCAGTGTCGAGTGTGCCACCATAGTCAAAGAGGAAGGTTGACATGGAAGAAGGGGAGTTTAATAAGTTATGAGTTTAATGAGTTTAATAGGTTTAATGAGTTGAAGAATGTCATGCTTCATCACTTATCGTATGATAGTGAGTACGTGTCTAGGAAACTCATTAAACTTATTAAACTCATTAAACTCTCTTAATCGTGCATAATCTTTTTGTTACCAACCTTTACGAGGCTAACACCGATGAATATCCAAACGAGTTCGCGCACACGTGTGTAGAGGCTGGTAATGATACCTATACCTGGGGCTGTAAGTCCGAGAATTTTGACAATGAGAGAGAGACCGCCCTCGCGTGCTCCTAACTGCATGGGGAGGAAAAAGAGCAGATTGCCTATCAGAGAAGAGAAAGCCAATACTAAAATGGCATCCCAGAAGCTGAGGTTTACGCCTAATGAGAGAAGAATGAAGTAGTATTCGAGGGCATTGATGACACGTGCCACGTATTCGAAGAGCAGTGACTGATAGAAGGCACGCGGCTGCGAGTGGAGGTAGGCAATATTGTCGTCCACCTTTTGCATATCGTCAGCATGCTTGTCGTAAAACTTACGTGCCCACTTCTTGGCAAAAGGGAGGTGAAGCAAAGGAGTAAAGAGCTTTACGATAACTCCCTTCTTATAACAAAGATGAAAGACAAAGAGTACGACTACTAATACAACGGTAAAGATCATGAACAGCGTCCAAAGGAAGGGTGTCATCTTCTCAGTATAAACAATGGCAAAGAGAACTGCTGCTGAACTCCACAGACAGATGTGGGAGAGGATGTGCATCATTGAATATAACACTACTGACGACATGGCGCGTGGCACTCCGATGTAGGAACTGAGTTCCATAACACGATAGGGCCCTCCACCAAAGCCAAAGGGCGTGGTGTAACTAAAGGCAAATCCCGAAACAGTAAGCTTATAAGCGTGACGGAAGGAGAGATGTTTGCTGTGTGTGCCACTATTGACGATTATTTGAAATGCCCACGCGTTGAAGGCATATACAAATATCCATACGCCAATTACGGCAGGCAGATAGAGTCCGGCACGGAGTAAATGGCTATAGAGTTGTGTGTAGTCAACGTCAAAAGTGCAGAGCATTACGATGATAGCCGCTACGCCAAATAATAGGAATAAATTACGATAGAGTGGTTTCACGTGAATGTTTTGTTTGTTTTAGGTTGGGAAGGAGGTAAAAAGGGGGTAATACTTGCCCTGTTGCAACTCTTGCGTTAAACGTTGGCAAAGGCTTTCGTGCTTGGCACGCATAAAAAGGAATAATAGACCCATTACAACTATTTCGAACACGAAGTAGAGCCAAGGCTGACCTAAGAGCAATACGATGTAAAGCACAATGGCACGTGTGTTGAACGTTAGTATGTTAGCATACTTAATTAAGGGAAGGCTTCTCTGACGAAAGGCTTGTGCTAAGGTTGTGGGTACGGGGGCATCGCCAAAGCGCTCCATGATTTGCTGACGGAAGGCTTGAAAGTGTGGCGTCATTTGCTCTTGCGAATGGGTGTAGTTGCCATAGAAGTAAAGAAAAACCAACCACATGCCATCCTCCTTCCAAGAAAGCGACTTTAGCTCCTGACGCAACTTTACAGAATTGTCTAATTCACTACCCGACTTACCTTTAATAAAGAAAAGGTGAATATTGCGATAGTAGTCGGCCAAAGCGCATTGCTTGCCGTGGAATATGAAACCCGAAAGGGCAGCTAATAGCCATATCCACACACCCCACTTTATGGTTGTGAATGGAATGTCGGTGGCTTGGAGACGTAGACAGATAGCAGCGTAAATAGTGAAGAACCATACGTCGCCAGCAAAACCATCGAGTATTCTGCCCCAACGCGTCTTCTTACCCGTCATGCGTGCTAACTGTCCATCAGCGCTGTCGTAGAGATTGGCCCAGACTAATAGCAGTATGCCAATAATTGTATGCGTAAGGTCGGTAAAGTAGAACATTATACCAGCTGCAGCACCTAAGATAATGCTCAGAATGGTGACTACGTTGGGGTGGATGTTGAAGTGGTTGAAGAAGCGCGCCCATAGCAATCCTAAGGGGCGCGTGAAGTGTATGTCTAACCATTCTTCGGTATCTTGCGACTTGAAGGTAGATTGTAAACGGGTGGTTGTATTGCTTTGATTTTCTGACATTTTAGTACAAGTAAACTTTTAGCAAATAGGCTATAATGAATTAAGAATTAAAAATATGGCCAATACGTTCGGCTATGGCCTTTGCTGCTTCACGACGACAGGGTGAAAAACTGGGCCAGTCGTTAAAGTCAATGATACGGAACTGTCCCGTCGAGGTGATGATTGCATCACCACCATAAACGGTCATGCCTGTAAGTTGAGCTGCTTTATCGGCCGTCTGCTTAAGGGCAGACCCATTAAAGTTGAAGTGAGATGGCTGACCATTCGCCTGTTCAAGTCCGAACTTTGAAAATCCGTTTGCGCTTTCGGTAGGATAGCTGACATGGAAGAATGCTGTGCCCTCTACACCGTAGAACTTCACAAGGTCGCCCTCGATATGTTGTTCTATTACATAACTTGCAATGTTGCTCTCACGGAACCGCTTTATAACTGTTTGATATTCGGCCTCACCGTTGACGAAACTGACATCTCCCTTCTGTTGTGCACACGCATCAACACGCTTTACCCAAAAGGGGTAAGCAATACGCGGTGTAACAATTTGTGAAGAAGTTAATTCACAAAGTTGAATATGAGGCAAGGGTAGGTCGTGCTGCTGAAGTAGGTGAATTAGGCTGCCACGCGAGAGTTGTAAAAGGCGGGTGGCAGAGTTGATGACAGGCAATCCTGACTGCTCGGCTTGTGATAAAATAGATAACACATTGCGACCCCGTGCCATTGAGAACACGAGGTCATAATCTGCCAAGTCAACTTCCGTGACAAGGTCTTCAGAGATAATGTCGACAGCATATCCTTTTCTTTCCAGACGACTGGTTAAGGCTGCAAAGATAGCGGCATCACGTCCTTCAGAATTGGGACTGAATTGTGGCGCACGGCTTATGCCTAAAATGTGCTGTTTCATGAGTGTTGTTGCAAGAAGTTTTCAGCTTTAACAATGTCTTCGATATGGTCGACATCGAGTATCTTTGTAAAGGGAAAAGCCTTCATTTTTAGTCCATCACTCACAAGCGCACGCTGGAAATTACGCATACGACTCTTCCCTTCCTTTAGACAAGTAGCAAGCGTCTGAAGTGCGTTGGGACGTAGGCAATATATGCCACCTGAAATGTAGCGGTCTCCCTCATCGGTATCGTGAAAGCCCGTAATGTGCAATTGTTCATTGGTGGCGACATAAAGAGGCTTCTCGTCGTCAATGTAGTCAGTTACTGCCATGCAGCCGTCGTACTGGCAGTGTGCGAAGTAATTGATATACTGAGAGAACTCCTCTTCACAAAAGATTGTGTCGACCGTAGTAAGACAGAATGGGCCGTCAGATAAGTAGGGAGCTAACTCGGCAAAACTGTGCATAGAACTGGGCGTGCTTTTTACGACCATGCGAATGTCGTCCGCCTTTCCTTGCTGCTTGAGCTGCAAGATGTGTTGCTCGGTAAGAGGATTGAGCGTATTGACAATTATAACAATCTCGGTAGCACCATTCTGACGAAAGATACGTATTAAACGGTCAACCATTGCTTCGCCACAAATGGGTACTAAGGGTTTAGGAAGAGAGAATCCTTCGTGCTGAAGACGTGACCCTTCGCCTGCTGCTATTATAGCAAATTTCATCTTTCTTTGCGATCTTGATAGAGTTTGGGTAAGGGATTGACATGGCACTCATCATAGCTAACGCGATTGCGATAGACGTCAATGGCGGCATAGATAGCTTGACGAAAGGAATCAGCTTGGGCTATGCCTTTGCCAGCGATGTCGTAAGCCGTTCCATGGTCGGGAGATGTACGTACGATAGGCAAGTTGGCCGTAAAGTTAACGCCTCCACTCATGGATAATGCTTTGAAGGGAGCCAATCCTTGGTCGTGATACATGGCTAAGATACCATCAAAGTGACGATAGAGACCTGCGCCAAAGAAACCGTCGGCCGCATACGGACCATAACAAGGCATACCCGCATCAGAGAGCGACTTTATAACTGGGAGTATAATATCACTCTCTTCATGACCTAACACTCCACCGTCACCCGCATGGGGATTGAGTGCCAATACTGCGATGCGCGGCGCTGAAATGTTAAAGTCGCGCTGAAGTGATTGGTATAATAGTTGTGCCTTCAGCGCTACCTTCTCTTCAGTAATGGCAAAGGCTACTTCAGATATAGGCAAGTGGGTGGTAACAAGGGCTACGCGCATGATGTCATTGCATAAAATCATCAACGGTTCTTGTCCTTCAGCAGCAAAACGGTCTTGTAGATATTCAGTATGGCCTACGAAATGAAAGTTGCTGCTCTGAATGCTCTTCTTGTTAATAGGAGCTGTAACTAATGCGTCAATTTCGCCTGATTTATAGGCGATAACGGCTTGTTCGAGCGACTGGAAGGCTGCGTGTCCTGCGTCAGGACTTTGTACGCCGAACTCTATTTTCAACTCGTTATCGGAGCAATTGACAAAATTGAGTTTTCCAGGTACAGCCTCTTCGGCAGAAGATATGACGTTAAGCTGCGTGTTAAAGTTGAGTGCCTTGCGATGATAGTTTGCCACCTTGATGTGGCCAAAGACAATGGGTGTACACAACTCAAACATTGTACTTTCGCTGAATGTCTTAAAGATAAGCTCATACCCTACCCCATTGGTGTCGCCCTGACTGATACCAATGCGTATGGGGCGTGATGCTTCTACTTGAGTTGTAGTAGAAGTGTCTGTATTATTTGTCGTCATTCTTAATGGATTCTATAAATTCGGTTCCCAGTTTGGAGGTTATGTGGTTATAAAGTTACTACCTTACTAACATTATAACGTAAAACTATCTATTATAAGAAATAACCTCTTAATAAACTGTTTTATACGTTTGGGGATTAAGAACGTAAGCACCTATTCTGCTTATTTTTGCTTTATGGCTTCTTGCTTTGCTGTGCTTAGGAGGCCGCAAGCCGCAAAGATGTCTTGCCCACGCGAAGCTCGTACTGTGGTGAAGAGTCCGTGTGAGGTGAGATAGTCGCGAAAGGCTATCATCTCTTCAGTCGAAACACCCTTGAGTGGTGTGTCGGGAATGTCGTGAAAACGTATGAGGTTGATGCGACAGTCGAGTCCTTGCAATAGTTTAATGAGCGCATCTGCATGGCGCTTTGAGTCATTTATGCCGCCAAATACGATGTATTCGAACGAGAGGCGTCGCTGATGTGAAAGATTGCTATTGCTTGTGGCTGAAGGTTTGCGAAAGCAGTCGTATTGTTTAAGAACGTTTACAACGTCCACGATACTGAAAGCACGTTCAGCAGGCATGATTTCGGCACGTTCACTGGGTATGGGGTTATGTAAGCTAATGGCAAGGTGACAAGCACTCTCTTGTAAGAAACGTGTTAGTCCCTTGGCTAAACCAACACTCGAAACGGTGATGCGCTTCGGACTCCATGCCCACCCCCACTCTGCTGTGAGGATTTGCGTTGTACGCAATACGTTGTCAAGATTGTCAAAAGGCTCACCCTGTCCCATGAATACGATGTTGGTGAGTGTGTCACGCTCAGGGAGAGAGTAGATTTGGTTGAGAATGTCGGTTGTCGTAAGCGAGGCAGCATAGCCTTGACGGCCTGTCATACAGAAGGCACAACCCATTTTGCAACCTACTTGTGAACTAACGCATAGGGTTGCTCGATCACCGCTGGGAATGTAGACAGTCTCAATAAAGTCGCCCTTACGAGTGGCATAAAGATACTTTACCGTACCATCGACCGAACGCTGTTCGTCAATGGGGGCGGTACAGCCAATGGTATATTTCTCTTTTAATCGTGTACGCGCGTCCTTTGACAGATTCATCATAGCGTCGATGTCTGTCACGTGTTTGTTATATATCCAATCGGCCATTTGCTTAGCTACGAAAGGCTTTAGCCCCATTTCAATGGCTATGGCTTTCAATTCGTCGGGTGTAAGGCCGAGTAGTGGTTTGAGTTGATCCAAGATAGTCGTTAGTATAATTACGAAAAAAGACGAAATGTTGAATAAAGGATTTTGTCAACCCTTTATTCAACAACTCGCCTGCATTATTTAATAAGTTATGATTACTTACGATAGAGCAACCATGCACCAGCATACTTCTGGCTCAACGAACGACGTGACTGTACAGCAGAGGCCTTATCATCGTATGAAGATGCGATTACGCGATACCAACCTGTTACGCCCTTAATAGTCTCGTCTGTCTTGATGACACGTGAGTCGTAACCCTCTTGTTGTAAGCGTGTCTTGAGTCCTTCAGCGTTAGCTTGCGTTACGAAACTACCCACTACTACACTGTAAAGCTTGAGGGGATTGCCACTTACTACTGACATGTTACCATTAATCTCGCGAACATCGCTATGATCAGGTGTTATGGTTGTTGTAGTGGTGGTAGTAGTTACAGGAGTTTCAACCGTTTCCTTCTCTTCGTTATTATCGGTAGTTACCTGTTGTTCATTTTGTTGTGTCTTATCTTGAGCCATAGCTTGTTCCCAAGCCTGACGGTAAGCGCTCTCGCGTGATTTACAGCTTGTAAAAAGTGCTACGGTGCAAAGTCCGAGTGCAAGTACTAAATTCTTCTTCATGAATGATGATGTTTTGTTGTTTCTAAAAGACCAATGAGCAGTTTGTTATGCGCTTTACAATAATCGATAAAAACGCAATCAAGCAAACTTCGCCACAAAATTACAAAAGCGTTTGGGATAATCAATGCTTTAAGTATTAAACAAGATTAAAAAAGGCACTTTCTGCATGTTTGATTAAAAAAAATGTTCTTTTTCGTGGCAATTAAAAAGTAAATGCGTATATTTGGACTCAGAATTACTCACTTTAATAAAATATTTATCATGAAAGGTCTTAGCATTTTAGCAGCATTCCTCGGCGGAGCAGCCGTTGGTGCAGCATGTGGTATTCTTTTTGCACCTGAAAAGGGTACTGATACACGTGAAAAGATAGCTGAAGCTATTCGCAAACGTGGCATTAAACTTAATCGCAAAGAGATGGAAAATCTCGTTGACGACATTGCTGACGAACTCCAATCAGCCAACGACTAATCAGTTGGCGATTTTACTTTTAACCTAAAGTCAAGGAACAAAATGTAACGCATGCTACGTAAGTGTATGTATAAGCCTTTGTCCCTTGACTTTATTGTTACATTGCTAACATAATATTTTATTGACGTGTTTTCATCAGATAGGAATATTGAAACGATTAGTCAACTGATTGTTGAGATTAAGCGCTATGTTGAACTGCGGGCGGAATGTTTACAAATCGACATTGTAAGCAAAATGTCGCGACTGTTTACAGCTATTATATTGTTTGTAGTGCTGTTTATGCTTTCAGCGTTGGCTGTTATGTTTATGTCGATGACGGCGGCTGCCGCACTTGCTCCTATTGTAGGTGGTATGGCTACTGCTTATGCTATTATCGTAGTAGTATACATTATAATAGGTATTGTCATCCTTTGCAATCGCAAGAAGTGGATAGAAGCACCTATTGCGGGTTTTCTGGCTGACTTATTCTTAAACGATACAGATAGTTCGGTAGACGACGCTAACATTAAAAACTAATCATTGACGCTTGACTTTATGAAACCCTCATGACAATTTTATAAAGTCGCCAAAGTTAATGAAAAGGGGACTACCATCTCTGTATATTTGCAGAAGAATAGTTTATCTTCTAATTTATGCAGTTATGTCAGTAGTTCTGTACACTCAAGTTCTCTTGCGAGGCTGCAGCATGAATATCCACAAGAAAGTGGTGGTTGCGACTGTACAAGGCAAGGGCATCCCTAAGGAGTTCCGTAGTTATAACACTTTCACGAGTTCTTTGACACAATTGAGAGATTAGTTGGTATCATTGGGTATCACTCACGTGGCCATGGAAAGCACAGGCATATATTGGAACCGATATACAATGTGTTTGAAGGCTTTATACCACACATTTGGATTGTTAATGCTCGTCACATAAAGAATGTTCCAAGGCACAAAACAGACAAGAATGATAGTGAGTGGATATCTCTCTTTTAGTGTCTTAATCTCAAAACAAACAAATAACTGTATAAAACTTATGCCGTAAGATTACAAAACGGCACATTTAATTTTCGTATGAAACAGAATAGTTCGACCTTAGAACAATTAGAAAAGAGGCAAGAAGTTCTTCGCAAAGAGATGAACAAAAGCCGACAGACTATAGCTTATAAATGGGAATGTTTGTTTACACCGCCTAAGGCTGATACAAAGGTGCAACATTGGGTTAACCAAGCTGAAAGAGCTGTTGCCGTATACGATGGCTTTATGATGATGTATAAGTTGGGACAACGCTTTAACAGCGTATTAAAACTTTTTAGACAGCGAAAGAAAAAGAAGTAAGCCTATTTTTGCATTATTCGTACTTATCAGTATAGTCCTACCAATCAAGAAGTCTATGTCTTTACGAACAAATCACTTACTCTGGTAAATGAGCTGTAATATCAACACTTATCAAAACCTGTGAATTGTTGGGAATAAATCCCAAAGATTGGCTATCCAAGACGTTTTCCAAAATCGCCAGGCAAAATAATTACAATCCAGAAACATTATTACCTTACCATTATGAAGAAAGCAAATAAGCCAAAGTCAATCTATCAAGACTTTGGCTTATTTGTTTTATACAATACGGCCTGCACCGAATGCTTACGTTTCGTTTAGGTTGAACATTTTTCAATTTTTTGCGGCAAAGTTCTTACCTTTCTGAAACTCTAACAATATGGCTTGGATGGAAATGCTTACACCCAAATTAAAATCTCTATTCCCTAAAAATCGGGTACACCTGGTGCAGGTTGGAAGGGGTCAGGCAGTGGAGGAAAGTCTGAATTATCAGGCGGCAGTGAGGCATCGTTTGTAACAAATGATGATGGTTCAACTCCTCCGCCATTGTTACCATTCTCCCCTTGTTGCGACGACATGGTCGAAATGTCATCTTCTTCAGGATTTTGGAAGCGAGCATATTCTCCTCTAAAGCTCAACAATACATTTCCTACCGCGCCATTACGATGCTTCGCTACAATGATCTCAGCCTTTCCGCGTAGGTCACGTCCCGTTTCAGAATCTTGATATATCTTATAATACTCAGGACGGTGAATAAAGAGCACCATATCGGCATCTTGCTCAATGGCTCCAGATTCACGAAGGTCTGACAACTGCGGGCGTTTATCGCCCCCCTCACGATTTTCTACACCACGATTTAACTGCGAAAGGGCCAAGATAGGAATATTCAACTCCTTTGCAAGACCTTTCAAAGAACGTGATATCGTTGACACTTCTTCCTGACGGCTACCGAAGCCCATACCAGAGGCATTCATCAACTGAAGGTAGTCTATCATGATGACCCGGACTCCATGTTCTCGCACTAAGCGTCGTGCCTTCGTACGTAATTCGAATACTGATAACGATGGCGTATCATCCAAATAGAGCGGAGCGCCTGTAAGTTGTTTTATTCTGTAGTCAAGCTGATTCCATTCATAGGGCTTTAACTGACCGCTTTTTAGCGTTTCACCTTTAATCTCACAAACGTTCACAATCAGACGATTAACCAACTGAACATTTGCCATTTCCAATGAGAATACTGCGACAGGGATTTTTTGATCAACAGCTATATTTTTTGCCATACTTAATGCAAACGCAGTCTTACCCATTGCAGGACGTGCGGCTAAAATAACGAGGTCGGAATTTTGCCAACCTGAGGTCATCTTGTCCAAAGCATGAAAGCCTGAAGGAATACCACTCATACCGTCTGTACGAGCAGCCGCTTTTTGCAACATCTCATACGCTTCCTTTATTACGGGGTCAATCTGCGTATAGTCCTTCTTCATGTTGGTCTGAGAGAGTTCGAACAATTTTCCCTCAGCCTCTTGCATCAATACATCAATATCGGTCGTAGCGTCAAAAGCCTTCGTCTGAATACCGCTCGTATATGAAATCAAAGCGCGCGCCGTAGCCTTTTGAGCTATGATGCGAGCATGATATTCTATGTGAGCCGACGAAGCCACCATACCACTCAATTGCGTGATATAAAATGGACCGCCAGCTTCCTCCAATTGGTTCGTGTTACGCAGCGCCTCTGTAACAGTCAGAATATCAACAGGCTTTTCTTCCAGATTGAGTCGACGTATCGCTTCGTAGATTATCTGATGTCGATTATCATAAAAACTTTCGGGACGCAATATTTCACTCACTTGGTAATAAGCGTCGCGTTCAATCATCAAAGCACCCAGAACTGCCTGTTCAAGTTCTACGGCTTGTGGTTGCAAGTGACCAAAATTCTCAAGCGAGTCATTTTTCTTACGACTCTTATAACTTGGCTTCTTTCCATTCGAAGCACTCGTATCATTTGCAGGCATAATATTATAAAGTAGTCTTTTTATTCGTTATCATTATCAGCAGACTCTTGATGCTGGAAGCACCCCATATCAGGCTGCGAGCTGCGCGAGTTGCCCACCTTATCTTTTGGATAGTTCGCTTGAGTAATTACGGCATCAGCCGTACCCACAGCTTGGGATTGCTTGTTAAGTCCAAAAGAAAAGAGCAAATAATCTAAATTGAAATCAGGCACAAAGTTCTTATCTCTTAGCTTTGCTTCAGGATTAATGTTCGTTGTAGTTGACTTTTGGTCCCATAAGCAACTTATGAAATGGGCATCAATATCGTCTGACTTCGGTACTGGTGTATTGAGCAAACAATGCGTAAAGAGGTAATTAAACTCATCACCTTCTTCACCTTCACTACCCATTATCTCATCGTCTTGATAGCCCGTAATAATACTATTGGCAAAGTACAAACGCGAGATAGGCAAACGCACGTCACCATCAACATTTGCAAAATTAAGCGCGTGTCCACTTCCGCCACTAAACACGTAGAAGCGCCCTATCGTACAGTGAATAAATGTAGCATCTCCACCACGCAAGTGTATACAGTCACCGCCTGCATTCGTCAGTTGGCTATTACCTACCTTTACTTGCGACATCCTTACATCTAATGCGTGTCCCGTAACCGTGTGAATAGCACTATTTTCTATCGTAAGCTTTCGTTTACTAACATCTGAAGAGTCGACACGTACACCAAACTTTCCACTATGGATGTCAGCTTTATCAATATAGTTATCGTAAGAATCTGATTTAATCACTACCCCACCCCATAGTCCAGGAGTCCGGTTGTAAGGTTGGTGTTCAAACATGTTGTCCATTCTATCGCCTCGCAAGGTCACAGGTTGGTCAGTGGATCCCTCTATCTTCAACCGTCCATATACGATTAATGACGCATTTTGGTGGAATAACAAGGTCGCACCAGCCTCTAACGTTAAAGTTGCTCCCTGTCCTACCACAAGACTATCCATTACTCGATAAGGGCGATTAGCCGTAAGGGTGACATCTGTTGTAATTCGCTGTCCCCGCAAAGTAACCACATTTTGTCCTGAAGCATTTAATACAACTTTTTGTTGTACGCCTGCCTCTGTTGTGAAGCATAGCTCATCTTCATAATAAGCAAGTTGATCGCTATCCGTCGTAGGCACGTTCGCCATTAAGTAAACGATCATACTATCTTTCTTTGCGATTTCAAAGTCAGAAGCGCTCCCACCCTCAAGTGGAACCCCGTCTACGTTTACTTTAAATGGAGAATTGCCTCCCTTTGCCAAAGCCACTTGACTTATACGTAATGCTTTATTGGCCTTATTATATACAGTAAAGTTATACGTTCGAGTCGGTTCTCCACTTATAATCGTATCAAACCGCACCGTATCTTTGCTAAAGCTGAGCGTATCAGTAACGGAGGTTGTATAGTCTTCGTCCTTCATACAACCAACAATGCCCAACAATAAGAACATTAATAAAAAGGTCAATAAACGCATATTTTATACGTGATTTAGCGTAAAATACGTTAGCAGAACCTAACTTAGGTAAATAAGTTCTGCCAACGTACTCAGCATATTTATAAAATAAGATTAAACTTCTACTTATACTCGTTTAAGTATATCAAGCAGATGGTCCCACACCATTTTAACTGTAGGCACTAACAAGCGCTCATCAGGCGAATGCACGCCACGCAATGTAGGACCAAAGCTTACCATGTCAAGGTTGGGATACTTCTCAGAGAAAAGTCCACACTCCAATCCAGCATGAATAGCTAAGACCTTAGGCTCTTTCCCAAACAAGTGTTTATAGCTTTCCGTAGCAATCTTTAAGATTTCGCTATTCGGATTATACTTCCAACCAGGGTAGCCCTCATTCGTTACAACTTGAGCACCGCCCAATTCAAATGCAGCTCGAACGATAGCAGCCATATTTTCGCAATTGCTTGCTACACTGCTACGCTGGCTCGTTGTTACTGTTACGTGGTCACCCTCAAGGCGAATGCTTGCTAAGTTTGATGACGTTTCAACCAACCAGTCAATGTCTTGGCTCATAGCATAAACGCCATTGTGAACGGCATACAAAGAAAGCAACATACGACGCATAGCGTTGGGCTCCATGGCTACGCTTGCTTCAGTCTCGCAGTCTTCAACACAGAGTTGAATATTCTTTTCCGTTTCAGCAAATTCCTCACCTACTGCCAACGCATACTGCTGCATATCGGCCTTTAGCGTTGCAACATTATCAACAGCAACGGCACATACCACGTGTCCCTCACGGGGTATAGCGTTATGAAGTCCACCGCTCTGAATATCTATCAAGCGAAGGTCGAACTTATTCAATTCATTTACCAAGAAGCGAACCAACAATTTGTTAGCATTCGCACGCTTCTTATTAATATCGTCGCCAGAGTGCCCACCATTCAAGCCTTTTACGTCTACGCGAACTGTTTGATAGCCAGTAGGCACGTCTGATGTAGGAAATGGATAAGTAGCCGTTGTACGCACGCCACCTGCACAACTAACAAATATCTGCCCCTCGTCCTCAGAGTCAAGATTAATCAAGTAGTCGCCCGACATAAAGTCTGACTTCATACCCACTGCGCCCGTTAAGCCTGTCTCCTCATCGCGCGTAAATACACACTCTATCGGACCATGCTCTATATCATTCGACTTCAGTATAGCCATTTCCATAGCTACACCAATACCATCGTCAGCGCCCAACGTTGTGCCCTTCGCACGCATCCACTCTCCGTCTATATAGGTTTGGATGGCATCGTGGTCAAAGTCGAAGTCTACGTCTTTATTCTTTTCGCAAACCATGTCCATGTGACTTTGAAGAATCACGGTCTTACGGCCCTCATGTCCCTTTGTGGCAGGTTTGCTAATGCATACATTACCCGTTTCGTCCACCTTTGTAGGCAAACCAAGACTTTTGCCAAATTGCTTTAAGAATGCAATCATTTGTTCCTCACGCTTTGAAGGGCGGGGAACATTGTTTACTTCAGCAAAGCAATCAAAAACGACGCTTGGCTGTAAAAGATTTGTGTTACTCATTGCTATAAATATAATATTGTGTAACTTTGCTTCGTAATTAAAGGTATATGCATCACCTTTTCAACAAGCAAAAGTAAGAAAAAGAAATGAAACTTTTCATCGCTGTTCTATTAATTGTTGCTATCTCGCTTATATTATTATCTGTAAGAATCTTCTTTGGCAAAGCTTTTGTCAAAACGCACGTAAGCCAAAGTAAAGCCATGCGCCAGCGTGGCATAGGCTGCGTTGAGTCACAAGACGCTATCGCGAGAATGGACAATCCCAAAAGAGTAAACGAACGATAAATACACATCAAACCTCCACGCAAGTAATACATTATATATAATATGAAACAAGCTGCAAGAAATACAATCATCTTGGCACTGATTGCGTTAGCCACCGTAAGTTGCAACCAAAAGTCGCCCACCCAACAAGTTAAGCAAAACGGACTTCCTAAGTCTGAAACGACAACCAATGCTACCACCTCAAGCGTTGCCGTAGTTGATATTGACACCTTGGCCGACAAATGCAACTATTGCAAAGACGGCCAAAAGGCACTCGAAGCAAAAAAGAACGCTTTGACAAAGCAGTTTAACGCCAAAACTCAGTCCTTGCAAAACGCAGTCATCAATTTCCAAAAGAAAGCACAAGCTGGACAATTCACTTCACAACAAGAGGCACAAAAGCAGCAAGCCGCTTTACAAAAGCAGCAGCAAGGCCTTCAAGTATTTCAAGAACGCATCGAACGCGACTTAGCAAAGGCACAGCAAGAATACCAAGACAAGTTGCGCAAAGACCTCAACACTTTTCTTAAAGAATACAATAAGGACGGTCGCTTTAAAGTTATTATCAGCAAGAGCGGCGACAACGTTCTCTATACCGATCCGTCTGTCGACATCACTAACGATGTTATCGAAGGCTTAAACAAAAGCTATAAGAAGTAATACAGCAAAAAAATAGCCATACACTTGGCTAGACCAACAATAATCTATAATTTTGCATTGCGTTAAGCAAGAGACTTCACACAATGCACAAGGAAAGATGCCAGAGTGGTCGAATGGGCCGCACTCGAAATGCGGTGAACGGATAACTGTTCCGGGGGTTCGAATCCCTCTCTTTCCGCCATAGGCAATTACAAAAGGCGTTTTTAGTTTTGACTAGAAGCGCCTCTTTGTTTTATACTTACAAAAAATAGAATACACCATAGCCACGCAGAGCACTTCCAATAATAATATATATAGATGGGATCTGAAAGCAAAGGGTTACATTCATAAAAAGTAATTAAAAGTTTTTTTACTTTAACTTTGCTTTTCGCTCACCTTGCACTATCTTTGCAAAAATAATAAGACATTAAAACAAACATGAAGTGCTATTTTGGGTTTACATCAACTGTGCACTAATACAATTTAACCCTCAAAATGAAGAAGAACCTTATTCTTTTTTTGATTGCAATGCTTACCATTGCTTCATGTAAAACAAGGGAACGTATCGTATACTTTCAAGACATTGTTCCCAATGAGAATATTGCCACACAAAGCACTACCGCTCTAAAATTAGTTCCTGGCGATAAAGTAGGCGTTATTGTTACAAGTGCTGCAACTCCCGAATTAGCGGCACGCTATAATCTTACTACAGGCAATAATAGCACAAGTAGCACAAGCAATGCTGACAACCTGCGTTACACCATCGACGAGAATGGTAATATCGATCTTCCAGGCATTGGACGTACACAGATTAGCGGCCTGACGCGAGCGGAAGCAGCAGCACGCATTCAAGCAAAATTTCGTGACGGCATTCTTAACGATGCTGTCGTAACTGTTGCTGCCTATAATCGTTATGTCACTATATTAGGCGAGGTTGCCCGACCTGGACGACAGGAAATAGTTCGTGACAATCTCACCTTACTTGAAGCTATTGGTCAAGCTGGCGACCTTACTATTACAGGACGTCGTGATTGCATTAAGGTCATTCGTCAAGAAGGCAACGAGAGTAAAACTTATTATGTAGACCTCCGTTCAAAGGACTTATTTAATTCGCCAGTATACAATTTACAACAGAATGACGTTATCTATGTAGAACCTAACAAAGTTAAGATGGGGCAATCTACAAACAATGACAACTCTGTTCGCAACATCTCAACATGGCTCTCTGTCACTTCTGTGCTTACTAGCATTGCTATCTTGATTTTTAGATAAAAACTATTATTTCTAATTATAACACACGCGCGTTTTGCTCACATAGCAAAGCGCGCTTTTTTAGACTTTTATTTTTCGATTATCTTGCACTATCGTAATCATTCCAACCAAGCCGTATTGAAAAATAAAAAAATGAAAGAAAACTCTAAAATAGAGCTTTCCTTTATGTAGTTGAAAAGTAATCGTGTTTTAGCCTCATATTCTTGTTTTCTAACTATTTTTGAATATGGTGTTTACTACCCCCAATAGGCTAATAAGCCAAAGAGTAGATGTGCATCACCACTTTCATCTTTCTGATGGTATATGGGACGCAGATTGAAATCATTCTTTAATTGACGATTGGTACATTCTATTTCCCTAATAAGGTTATAGTAGTCCCATGTCGTCTTTTCATCAAGGGTACGGACATTGGTGCGGAGAAAGTATATGTCTAAGGATTTTTCAAGTGATGAAGGGGCTTTCAATTCCTATTCTATACTTTTCATCTTTGTTGCATCGTTTTCATCGCGTGTATATTGGATATTGTAAAACTTGAGCGATATTTTTTATATACTAGGATTTTCGGTTAGCATCCTAGCATCTTCATCCACGGACAATATCGGTAGAACCATATTGTCTATGAAAAAATAATGTCTGTTATGAGACCTGTTCCCACCTTGGCATTAAGTTGCCTTACAAGTTCGGAACGCTTCATCATTAGTTCTGTGCGTAGGGCGGAAGAGCGAACTCTAACGTATAGCTTTTGGTTATGAATGCTTACGTCGGTGGTGAGCTGCGCTGCGGCTCTTCCTGCAACTTCGTTCCATGACTGCATGATGCGGTGTTCGTTAAGTGGTGTTTCAAGTAAAGATTGACGCAGATAGCGAAGTAGCACATCACCAATAGCTTCTTCTTTTCTTCTTTCCATAATGATTTTTTATAAAAAGGAGGAGATAAGTAAATAAACGCTACTTATCTCCTCTAACTTTTGCTCCAATAAATTATTCGGGCTTTTCAGCTTCTATCTTGTTGATGCCGCCAGTTAAAGGCGATAAAAGTACATGTGTTGTGTTCTTCTTATTGAAAAGTTCGCCTCCTAAGTGTTCAACACGCCCAAATTGCGCCATGGGGATAGACTGTGAAACGCATTCTTTTCCATCTTCGGTAGTAATGGTTACTTTGGCGCGTCCTGGAACAATATAACGTAGGTCGTCAACTTCCTTCTTAGATTTTGATGATTGCTCTTGATTGGTTAGTTCGGGGAGCGTCTTCAAGTCGTTTACGCTTATATAGTAAGCTGTGCCTGCAGGATCATCGGCATCAACCATACCGAGATAGCGCGAGAAGTTGAAAACCAATTGTTTGTTAAGCTCAGAATTTGGCATAATATCAAATGTAAAGACGTATGTCTCGATCGCTTTCGTTCCACGAAATAATTGCAGAAGTCCTTCCTCCTGTGTATCAAGATTAGAGAGCATAAGTTTAAGTTGCTCTCCGTCTTTAGGCATGAAGTCAGCCTGCCCCTTGGTCAGTAATCCACGATTTTCGCGAATATCGTAGATTTCGTTGGCTGTTAGTTCAGCCATTTTGGCTGTGCTTCCCGCTGAAAGGATTTCTTCGGTCTTGAAGTCAGCGCCATTAATGACTTTCTCGTTGCTAGGGATAACTGATGCTGTTGGTAGCGTTTCCGCATTATTGTTCACTTTAGCGTTAATGGCTAGTAGCCTTCCGTCAGTGCAGAGCGTGACTAAAGGGGCTGATGTCTTTTGCTTAAACTTAATGCTATATGCTTTGCTTTTATCAGCGAGGCCAAATGGGCAAAGCTTTACATCGGTAATGCTCCATTCGTCGTAAGCCGTGAGAGGAACGTCCTTTAGTCTAAGGTATCGCTCTGCATATTCACTAAATTCGCCAGGAATGTAATGCGTTTTTATTGCAGTTACTACTACGCGTATGCCTGTTG
This sequence comes from uncultured Prevotella sp., assembly GCA_900540885.1. Taxonomy (GTDB): domain Bacteria; phylum Bacteroidota; class Bacteroidia; order Bacteroidales; family Bacteroidaceae; genus Alloprevotella. The sequence continues at coordinate 31,149 of UQHJ01000007.1, forward strand.
TCGGAAGGAAGTATGTGATACCATCATTAGTGACACCAGGCTGATAGTTAGTTACCTCTGTTTGTGCAAAGGTTGTATGAAGTCCTAAAAGTGAACAAATTGTTAAAAGGAATAATCGTTTCATATCTAAGAGTAGTATATACCTTATTTGGAAATTGGATTACAAGGAGAATATATCATTTGATGTATGGTAAGCTTCTTCGGATTTTAAGGCAGCCTTTTCTTCGAGAATTTGCTTAAAGGCTTGTGGCAAGTATTGAATAATGTCTGTTGCCGTAACAGCGTGTTCACCCAAATCTTTAGCCGCGATGTCACCTGCTAATCCATGAAGGTAGGTGCCTAAGAGGCAAGCATCGAACTCCTTATATTGCTGAGCCAATAAGGCTAAAATTATACCTGTTAGCACATCCCCACTTCCTGCTGTTGCCATACCAGAATTGCCTGAAGGGTTGAAGTAAACCTCTCCGTTGGGGGTGCAGATAGCTGTGTAATGGCCTTTTAGACAGATATAGAACTTGTGCTGCTTAGCCATGTTGATAGCTTCGAGAAGGGTGCTATACGAGTCGGTGTTGCAGATGCCCAATCGCTGCATCTCCTTAGCGTGTGGAGTAAAGATAGTGTTGGCTGGAATTTGCGATATCCAACCTTTATGCCCTCCTAAGATGTTTATGCCGTCAGCGTCTATGAGCATGGGAATATCGGCGTGGCTAGCTTGTTCTATAAAGGCCAAAGCAGTACGTTTATCAGTGCCTATACCAGGCCCAATAGCAATGGCTTGATAGTCATCTGTACGTTCGGGAGTAGTAAAAATGGTTTCATTCTCGTCGTGATGTAGAACTGCTTCAGGCACTCCGATTTGTAATATGTCATTATTCTTTATAGGTGAGTGAACCGTAACTTTTCCCACTCCAGTTCTCAGACAAGCCTTGGCGGCTAATAGGGCAGCTCCAGCCATGCCATATTTACCTGCAATGAGTAATGCATTGCCAAATGTGCCTTTATGACCATAGGCAGGTCTTTCTCTTAATAGTTGGGCCACATGTCGCTTGCTTGTAATCTGATAGGGTATAGTCATGTCATCCAACTTCTCGCTGCATAGACCGATGTCTAAAACATAGGATTCGCCCACGTATTGTTGGTTGTCAGGGAGGATAAGTGCTAATTTGGGCAAACCCAAAGTGAGGGTGTACGTAGCTCGAACGATAGCGGATGGTGAATTGTACGTGTTGTCTTCACACATTAGTCCTGACGGCATGTCAATACTAATGACCTGAGCAGGTGATGCATTAATAAATTTTACTAATGCTGCGTAGCCTCCACCGAGTGGTTTGTTTAGTCCTGTACCAAAGAGCGCATCGATGATGAGGGTCTCATTGCTCATTTCAGGCGCTTCAAATTGCTGCTGAATTTCAGTGAAACTTACCTTTGGACACTCAACTTTAAGTCTCTCTGCGTTTTGCTTGCAATCTTCACTTAATGAGTTGTTCGTATTGAAGAGGTAGGCTTCGATGTTGGTATAATTGCTTTTGCTCAACAAGCGTGCCAAAGCTAACCCGTCGCCACCATTATTACCAGGACCTGAATAGATAATTATAGGTGTGTCGTGATTGGTATAATTGTAAAAGATGAATTCTGCCACCTTCATGGCAGCAGTTTCCATTAAGTCAATTGACTTTATGTCGTCATGTTGAATGGTATAAGCCTCCAACTCTTTCATTTGATAAGCGTTTGGCAATTTCATGCTTGTAGATATAAAATAAAAAGGTGTATCGGAGTAAAGTGTTAGTCGTGAATAAGCTCAAGGTTCTTAGTCAGCATAGCTATGACTAAAATTTCCACCAAGGCCTTTTCTTTGGCTCATTTGAATCGTTGTAGTCCATTTGCTTTTGCAGCATATGCTGCTGATAGGTGGTATGTTTAGAAATGACAGAATAGATTGTTCCCCAATCAGGTAGCCCGCCCCAATTTCGGTCATCAATAAACATGTCCGCCTTAATCTTTCGACTAAAATGTGCTATGCCTTGATGGTCGTCACAATCTTCATCAAGGTCAGCATTAACGGCATAAAAGCGCACACCGCGTTCTTCACACCATTTTATAGCATCGTTTAGTAAATCTCCTTCGCGTACGCTCCATAAAATGAGTTTGTGACCATCTTGTATAAGTTGTCGCAAACATGCTGTTGCAAAGGGAATTTCTTTGCCAATAGCGGGATATTTATGTTCAACGATAGTTCCGTCAAAGTCTACAGCAATAACCATATTTAAATCTTTACGTAGTAGTAAAAAAGACTAATTATTTTTTCTCATATTCGTCGGCCAACTTGAGCAAGTATTGCCCATATTGGTTCTTGCTCATGGGGCGCGCTTGTTGACGTATCTGTTCGGGGCTAACCCAACCATTTTTTAGACCGATGCCCTCAAGACATGCGATTTTTAAACCTGTCCTCTTTTCAAATACTTCAATAAAGGTAGAAGCTTCGCTCAAGCTATCGTGTGTACCTGTGTCAAGCCAAGCAAAACCAATGCCCAAAGTTTGTACCATTAATTCCTTATCATCTAAGAAGCGCTGGTTAACTGTAGTGATTTCTAGTTCACCACGCGCTGAGGGCTTAATTTCTTGTGCCACTTTCACTACCTTATTGGGGTAGAAGTAAAGTCCTACTACTGCATAGCTTGATTTGGGATGTACAGGTTTTTCTTCAATGCTAACAGCTTGTCCTTGTTCGTTAAATTCAACAACACCATAACGTTCTGGATCGTTAACACGGTAACCAAAGACTGTGGCTTGTCCTTGATCAGCCACAGCAACTGCAGTGCGTAACATAGTGGCAAAGTTGCTACCATGGAAAATGTTGTCTCCCAAAACCAAGCAAACGCTATCATCGCCTATAAAATCCTTGCCAATGATAAAAGCCTGCGCCAAACCATCGGGTGATGGCTGTTCGGCATATTCAAAGCGAACACCAAATTCAGAACCATCACCTAATAATCGTTTGAAGCTTGGCATATCTTGTGGAGTAGAAATAATAAGAATATCACGAATGCCTGCTAACATCAAAACCGAAATGGGGTAATACACCATCGGTTTGTCAAATATAGGAATAAGTTGTTTGCTAATTCCTTTAGTTATTGGATATAGGCGCGTTCCACTTCCGCCTGCTAAGACAATTCCTTTCATTTTACATTGTTTATTTGATTGCGTAAAAATGGCTTAACTCTTCTTTTTGTGTTTAAGCTATAGCAAAGATAGTGCAAGGTGAGCGAAAAGCAAAATGAAAGTAAAAAAACTTTCATTTTCTTTCCGAACCGCTGACTATCTTATGGAAGATAGTACGTAAGCATTCCATCCAAACTGTATTGTTAGAGTTTCAGAAAGGTGAGAACTTTGCCGCAAAAATTTGAAAAATATTCAACCTAAACGAAACCAACAAATACGTTCTTTTTACTCAAGGAGTAGATATGCGTAAAGGCATAGAAAGTCCTTGCGGAATAGTTCATACTACTCAAATTTCGGATTTAGAATTTGAGACTGAGTTTATTGCATAAAAAAGGCTTTGAGTATTCCGTCTATCACGGAAAATGAGTAACTTAGATGTGATAAAAAAAACAATACTCAGAACTCAAAGCCATGAGCAAAATTACAAAAATTCCGTCAGAGGTTCGCAACTTTTAAATTGCAATTAATCTCACATAATATACATACATTTTCAGAACTTTTGATTTATCTTTCATGTTTCATTTTTTGTTATAAAGTAATTGAATATCAGTCATTTCCCTTCGGGAAACATACGACTTTAATGTTTCATTTTTAGTTTCATGTTTCATTTTTCAAAACACTGAGGGAGCGCTTTCACGGCTCCCTCAGTGTTTTTGAATCGCTCCCACAGTGTTTTTAAATCGCTCCCATAGTGTTTTTGTTTTTCTCCCTTAGTGTTTTTAGAATGAAACATTGAAACTAAAAGTGAAACATAAAAGTCGTATGTTTCATCTTTCAAAAGTATTGATAATCAATAAGTTGAAACATAAAAATGAAACATGAAGCATAAAATATGCAAAGGTAAAATATACGTAACCCCAATGCCTATTTAGGGCGTTCTGAAACATTTTGTAGAGGATTTCAAACTTCGAAAAAATTCGAATCATAAGCTAATCTCTCCGAACTTTTTGTTAGCGAAAAAATCCCCATATCTCCCAGAATCGCCATAAACTGCATAGTATAAGTACAATAAAGGCTGGCAGATACGCTTCCCGAAAGCGATATCTGCCAGTCTATCTTCCAGACGGAGAGGAATATCTGCCAGCACAAGCTTAGTTCTAACTCGGTCCCAGCTCAGTTCACGCCAGTTTTTAATCAACGCCTATTTGATGTAAAAGGTGAAACCATAGGCATTGCCATCCACGGAGACGTCAACAACCACATTCCCTTTATTCAGCGTTGCCCACTTTCCATCGACCTCTGCGGTTTTGAAATGGAACTTGTTCCTTAGTTCCGATTTTATGTAGTTATAGGCACGTTTGTTGTAGACACGAATCGAGACGAAAGGTCCGAAGCCAACGCCAACGCTTCCTGCTATCAGCACAGAAGAATTACCCTTACCATATTTAATCGGACTGCCGTCTGCCGCCACCATACAATTCTTATAGTAGACATCCTCATAATAGAAGTCGCTCAACTCAGGGTCGTGATAGCGACCTCGAAACGCATAGCCGCTCTTTTCCGCTATTTTCTTAATACCAACGTTGCCCTCTTTCACACTCTTTATCAGCTCACCAATGCTAATGATATCATTGAAAGACGCACGCGGCGCAGCAAACTGTCGCGGCGCACCCGTCATAGAGGTCTGGCTATAGCAGCAAAGTGTGCTAATTATGAATATCAGAAAAAATATTAATGTTTTCATATTGTATGGTTTCTGTGTTGATACGAAAAGTGTGAGATTTAACTTTCAGTTACATCAAAATTATTTAGATATGGATTGGATGTGGGCGTTTGAACCGACCCCATAATATGATAAAAAGGAAACAAAGAAGACCATGTGAAGGAGTGAATGATCAGTAGCCATTCCATATGTTATTACCTCCATAATGGTTCCGTTTTCCATCCCTGCGGAAAGCCGAGAGCTTTTAAGTCAATTTTAGGAAACCGAATGAACAACCATATTGTTTGGATTGCATATCATTATTGGGGGATACAACATTAAGAAAGTACTTGATGATGCAAAGATCAAAGTAAGCACGCATGGAATCTGTTGGCTGTGTTATCCATTCTCCTGCGGGACTATTGGGAATTGCTGGCTGAATAGCATTCTGCTTGTTCCATACTCTTGAATGATGACCACAGGCATTTCGAGTAACAGCAATAACCGAGAGCCATGACTCAAACACATTGATAGGCAACCCAAAACGTTTGGCAATACGCTTTCGTATGCGATGTTGTTTAATGTTGCGATAAATGACATTGACGTTTCCAATAGTAAGCAGTTCTCCTAAAATCCACGATGGAGGGTAAGGCTCTGAGTAGGTTCGTTTGAAATGGAGAATGAGCTCCTCTTTAGATTTGCTGTATTCCTTGGATATAGCTCGCATTGTTTCATTAAACCTGGAACTATCCAAGAAGTAAGAAGAGTCAATAAGCCGTTTTGGGCATCTTCAACAAAGGATACATATAAGCAGACAATCTGTAATAACCAATATTGTCAAGGTACTGTATGGCTTTGTTTCTGTCACAAATCTGCAAACCTCGAGATTCAAGTAAATTAACGAGATTTTCAAAAGATTCAAACCGTTTTGTAAAGGGAATAAGATTCGCCATATTCAAAAGTGTATAAACAAAAAACGCATCGCACGATTTGAGCATTGTTAAGAGGCTTGGCGAGGACTGACGCTGCGAAGATGCGAATAATCATTGATAATACAAACTTTTTAGCAGAAAAAATAACGGAAAAGTGAATTATTTGACATATTTATATTTAACAATGTTAAATCGGACCTTGAAATCATACTTTACCAGCAAAACAAAATGGTTTCCGAGATAAAAGTGTTACGTTTGTAACGTCTATACCCATACTGGAAGCCCCGATAGGCAGAGGTTGGGCAGACATATATACATATAAGGCGTAACTACACGCTTTGGTTTTGACTTGTTAGAACTGCATTAACTCAAGTTCAGCCCGCTCTTGTTAAATCCGAAACTTAGGTTAGTATTGCTACCATTCTTTGCAATAAATGGTTTCTCACCCTTACGAAGGGTCTGCATTCAGTACACGTCAGTTTTTCAATAACTTGTGGGTCTGGGTTAATCCCCAACACGCAATTAAATAACTAGATGGTGAATGAAATATTTGGATTATCTGCTGATGCAGCATAAAATTTAACGAAGTATTGATTCGAGGGGTTTTTCAACTATCAAGTAAAAATATGACTACAATTTTATTGTTTCTCAGAGAAAAATATTAATTTTGCCACCGCTTATGCCCTAAGTGTTTCAGATTTCGAATAAAAAGGGCTAAAAAAAGAATTTCAAAAAACCGAAAACAACAAAATGGATATTCAATTTGAAAAAGTTGGCAAAGTAAGCGGTGTGCTTACAATCAACATGGTAAAGGCTGACTATGAAGCTAATGTTAACAAAGCATTGAAGGACTTAGGTAAGAAAGTACAGATGCCTGGCTTCCGACCTGGCCATGTTCCTGCTGGACTTGTTAAGAAAATGTACGGCGTTCAGGCTAAAGCCGAAGAAGTAAACAAGTTACTTCAGGATAGCCTTTTCGACTATATCAAGACGAAGAAGATCAACATGTTGGGTGAGCCTCTTGGCAGTGATAAGCAAGAGCCTCAAGATATAGAGAAGCAAGATGACTTCACTTTTATCTTTGACATTGCTATTGCTCCTAAGTTTAAGGCTGAACTCAGCGAAGAAGATACGATCGATTACTACGATATCGAAGTAAGTGAGGACTTAATCACAAAGCAACTCGGTGCACTCCAACAGCAAGCTGGTCACCCTGAGAGTGTTGACTCATACGAAGAACGCGACATTCTCCGTGGTACTTTGGCTGAACTTGACGAAAATGGTCAACCCAAAGAAGATGGCATCGTAATTGAAACAGCATCTTTAATGCCCGCTTACTTTAAAAACGACGATCAAAAGAAGATCTTCGAAGCTGCTAAGAAGAACGATGTAATCACTTTCAACCCCACTACAGCGTACGAGGCTAACGAGGCTGAGTTAATGTCACTATTGAAGGTGGAAAAAGAAGACGTTGCTAACCATACAGGCGACTTTAGCTACCAAGTAAACGAAATTAGTCGTTTTGTACCTGCTACACTTGATCAAGAGTTCTTTGACAAAGTATTTGGTAAGGATGAGGTTCATAGTGAAGAGGAGGCTCGCAACAAAATCAAAGAAAGCATCAACGAACTTCAACAAAACGATAGCGACTACAAATTCTTGCTCGATGTACGCGCCTACATGGAACAAAAGGTTGGCGAACTTGAATTTGCTGACGACTTGTTGAAGAAAATAATGAAAGCCAACAATAAGGACAAGGATGATAAGTTCATTGAGGATAACTATGCTAAGAGCATTGAAGAACTCAAGTGGCAGCTCATCAAGGAACAGTTGGTTAAGGCTAACAAAATTAAGGTAAACGACAAGGACATTAAGGCTGCAGCTGTACAAGCCGCTCGCTTCCAATTTGCACAATATGGCATGAACAACATTCCTGACGAATACCTTGAAAACTACGCTCAGGAGATGTTGAAGCACCAAGAGCAAGTTAACCAACTCGTTGATCGTTGTGTTGATCAAAAGTTGGGCGAATCCCTTAAACAGGTTGTAAAGCTCAACCACAAGAGCATCTCAAGTGAAGACTTTGCAAAAATGTTTGAAGAGAACAAGTAATCTCTGCTTGCATTAAAGAATGCACAAACATTATTAATAAGTGTGCAAACATACAAATTATAAAATCAATTTTCAGAGGCATTGATTATCAGTCCTATAGAATTGCTTTCAAGAATTTGTGTGTTTGCACTTTTTATTACTCTTAGGCTACTATGACAAAAGTGGCTATTAAAAATATTATAAGTTATGAATGTAACATCTGACTTTAAAAAGTTTGCCACATCAAATGCCGGCATAAGTTCTATGGTTCTTGACGATGTTATCAAGTGCCAGAACCAATATCTTAACCCCTATATATTAGAAGAGCGTCAGTTGAATGTAACACAAATGGATGTGTTCTCAAGATTAATGATGGACAGAATCATCTTTTTAGGTACACAAATTGACGATTATACAGCTAATACATTGCAAGCACAGCTATTATATCTTGATTCAACAGACCCTGGCAAGGACATCTCTATTTATGTTAACTCTCCTGGTGGTTCTGTTTATGCAGGATTGGGGATTTATGACACGATGCAGTTTATTCAGAGCGATGTTTGCACCATTTGTACGGGCATGGCGGCTTCGATGGCTGCCGTGTTACTGGTTGCAGGTCAAGAAGGCAAGCGCTCTGCCCTACCCCATAGCCGTGTGATGATTCACCAACCAATGGGTGGCACACAAGGACAGGCTTCGGATATTGAAATTACTGCACGTGAAATTCAAAAGCTCAAAAATGAACTTTACACTATCATCGCTGAACACTCGCATACGGACTTTGATAAAGTATGGGCCGATTCGGATCGTGACTATTGGATGACAGCTCAAGAGGCAAAAGAGTATGGTATGATAGACAAAATATTTGAATCTAAAAAGAAGAACGTAGAATAATGGCAAATTCAAAAAGAAAATGCTCTTTCTGTGGACGTTCTGAGAACGAAGTACCCATGTTGCTAACAGGCGTGAATGGTTACATTTGTTCAGACTGCGTTCAAAATGCCTATAAAATGCTTGAGGAATTCTTACCTGATGAAGTATTGGGTAATGCTAAGCAAAAGGGGCAAGCTAAAAAGATTAATCTGAAAGACGTTCCAAAGCCTAAGGATATTAAGGAATACTTAGATCAATATATTATTGGGCAAGATGATGCAAAACGCTTTATGAGCGTTGCCGTATACAACCATTATAAACGTTTAGCTCAAGCTGACAACAAAAAAATGAGCGAGGACGATGATGTTGAAATAGAAAAATCAAACATCATCATGGTTGGTTCTACGGGTACTGGTAAAACCTTACTTGCACGCACTATAGCTAGACTACTTGACGTACCCTTTACCATTGTAGATGCAACGGTTTTTACAGAAGCAGGTTATGTCGGAGAGGATGTTGAAAGTATACTTTCACGTTTGCTCCAAGTTGCAGACTACGATGTAGCAAAAGCTGAGCGAGGTATTGTGTTTATAGACGAGATAGACAAAATTGCCCGCAAAGCTGATAATCCTTCTATCACGCGTGATGTTAGTGGAGAAGGTGTGCAACAAAGTTTGCTCAAATTACTTGAAGGTACGATGGTGAATGTCCCCCCCAAGGGCGGACGAAAGCACCCTGATCAAGATTACATTCATGTTGATACTCGCAATATATTATTTATATGCGGTGGCGCATTTGATGGCATTGAAAAACGTATTGCACAACGTTTGAACGCTCACACGGTTGGTTACAATTCTGTGCAGAATGCAAAGAAGATAGACCCAAAAAACTTAATGAAATACATTGAACCGCAAGATTTAAAGTCGTTTGGTTTGATTCCTGAGATTATAGGTCGTCTACCAGTACTTACCTATCTTAATCCGCTTGATAGGGAAGCTCTTGCACGCATATTAGTTGAACCTAAGAACTCTATAGTAAAACAGTATATTAAACTTTTCAAGATGGACAATGTTGACCTTGTTTTTGAACAGGAAACGCTTGATTATATTGTTGACAAAGCTGTAGAATTTAAGTTAGGCGCTCGTGGTTTACGTTCTATCGTAGAAACGATCATGATGGATGCGATGTTTGAAATTCCGTCTACATCGAAACGAAAATTTGTAGTTAGCAAGGCATATGCTGAAGCACAAATGGAGAAGCGTAACAACTTGTAAATAATACATATAGATTATTTACAAAAAAATAAATAAGTCATCAATTTTAATTCATCTCTTTTTGCTTTTATATTAATAGGCGAAAAGAGATGAATTTTCATGTAAATAAATGCATACCACATATACTATTTTCAAGAAATTTGTTATACCTTTGCTTAGGTAAAAGCATAAAACCAATATCTTAGAAGCCAATTAAGGTAAATAAGATACTAGTGTAAGCCCCTAACCTCTAAGCAACCAAAAAAGCTATGAAGGAAGAAATACAGTTGAAAACAGCGTTAAAGCAATACTTTGGCTTTGACACATTTAAAAGTAATCAAGAGGCGATAATAAAATCACTTCTTGAAGGAAAAAATGTGTTCGTTCTAATGCCAACAGGTGGTGGTAAGTCCCTTTGCTATCAATTGCCATCGCTTATTATGGAAGGTACGGCTATTGTTATATCACCGCTTATTGCCTTGATGAAAAATCAAGTGGATATGATTCGTCATTCTAGCCAGAATGATGGTGTTGCCCACTTTATGAATTCTTCTCTTACAAGAGGTCAAATAGAAAAGGTTAAAAGCGATGTTCGATCAGGCATCACAAAATTGTTGTATGTGGCTCCTGAATCGCTGACGAAAGAAAGCAATATTGATTTCTTAAAGACGATAAAAATTTCTTTTTACGCTGTTGATGAAGCACATTGTATATCGGAATGGGGACATGATTTTAGGCCTGAATATCGTAAGATTAGGCCTATAATTAATAGTATAGGTAATGCTCCCGTTATAGCTTTAACAGCTACAGCTACCGTAAAAGTAGCAACCGACATTAAAAAGAATTTAGGTATATTAGATGCCATAACTTACAAAAGTTCCTTTAATAGACCCAACCTTTATTACGAAATCCGGCCTAAGACTAAAGATATTGACCGCGACATTATCAAGTTTATTAAACAAAGACCAACGTGTAGCGGAATAATCTACTGCTTGAGCAGGAAGAAGGTTGAAGAGTTAGCTGAGATTCTAAAGGCAAATGATATAAAAGCTGAGGCTTATCATGCTGGAATGGATTCGGCCGCACGCTCAAGAACGCAAGATGACTTTTTGATGGAACGCATCAATGTTATTGTTGCAACCATAGCATTCGGAATGGGAATTGATAAGCCTGACGTAAGGTTCGTCATTCACTACAACATACCCAAGAGCCTTGAAGGATATTATCAAGAAACTGGGCGTGCTGGCCGTGACGGAGGTGAAGGTAAGTGTATCGCCTTTTATTCAAGACAAGACCTAAAAAAGTTAGAAAAGTTTATGGAGGGCAAGCCTGTGGCAGAACAAGACATAGGCCGACAGCTCCTAAGAGAAACCGCCGCATACGCCGAAAGTTCGCTGTGTCGTCGAAAACTTCTTCTCCATTATTTCGGAGAAAATTACGAACGCGATAATTGTGGCAATTGCGACAATTGTTTACACCCTAAAGAAAAAGTGGAAGCTAAGAAAGTATTGTTGAATGTTTTAGAAGTTGTTCTAGCTACTAAAGAAAACTTCGCTGATGATTATATAAAAGACATTCTTCTGGGAAATCGTACAGAAAATGTTAGTGACTATCACCATGACGAGCTAGAGTGTTTTGGTTGCTGTGAAGAGACAAGCGAACGGCTATTGAATGCAGTTATACGTCAAGCACTTATCTCAGGGTATCTTGAAAAGAACATTACCAACTATGGTGTACTGAAATTGACAGATAAAGGACGTGAATTCATGAAGAAGCCCACAACCTTCGAAATTACAGAAGATAGGAATTTTGACGAAGAAGCTGAATCTGAAATGCAAGACGAGTCAATTATCGCAGTTGACCCTGCGTTATATAGCATGCTGAAGGACTTGCGAAAGACTTTATCAAAAGAGCTCGAAGTTCCACCTTATGTTATTTTTCAAGATAACTCGCTTGAAGCAATGGCAACCTTCTACCCACAAACCATTGAGGAATTGCAAAACATTCCCGGAGTTGGTGCGGGCAAGGCTAAGCGTTATGGCACTGAGTTCTGTAAACTCATAAAAAAGCATTGCGAAGAAAACGACATTGAACGTCCTGAGGACCTTCACATTCGCACTGTTGCAGACAAAACGCAAAAAAAGAATAGAATTATTCATAGCATTGACTTAAAAGTTGCTCTTGACGACATTGCAGTAGCCAATGGCATTGAATTTGACGAGTTATTAGATGAAATTGAATCGATCGTGTATGCGGGAACTCGTATAAACATTGACTACTTCATTAACGAAGTAATGGACGAGGACAGCATTAACGACATCTATCAATATTTCAGAGAAAGCGAAACCGATGACTTAGACGAAGCGTTTGACGAATTGGGAGCTGATTACACTGAAGAGGAAATCAGACTTGTTCGCATTAAGTTTATATCTGAAATGGCTAATTAATAAATCTGATCTGGTAAGAAGTAATATAACTTGAGAAAGCATTGCTTCTATCTTTTTCACTTATTATCAAAAAAATGACTGAAACGACAAATAACGAGAACTCAGAAAAAAAGAGTTTAAACTTTATTGAGCAAATTGTTGCCAATGACTTGAAAGAAGGTAAAAATGGCGGTAGACTTCAGACACGTTTTCCGCCCGAACCTAATGGTTACCTTCACATTGGCCATGCCAAAGCTATTTGTATGGATTTTGGTGTAGCACAAAAGTTTGGTGGAGTATGTAATCTACGCTTTGATGATACAAATCCACAAAAGGAGGACACAGAGTATGTTGAAGCTATAAAGCAAGACATTGAATGGCTTGGATTTAAGTGGGGTAACATTTACCATGCGTCTGACTACTTCCAAAAGCTTTGGAATTTTGCCATTCGTCTAATCAAAGAAGGCAAAGCCTATGTTGATGAGCAAACAAGCGAAGAAATTGCAGCTCAAAAGGGCACACCTACACAACCAGGTGTTGAAAGTCCTTACAGAAATCGCCCCATCGAAGAAAGCTTACAGTTATTTGAGAGAATGAATTCGGGCGAAATTGCTGAGGGAGCCATGGTACTTCGTGCCAAAATCGATATGGCAAATCCTAATATGCACTTCCGCGATCCTATCATTTATAGAATCATCAATAAAGAGCATCATCGCACTGGTAATAAGTGGAAGGTTTACCCCATGTACGACTTTGCACATGGTCAGAGCGATTACTTTGAGGGCGTAACACATTCTATCTGTACGCTTGAGTTCGTACCTCATCGTCCCTTATATGATCACTTTATTGATGAATTAAAAGAGCATAAAGATTTAGATGACAATCGTCCACGTCAGTACGAGTTTAATCGCTTGAACCTAACGTATACGGTAATGTCGAAGCGCAAGTTGTTGGCATTGGTACAAGAGCATTTAGTAGATGGTTGGGATGATCCCCGAATGCCGACCATTTGTGGTTTGCGTCGTCGAGGTTATTCACCTGAAGCCGTGCGCAAGTTCATCGACATGATTGGTTATACCAAGTTTGATGCCCTTAATGACTATGCAATGCTTGAAGCTGCTGCTCGCGAAGACTTGAATGCTCGTGCACTGCGAGTTAGTGCAGTACTTGACCCAGTAAAGCTTGTCATCACCAATTATCCAGAAGGAAAGACCGAAGAAATGGAAGCTATCAACAATCCTGAGCGTGAAGAGGACGGAACACATAGCATTACATTTAGTCGTGAACTATGGTTGGAACGTTCTGACTTTATGGAAGACGCTCCCAAAAAGTTCTTCCGTATGGTTCCTGGCAAGGAAGTACGATTAAAAAATGCGTACATTGTCAAGTGCACAGGCTGTAAGAAAGCTGCAGACGGAACGATTGAAGAGATATATGCTGAATATGATCCTAATAGCAAAAGTGGTATGGAAGGTGCAAACCGTAAAGTGAAGGGTACTCTTCATTGGGTAAGTATCGGACACTGCGTGAAAGCTGAAGTAAGATTGTATGACAGACTCTTTAATGTTGAGAATCCTTCTGCTGATGAGCGCGATTTCCGCGAATTACTTAATCCAGATTCACTCACTGTTTTGACCAATTGTTATGTTGAGAAGTTTGCTGCTGAGAATCCTACTGGAAACCGCTACTTACAGTTCCAACGCACAGGATATTTTACAGCAGATAAGAACTCTACGCCTGAACATCCTATCTTCAATCGTACCGTAGGATTAAAGGATACTTGGGCTAAACAAAAATAAATATGTAAGGCTTGAAAGCACCTTTGTGCGAGAGCCAAATATATATATATAAAAACGGCTACACTTGCATTAGAAGTTATAACTGATAGCATAGTGTAGCCTTTTATGTTTTCACTTATTGAACAAATATCTGTTAAAGATAAAAATAAGAACAATATGGATCAATACTTAGAACAAGCCATTAAAGAATACGAAAGAAACATTTCACTGGGCAAAACGTTTTATATGGATGCATCGGTTCTGATGGACATAGAAGAGTACTACGAAAAACAAGGAAAACGATATGAAGCAGAACAATTAATGCGTTTCGCAGAAAAGTTACACCCAAATAGTGAAGAGGTATTAGTTGTTAAAGCATATAGAGCAAGAGCCTTGGGACATTGGAGTGAAGGCCTTAACATTATTCGTAATATACCCAACCAACAAAACAAAGATGTTCAACTATTTTATATCGAGTGGGACGTTGCAAGTGGCAGATTAGATAAAGCAGAGAAGAGAATAAAAGACTGCCTACCACCAACCATGTTAAATGACGACTATGATTGGTTCTTAGATATGGGTGAAATGCTATTAGACTATGGGTATCAACAACGCGCATTAAAATATCTACTAGCAATTCCTCAAAAATATTCCTTACGGACACATGTAGACGAATTGATAGCTGACGCATATTTCCAATTACAACTATATACTAAAAGCATTAAGGCTGCCAATAGATTAGTTGATGCAAATCCGTACGACACCAATGCATGGACTCAATTAGCAGATATTCAACAAAAGTGCCAAAAATATGCTGAATGTATTCAGAGTTGTGACTATGCGTTAGCAATCAATAAGAACAACCAACGTGCCATGAGTTTAAAAGTTTTTGCAACATTTGCAATAGGTGATAGTAAGCGGGGACTTGCTCTATGTTTGGATTACATGAAGGTTATTCCTGATGATTATAGCATAAGGATGTATGCAGGTGAACAACTTTATGCTGCAGGTCGAATAGACGAGGCAAAGACCCCTTTACAAGATGCGCTGCGATTATGTCCACTCGAGAATCCTGATCGAGTAAGGATAATCAACGACCTTGTATACCTCTATATAAGTTGCAATGACATAGATAATGCTGAAGAGACAATACTATCGCTTGCGATGTTAGGCAACTCATTATCTTCCATTTACACTCAAATGGGAAATATTTGTAGTGAATTTAAGAACAGTACCCTTGCGATCAGTTGCTATTACAAAGCCATACATAGTCCCAAAATAGAGGATAATGAATTGCTGTTAATACTGCAATTATTAGTTAATGCACAATATTTTCGCGATGCGTTACCTTTGTGGCATGACATATACAATTTATTGCCACACATTCATATCTCGCAACCTTCTATCTATGCTTATATGGCTATCGGTACATATATGCTAAATGAAAAAGAGGCTTTTAATAATTCATTCGAACTGGCTGCTAAATTTGCAGCAGATGCACTAAAAACTTTATTTAGCCTAAAATATCCCAATGCTTCAATTGATGAGATAAGAAACTTAGCGAATATGAAGATTGATAGTGAATTATCAGAAAAGGACTGAAAGTATTATTGGCGCACCCGACAAACCCTGTGGAGGACTGTGCAGATACTAACCCAAAACTGTTGCTAAACGATACATGAAAAATGGCATGTCTATGACTCCTTTTACCTGTGCGCGAAAGCATTTGATCTTTGAGTTCAGCGATTCAGCTGAAGCGTTTGTCTTACGTCCGTCAAAGTAGTTAAGAATTTCATCCTCATAGAATCTTATGGTATCGCGCACGGATTTGACTTCACGCAGAGTGCACGAAGCCATGTTCTCAAAGTCTATCTAGATATGAAATTCGCGAACGTTACTACCTATGGAAATAAGAAACTCACTCTTCACTACTTTCCAAGGAGAAGACAAACTGAGAGCTATTGAAAAAAGCATATTTGTATCCATGACTTCAAAGATAATAGTTTTGAGGAAATGAGCTAACCGCTACCTACACGAATCAATATAAACCCTTAATTATAAGGGCAATAAGGTTCTGAAACGCATCTCATGCAGAGTCATCTCTTCGTCGCTAAAATTTTGTTCAGTCATCCATTTTTTAAAAGCATTTATAGCAAGTGTGTGCATCTGCGCTCTACCCGCATTAACACCGCTTTGAAACGGACGATAGGGAAGGTGCGTTTTATTAAAATTTCCGTCAGCCATTTTTTTGGGTTTAATATTTGATGTGCAAAAATACGTACAAACTAATACAAAATAAACTTTTTCATCAAAAAACTTTTGTGTTAACCACCTTTGCATTAACTTTGCTGAGCAAAGGTGAACGGGCCCTTCGTTTATCTTCGTACTTTAACCAATAGAACAATAAACTCTTTTTAAATTTATTATATCACTATGACTATTGAAACTTGCGACTTTAAGGGCAAGAAAGTGATTGTCCGCGTTGACTTCAATGTACCCCTTGACGAGAATGGTAAGATTACCGACGACACACGTATTCGTGGTGCCCTTCCTACTTTGAAAAAAGTATTGGCTGACGGTGGTTCACTCATCATTATGAGCCACATGGGTAAACCCAAAGGCAAGGTTAATCCCAAGTTCTCACTTGGACAGATTGTTGACGCTGTAAGCGAGAAGTTAGGCGTAAAGGTTCAGTTCGCTCCTGACTGCGCAAAGGCACAAGACGCTGCTGCTGCATTACAACCAGGCGAGGTGCTCTTACTTGAGAACCTTCGTTTCTATCCTGAAGAAGAAGGAAAGCCTGTTGGTATTGACAAGGAAGACCCTGCATACGATGAGGCAAAGAAAGCTATGAAGGAAAGCCAAAAGGCTTTTGCTAAGACTTTAGCTTCATACGCTGATATTTACATCAATGATGCTTTTGGTACTGCACACCGCAAGCACGCTTCAACTGCCGTTATCGCAGACTACTTCGATGCTGACCACAAGATGCTCGGCTACTTGATGGAGAAGGAAGTTCAAGCAGTAAAGAACGTACTTGACAACATCAAGCGTCCGTTTACAGCCATTATGGGTGGTTCAAAGGTATCAACAAAGATTGGTATCATCGAAAACCTTTTGGGTAAAGTTGACAACTTGATTCTTTGCGGTGGTATGACATATACTTTTGCCAAGGCACAAGGTGGACACATTGGTAAGTCAATCTGTGAAGACGACAAGCTTGACGTTGCACTCGACGTTATGAAGAAAGCCAAGGAGAATGGTGTAAACTTGGTTCTTGGTACAGACTGCATCGCAGGTGACGACTTCAAAAATGACTGCAATACACAGGTTTGCCCCGCTGGTGCTATCCCCGAAGGTTGGGAAGGCTTAGATGCAGGTCCTGAAACTCGCAAATCATTTGCAGCTGCTATTGAAGGTGCAAAGACTATTCTTTGGAACGGTCCTGCAGGTGTGTTTGAATTTGACAACTTTGCTGGTGGTTCAAAAGCAATTGCTGAAGCCATTGCTAAGGCTACAGCTAATGGTGCCTTCTCACTTATCGGTGGTGGCGACTCTGTAGCATGCATCAACAAGTTTGGTATGGCCGACAAGGTTTCTTATATCTCAACTGGTGGTGGCGCATTGCTCGAAGCAATTGAGGGTAAGACTCTTCCAGGTGTTGCTGCTATAGAAGGCTAAGCAATTCTATGTAATGCCTTGATATTACATTCGAATTAGTTTTTAAAACGGAAGTTTAGAGGTTTATAGGTAAACGCTAAAGGTTTAGCTTTAACGTTTCCACTAAACTTCTAAACTTCTTTCTTTTATCAATGAACAAGCA
The DNA here is from genome assembly GCA_900540885.1 of uncultured Prevotella sp. Taxonomy (GTDB): domain Bacteria; phylum Bacteroidota; class Bacteroidia; order Bacteroidales; family Bacteroidaceae; genus Alloprevotella. The sequence goes on from UQHJ01000007.1 coordinate 49,186, forward strand.
CTTACTCTTCATCGTCACTATATTAGCAATCATTTTTGCTAACTCATGCAGCAAGGAACAGCCTAATGAACCTTTAAAATTTGGAGTAGAACGCTACGACAGCGCTGCATTACATATAGCCTTAGTTCCCAATCACGATTGTTTACCCCTCTATTACGCCAAGCGCACTGGCATATACGATTCACTTGGGCTGAAAATACAGATAGCATCTTACCCTTCACAAATGGACTGTGACACAACACTCATGGGCATCGCTGACGGAGGATGGGCTGATTTAACGCGTATAGCACATTATGGAGGAAAAATGACTCAAACAAAAGTGTTATGGCAGGGGACGCAACAATGGCAATTATTCACATGTGGTACGTTACGTATTAATTCCTTGAAAGCCTTAGTTGGGCGCACCGTCGCAATAGCACGTTCAACAGACGAAGAACTTTGGCTTAGCACCCTACTCAAACAGGCTAAAATAAATAGTGATGATATATTTTTTCCACAAATTAACGACTTACGCCTCCGAGCTCTGATGCTAAAAGGCGACCAAGTCGATGCAGCACTACTCACGTGGCCTTATACTTCATTAGCCTTAGCCAATGGACACCGTTGTATTGCTCAACAATCTAAAAGTCTGTCCTGTGGTGCCTTTGTTATGAAAGTGCGTAAGTCCGAAGACGCCAACAAGAAAAAGCAATGGGATTTGCTCGAAAGAGGACGTAAAATAGCACTCGACTCAATACGAATAAAAGGAGCTAAGGCATATAGTATCATTCTGCAAAAAGACTATAAGATACCGCAAAACATTGCAGATACTATAAAATTCTAAAAGCGTGTCATTTCAGTAGTAAACAAGATAGGCAAATATGAAACAGTTAACTTATCAATATTTGTATAAAGATATAGTAGAAGCGTTGCGACAGGAGCATTTGTTATCGGCCCTACAGTTATTACAAGGTATGGCTACAACATTAAAATCATGGAGTGTGAAAGAAGAAACTGACACATTACTTGAGTCATATCAAATACTATTAAGTTATATGGCAAAAGGTGTTGACGACCCTGAGCGCAACAAGATGTACGTTGGATTTAGACGTCGCACCTATGAATTAGCAGAAGTGCTCAATAGAGTTGGCTTACTTATGAACGACACGACTATCTATGCTACAAGTTTTCGCACACTATGCCAACTCTATGGAAATGATTATACATTGTCTGATATTCTCTATAGCCAGTATCCCTTACGCGACAAGTTTGATGCAATCTGGCTTTCAGCGGCATGGACTGCAGATGATGAGTTAACGGTAGCAAATTATATGGCAAATAACGCGGTCAATGAAATTGACAAATGTTTACTCCTTAGTGCTACAACCATAGCCGCAATGCAGTTTTTTGACATCGCAAAGTATCGTATACTAATTGATGCCGCACTCTCAACGAACATTAAGCTACGTGTCCGCGCATTAGTCGGAGTCATTTTTACACACATCATTCATTCTGAACGCATTGCACTCTATCCAGATGTAAACACACGCTTGGAATTAATGTGCGACCTTCCTCGATTTTCAAAAGAAATTGAGCACTTACAAATGCAACTCTTCTTAAGCCTTGAGACAAAGCGCATTGAACGCAATTTACAAGAAGAGATTATACCCCAAATGATGAAGCGCATAGAAAAGCTAAACATTGATACCAATACAGGACTTGATGAATTAAATGAAAAATTAAGTGAAGAAGACTTTAATCCTGAATGGAGCGATAACGCGCAAGATAAAAAACTAAATGACTATATGCATGAGTTTGTTGAGCTACAACAACGTGGGGCTGACATGTATATGGGTTCATTCAAAATAATGAAACAACGTTTCCCGTTTTTCAACACCATAAGCAATTGGTTTTGGCCCTTTACGCTAAATCACCCAGAAGTACCTGAAAGTGCGCGCGAAAGTCGTCTTACAAGACTTATGATTAATAACGTGGGACTTTGCGACTCTGACAAATATTCGTTGTGCATGATGTCAACGCACATACCTTCTCAACTTAAGAATGACAAGTTCCAAGAAAGTATGCTTGAACGATTGGAAGAAGTCCAAACTAATCACGAAACTGATGCAGAGACCTTATTTAAGAATGAACTCCGCTCATACGTACAAGGCTTTTATAGGTTTTGCAACCTCTTCTTACATCACGAACAATTTACGAACCCCTTCCAACATGACCTATTTATCGTGAATTACGCACCTTTTGACAAGATGCTGCGTGATGATAGTTTCCTCTTGCGCATGATAAACTTCGTGTTTAAAGACCAATCATATGCCTTGGCAAACAAACTCTTTGAACAGCTCTCACCTAACAACTATGATGCAGAAGTGCTACAAAAGTGGGGCATCTGTAACGAACACGAAGGCAACATAAGAAAGGCTATTGAGTGTTACAAACAATCAGATCTATTGAAGGGACATTCTCAATGGACATTAAAGCGACTTGCCCATTGCTACTCTCAAATGGGAGAGTACACCAAGGCACTTACATACTACAACCAACTGGCGGAACAAAATAATGAAGATGTTTCCATCGCACTTAAACAAGCAGAATGCCACATCCACCTCAAACAGTATGAAGAAGCATTCAAGTACCTATTTAAGGCAGACTATTTAGCCCCCAAAACACGGGTAACAGAACGAGCCATTGCATGGTGTTCGCTGTTAACGCAGAAGTATTCTCAAGCAGAAAAGTACTATACAAAAGTCTTAGATGACAATCCTACTCCAACAGACTATTTCAATGCGGGTCACTCTGCATGGCTTTCGGGTAACATAGCTGAAGCCATCTCACGTTATCGTAAAGCAATCGCTGATAATCCTGACATAGCGTTCTTAAACAATGATAAGGATTTACTACACGCAGCTAATAAATCTGACGAGGACATTGCAATGATAACCGACGCGGTACTATCAAATTTATAAAAAAGACATTTCAATTCCATGAGACTTAGACATTTATTTGCGTTCGTTCTATCCGTAACTCTTATACAAACACACGGACAAAACAACACATCTGCAAAAGACTATTTTTATCAAACCTTAATGAAAGGTGAAGTTGGTCAAGCACAAAGTCAACGAATCTCAGTAAAGCAAATTACGGCTAAACGTCATGAACTTTGGCAAGCCTGGCAAGCAACCAATCGACAGTACAATCAAATCACACTGCCTCACCTCATGAGTTTAGCCACATGCAATCCCTCAAGTTGGCAATTACCAGATAGTTTAGAGCCCAATGCCACCCTCCCCTTTTACTACGGATATAAAGGCGAAAAACCCACAATGGGCTATCCCCTATTTATTTATCTTCACGGTTCTGGTCCCAAGCAACAAGAATGGCAAACAGGACTTGCTTTGGCTCAAAGTTTCAAAGATGCACCTTCTGCTTACTTTATTCCCCAAATACCCAATGAAGGCCAATGGTACAGGTGGTGGCAGAAGAGCAAACAATACGCTTGGCGAGCATTGCTGCGAAATGCTTTACTATCTGATAGTATCAACTCTAACCAATTATATGTATTCGGTATATCAGAAGGCGGTTACGGGTCACAACGCTTAGCTTCATATTATGCTGATTATTGGGCTGCAGCTGGCCCCATGGCTGGAGGAGAACCACTTAAAAATGCTCCTACTGAAAATCTGGGCAATATTGGTTTCATACTGCGAACGGGGGCTAATGACACAGGTTTCTATCGCAATCTTCTGACTCGCTACACGTTACAATCACTTGATAGTTTGGAACAACTCAATCCCGCTGGCTATCGACATAAGGTAGAACTTGAAGCCAACCGTCAGCACTTCATAGACTATTCTCAAACAACTCCCTGGCTACGTCATTTTACCCGCAACCCTTACCCTAGTCACTTCACGTGGGAGGACTTTGAAATGGACGGAGAGCACCGAACTGGTTTTTACAATCTGCGAGTAATAAAGCGACCTGACGAGAAACTTCGCACCCGATACGATGTCAACATCAACGACAACGAAGTAAACATTGTCGTCGAAAACGTTTGCTATAAAACCATTGAGCGTGACCCTATTTATGGTATAGAATTAAATTTTAAGAAGAGCTACACAAATGCCCAAAACGGTTCTTTCGTCCTTTACTTAGATGAGCATTTAGTAGACCTTACCAACAAGGTTACCGTAAAAGTCAACGGCAAGGTAGTTTATAATAAGCGTCCACAACTTGACTTGAAATACATGCAAGAATCACTTGCAACTTTTTACGACCCACAACGCATCTATCCCACAGCGATAAATATCAATTACTAATTACAAATTTCCACCTTCTAAAAAAGAGGGTGGAAAATTGTTTATAAAGATAATACTCGTGAAGGAGGTTCCTTCGTGGGGATTATCTGTTATTTATTTTTGAGCGCAAGTTCTCGCGTTTTATAGTCTGGCAGATAGTGTGCCATGAGTGCATGAAAGCGGACATTGTGCGAAGGTTCTTTAAGGTGGCAAAGTTCGTGTACAACAACGCTTTCAATTGCTTCTTTGGGATAGAAAATAAGGCGAATGTTAAACGTCGCGATGCGTGCGGTTAGCATCATTGTCCCCCATTTTGATTTCCATAATTTATATTGTATAGCTCTTAATGGCTTTTCATTCATTAAGGGTATCCATTTATCAACGTAATGAGTGATAAGTGCTTTGATTTCTTTGTAATACCACTTGTTTACAGCGTTGCGTATTTCGTCTGCATTGTAATCATTCGGAGTTTCTATAACTAAAATTTCACCCTCAATTCTTACGCTTATTTCTTTTACTTGTTTATGTTCTTCAACGTGAAGAACATATTTTTTTCCTAAATAGTAAAAGACCTCGCCCTGCTCCATAGCGTGTTGTGTCTTTTGATTTTCTTTTTGAATACGAGCCTTACTGCGTTCAAGCGCACCAATTAGCCACTCTTTGTTTTTATGTAGGAAGTCCATGACTTCTTCTTTCGGGCAAGAGATTGGAACCGAGAGTTTTGCTTGCCCGTTGCGGCTAATGTAAAGTCGGATAGTTTTCACGCGCTTTACATTCACGTCAATTATAATGCCTTCAAAGTTTGATAGCATTGCGCCTATTGTTTGAAAATTAGTAATATCAAGTCTCTTCTTTCAAAAGAGATTGGGAAAGTTCAATGAGTTTTTGCGAAGTTTCGCAAATTATCGTTAGACTTATCGAAGCTAAGCTATTTCAACCATTTCACGCTTATCTGCAGATAGTTACAGGAGAACCTTCAGTACGTCAGCAGGATTCGTTCCTTTAACTACTACTATGATTACACCCTTGCAACCCTGTGAATCCTTATTGCGAACGATAGTGTACAGGTCATCAAGATAGATGTGAAGCTCCGCTGTGTAAAGAACATCTTTATCCCAAGTACGCTGTGTTGCAAAAACTGTTACTTCGAAATATTCACGCTGTATCCAACGAAGCATTGCATTCGCGAATCTCACCCAGCATGTTAACCTTATGTTCATCTAAACAACCAGTACATGCTTCCAACATTTCTTCTTTTGTATACTGGCAACGGCCATGACATAGCATATTTATCAGTTTGACTGCCGTCGCACCACTTGTATCACTCAAGACGCTTGATAATTTAATGTCAGCAAAGGTATAATGATGAATAAAAGTGGACAAGGCGGCATCGAGGATACGATTACGTTTCCTTCCCCTAAATAATGGGGGGAGGAAACTTTATTTACATTAACAAAATTCGAGTAGCTATTGAATCTTGTATTGTTTAGCAATCCAATCCATGTTTAGCTACTTCTTGTACAATCTCTTACTTACGGTTCAAATATTCGTCTACTTGTTTGGCAGCCTTTCGTCCTCCCGCTATACAGCGAACGACCAAACTTGCACCCGTTGCAGCATCACCTGCTACAAAAACATTTGATGCAAATGCTGGCTGTTGCGGACGGAGGAAACCCATTGCCAAAAATACGATATCGCATTCTATCACTTCTTTCTTGCCCGTTGGTACCATAAGTGGACGTCCTCCTTCTGGGTTAGGTTGCCATTCTACTTCTTCAACCTCGGCACCACAGACACATCCGTCTTCCGTTCCAATAAATTTATTGGTCGTTAGTAACCAACGACGTTCGCAGCCTTCTTCATGACTTGAAGATGTCTTAAGCACCATGGGCCACTGCGGCCAGGGTGTATTAGGATTATGTCCAACTGGTGGCTTAGGCATAATTTCAATCTGTGTAACACTTACTGCACCTTGACGATTAGAAGTACCAATACAGTCACTACCCGTGTCACCACCACCGATTACCAATACGCGCTTCCCTTTAGCCGTTACACGTTCGTCGTCTGAAAATGTTTGGCCTGCGAGTACTCGATTTTGTTGTGACAAGAGTTCAAGCGCAAAGTGAACCCCTTTGAGTTCACGTCCTGACACATTTAAATCGCGAGCCTGTGGTGTGCCTGTACAAATGCAGTAGGCATCATACCCTTCGGGCAGTTGAGTTACATCTATGGGAGTATTCACCTTAAATGTAATTCCCTCAGCCTCCATAATTTTAATGCGGCGATTAATCACCGCCTTTTGCAATTTAAAGTTAGGAATGCCAAAATATAACAAACCACCAACGTACTCATGTTGTTCAAACACCGTAACTTCGTATCCACGATGATTTAACTGATTGGCAGCTGCAAGTCCTGCAGGTCCAGAACCTACGACTGCCACCTTCTTTCCATTACGCACAAACGTCTGTGGTTTAATATACCCCTCACGAAAAGCGGCTTCAATCACAGAGCATTCGTCTTCACGAATCGTTACAGGTGCATTCATTGAGAGCTTCAGCACGCAACTCTTTTCACACAATGCAGGACAAATACGTCCCGTAAACTCAGGGAAGTCATTAGTAGCAGTTAAAATATCATAAGCCATTTGCCATTCACCTTTGTAAATGGCATCTTGAAATTCTGGTGGGCGATTGCCTAATGGGCATGCCCAATGACAGAAAGGCACTCCACAATCCATGCAGCGCGATGCCTGCAATCGGCGTTCACTTGTATTGAGTGTTTGTTCCACTTCGCCAAAGTCCGCCACACGTTCGTGAATGGGACGATAGCCAGCCTCTTGACGGGGAACGGATAGAAAAGCTTTAGGATTTCCCATAATTCTCGTTATGAATTAATGAGTTATTATGTTTTATTTTTTAGTAAGAATACTGATACGTTTAGTAAGTTCCTTAAATAAAAGGAACTTACTGAACGATTAATAATCACGCTGAACCTCAGCTATCTTTTGCTGCAACTTACGCATTTGCTCTTCAGCCAATACACGTTTGTACTCAATAGGAGTTACTTGAATGAAGTCATCAACATAATGGCTCCAATCATTGAGCATTGTACGTGCCAATTGTGAACCAGTGTAGAGATAATGCTGGCGAATGAGCTCGTGTAGTTCCTTTCGCGATGCTGAGTCTTCTATCAACGAAAGCTCAACCATCTCCATATTACAGAAGTAGTCAAAGTTATGATGCTTATCCCAAACGTAAGCTACACCGCCACTCATACCTGCAGCAAAGTTACGTCCTGTTTCACCAAGTACGACAACGCGGCCTCCTGTCATATATTCACAGCAGTGATCACCAACGCCCTCGACTACAGCTACTGCACCCGAATTACGCACAGCGAAGCGTTCGCCTACCTTACCATTAATATAAACTTCACCACTCGTAGCACCATAGAGCAAAGTGTTGCCAGCTATGGTATTATCTTCTGCATTAAAGCTTGAACGAACTGGAGGCATAACCGATATGCGACCACCGCTCAGTGCCTTACCCAAATAGTCATTAGCTTCGCCCTCAAGCTTAAAGCTAATTCCCTTAGTAAGGAAAGCACCAAAACTTTGACCTGCAGAACCTTTGAACTTAATATTTATCGTTTCGTCAGGTAGTCCATTCTGACCATACTTAGCAGCGACAACGCCTGAAAGCATAGCGCCAACAGATCGATCAGTATTGCCTATCGCATACTCAAGTGATACGTCTTTCTGACTTTCGATAGCTTGCGAAGCAGCTTTCAATATAGACTGATCCATTACGCTTTCAATATCATGGTGCTGTGCAATGACGTGATGAAGCGCAGCATCGTTGTTGACGCGGTGAAGTAAACGACTGAAATCGAGCGTTGCAGCCTTTGTATTAGCCTCTGCTTCACGAATCGTTATAAGATCAGAACGGCCCACAATATCACTAAAGTGGCGAAAGCCCATTGCAGCTAAATATTCACGTACCTCTTGTGCCAAGAAGCGGAAGTAGTTTACAACGTATTCATAATGACCACGGAAGTGTTCACGCAACTCAGGATTTTGTGTGGCTACACCAACAGGACAAGTATTGGCATGACACTTACGCATCATTACACAACCTAAGACAATCAGCACAGTCGTGCCAAAACCAAACTCCTCAGCTCCGAGCAATGCCATTGATATTACGTCACGCCCTGTCTTTATCTGACCATCTGTCTGTAAACGCACCTGACCACGAAGGCCATTCAACACTAACGTTTGTTGCGTTTCTGACAAGCCTATTTCGGGTGAAATACCAGCATAGCGCATAGAAGAGGCAGGCGAAGCTCCTGTACCACCTTCAGCACCTGATATAACTATTAAGTCGGCCTTTGCTTTTGCTACACCAGCAGCAATCGTTCCTACCCCACTCTCCGCTACCAACTTTACGCTAATCTGAGCCTTGGGGTTAACGTTTTTCAAATCAAAGATTAGCTGAGCCAAATCTTCAATTGAATAAATATCGTGATGTGGTGGAGGCGAAATAAGCGAAATGCCTGGTATAGAGTGACGCGTCTTAGCTATAATCTGGTTTACTTTATAGCCAGGCAACTGGCCACCCTCACCAGGTTTAGCACCTTGTGCCACCTTTATTTGAATTTCTTCAGCATTTACTAAGTACTCGGTTGTCACGCCAAAACGACCTGAAGCAATCTGTTTTGTCTTGCTGCAAAGCGATATGCCATCAAACGTCTCGTGGAAGCGCTCATTGTCTTCACCTCCTTCGCCCGTATTACTACGAGTTCCTAACTTATTCATGGCCAGAGCCAAAGCCTCATGTGCCTCCTTACTGATAGCACCGAACGACATCGCACCCGTTACGAAGTGCTTTACAATATCGTCAACGGACTCTACTTCGTCTATAGGGATTGGATTTAGCTTAAAGTCAAAGAAATCACGTAAGAAGATTGCTTTGTCCTTATGATCTACTAATTGGGTGAACTCTTTAAACTTCTTATAACTACCCAAGCGAGTAGCCAATTGAAGAGTTGAAATCGTTTCAGGATTCCACGCATGTTGTTCACCGTCCTTTCTGTAGCTAAACAAACCCGCATAAGGCAATAGGCCCTCTAACTCTCTGTCTTCATAACAAGGTGCATAACCTTCATCATGGAACTTGACATAATCACGTGCGATTTGGTCAAGATGTACACCACCAATCGTGCTCGCATCCGTGCCAAAATAGCTTCGCAACAAGTCTTCGCCCAAACCTATTGCCTCAAAGATGCGTGCACCGCGATAGGAACGCAAAGTGCTGATACCCATCTTGGAGAGCACCTTATACAGTCCCTTGCAGATAGCTTTGATATAATTTTTCTCTGCCGTCTCGTAATTCATCTGTACTTCACCACGATTTACTAAATCGTCAAGCACAGCAAAGGCCATATATGGATTAATTGCACTTGCACCATAACCAATCAAAAGAGCTGCGTGCATGACTTCACGCGCTTCACCACTTTCAACGACAAGGGCTGTCTCCATACGTTTTTGCACCGAAATCAGATACTGATGAACTGCGCTTACGGCCAATAGTGATGGGATAGCAGCATGACTTTCGTCTACACCACGGTCTGACAAAATGATATAGTTAATACCATCATTAACGCTCTGCTCTGCCATGCGGCACAGATTGTCTAGTGCTTCCTTAAGGCCTTGCGCTCCCCTTGCCGATTCAAACGTCATTGGCAACTTTACAGTATTGAAGCCCTTATAGCGAATGTTACAAAGTATGTCTAACTGTCGGTTTGTCAATATAGGTTGTGGCAAACGCACCATTTTACAATGGCTCTCGTTGGGAGAGAGTATGTTCATGCCTACAGCCCCAACGTATTCTGTCAACGACATGACCAACTCCTCACGAATGGGGTCGATAGCAGGATTAGTAACTTGAGCAAACTGTTGACGGAAGTAGCTAAACAACGATTGTGGACGCTCTGACAGCACAGCTAATGGCGTATCATTACCCATTGAAGCGATAGGTTCACTACCGTTCGTTGCCATAGGTGTAATGGTGCGCTCTATGTCCTCACGCGTATAACCGAAGACACGAAGACGAACATCAAAGTCGTCTACTGAATTCTCCACCTTGCGGCCACTCTTCAGTTCGTCTAATTCTATACGATTGGTTGACAACCACTGGCGATAGGGATAGGCTTTTGCTAATTGTTCTTTTAACTCACCGTCATAGTACACCTTTGCCTCCTGCGTATCAATCAATAATATCTTGCCTGGCTGCAGACGTCCTTTCTCTTTTATATCAGTAGCTTCAAAATTGATTACACCAGCCTCTGAAGCTACCACCATTGTGTCATTCTTCGTAATAAGGTAACGTGCAGGACGCAATCCATTACGATCGAGCATACCGCCAGCATAACGACCATCGCTAAAGAGCAACGCAGCAGGTCCATCCCATGGCTCCATTAAGATAGAGTGATATTCATAGAAGGCTTTCAAGTCCTCTGATATAGGGTTCTTATCATTAAAACTTTCAGGCACCAACATTGCCATAGCATGCGGCAACGTTAGTCCCGACATCACTAAAAACTCAAGCACATTATCAAGCGAGGCTGAATCGCTCATGCCTGACTGAATGATAGGACGCAATTGGCTAATGTCGCCTAAAGTCTCGGTTGAAAGCACCGACTCACGAGCTGCCATCCAAGCACGATTACCACGAATGGTATTAATCTCACCATTATGCGCTAAAAGGCGGAATGGCTGTGCCAACCCCCATGTCGGGAATGTGTTGGTTGAGAAACGTGAGTGAACGATAGCCAAACCACTCGTAAAGTAAGGTTGCGTTAAATCTGGGTAATACTCGCGCAACTGTGTAGAAGAGAGCATACCCTTATATACAATATTTTTTGACGAAAGCGAACAAACGTAAAAGTCTTTGTTCGTTATGCGCTTTTCTACTCTTTTACGTATTAGATATAATCTGCGCTCCAACGACTCTGCATCACCACCCGTTATAAACACCTGTTTCACCGCTGGCTCTGTAGACAAAGCGTCCTTACCCAAAATTTCGGAATTGGTAGGTACCGCGCGTAAGTGCATCAGTGTCAATCCCTCACGCTCAACTTCTTCTATAAAGACGCGAAGAATGTCTCCCTGAGTCGTCTCGTCCTTTGGCAAGAAGAGCAACCCCGTACCATAACATCCCTTTTCAGGCACTGGAATGCCTTGAAGCAATATAAACTCGTGCGGTATTTGTAACATAATACCAGCGCCGTCACCAGTCTTATTGTCTGCACCCTCTGCACCACGATGCTTCATATTCTCGAGGACTTTCAAAGCAGAGTCAACCAATTCATGACTCTTGTTGCCATGAATATTGACTATCATGCCAACGCCACAGGCATCGTGCTCGTTTTCTGAACGATACAACCCTTCATTAAGTCTGTTACTTATTTGCATAATGTCCTTGTATGTTATTGTGCTTTATACTTTCCTATAAATTATATATAGGTAGCCATACTGTGACAAGTTTCACCTTTGTTACGTATTACTTCCTATTTCTTTGCAAAAATACAATATTCATTTCAAAATAACGCTTTATGTTTAAAAAAATTTCATATTTCTATACATTCTATCGTTTTACATTACACTTTGTAAACTAAATCTTCTTTTATACACTAATATGTAAATACACCGCTTCGCTATTCACTCACAACTGTTTAACGCTTACAAGCTTCGCCTTCTCTGTCATTACAAACGCATTGTACAATCCCTCAAAATATAAAAATGTTCGTTCTGACATGCTTTACAGCATAACACAAGAATGTTTTACACTTAATTCGGTTCGGATATTGCTTCATTTACTTACATTTGTACAGTAAAGCGATAACACAACCAATTATATCATGAAAACAGAAAACATCAAACTACAACTCGAAGCCAAGCATCCAGGCGAGACAGAGTACTTACAAGCCGTCCATGAAGTTCTTCTATCAATTGAAGATGTATACAACCAACACCCTGAATTTGAACAGGTTAAGCTCATCGAACGCCTTGTTGAGCCTGATCGCATCATCACTTTCCGCGTGCCATGGATTGACGACCAAGGTGAAGTACACGTCAATCTAGGCTACCGTGTACAGTTCAACAACGCCATTGGCCCATACAAAGGAGGCATACGTTTTCACCCCTCAGTTAATCTCAGCATTTTAAAATTCTTAGGATTTGAACAGACCTTTAAGAATGCTCTCACTACCCTACCGATGGGAGGCGCAAAAGGCGGGTCCGACTTTGCACCACGCGGACGAAGCGAAGCCGAACTCATGCGTTTCTGTCAAGCCTTTATGCTGGAACTTTGGCGCAACTTAGGCCCTGACCAAGACGTACCAGCAGGTGATATCGGAGTTGGAGGACGCGAAGTCGGATACATGTTTGGTATGTACAAAAAACTCACTCACCAACACACTGGGACCTTTACTGGCAAAGGCCTTGAATTTGGAGGTTCTATCTTACGAGCCGAGGCAACTGGTTATGGTGCCCTCTACTTTGTTCGCCAAATGTTAGCAGATTACAGCAAAGATATTAGTGGTAAAACCATTGCTGTTTCAGGCTTTGGCAATGTTGCTTGGGGATCTGTCAAAAAAGCCACAGAAATGGGAGCTAAGGTTGTAACACTTAGCGGGCCTGATGGTTACATTTACGATCCCAAAGGTGTGAGCGGTGATAAGATTGATTATATGCTTGAACTTAGAATGTCGGGCAACGACATTGTGTCACCATACGCTGAGCGCTATCCTGAAGCAACCTTCTTCGCTGGCAAAAAGCCTTGGGAGCAACATGTTGACATTGCACTGCCCTGCGCCACACAGAATGAGTTGAACCTTGAAGATGCCAAACAACTCTGTGACAATGGCGTTGGTCTCGTAGCCGAGGTGAGCAATATGGGCTGTACAGCCGAAGCCGTTGATTACTTCATTGCACACAATATGCCTTTCGCTCCAGGTAAGGCAGTCAATTCAGGCGGTGTCGCAACTTCTGGACTTGAAATGACGCAAAATGCCATGCACATTTCATGGACAGCAAACGAGGTTGACCAACGACTACACCATATCATGAGTGCCGTTCACGACCAATGCTTACGTTACGGAACGGAGTCTAACGGTCAAATCAACTTTGTCAAAGGGGCCAACATCGCTGGTTTTATGAAGGTTGCCCGTGCCATGATGGCACAAGGTGTCTTATAGGAACTATAAGTGTACTCATTAGCATTTACGTAAACTGCAATCTATCTGCCTAATTGGGGGGCGGGTCCTCACCTGGGGGCGACGCGTCCCCGCGTCGGCATTGCCAACTTGGGGTTCGATG